>JAVXBP010000007.1:0-30879 GCA_036659935.1 Clostridia bacterium
GTTTGGCATTTTGTTGACCCACGGTATCCATTTGAAACAACTGCTCAACCCAAGCGATATCATCACCACGACAAGCACCGCCTTTGACTTGCGCGCCTCAGGGACGAAAATTGCCATAAACATTGCATAGAGCATAATTCCCATCGCGGAAGTCAGCATTGCAGGCACAAGCTCATTGAGCAGCGCGCCGACAGCCGTTCCGCTCACCCAACCGCACCACGAGCTGAGAATAATTCCGCAAATAAACGCAAACGTGAGCTCGCGCTTTTGCGATATTTCAATTGCAAAATTCTCGTCGGTCAGTCCAAACGCAATGAGCATTCGCTTGCCAAAACCGATATTGCTCGGCAACTTTTGCGCCAGCGTAACCCCCATAAGGAAGTATCTTATATTGAGCATCAGCACCGTAAAAAGAATTTCGAACAGCCCCGCGCCAGAAAACAACATTCCAAAGCCTGCGAATTGCCCCGTGCCCGACAAGTTGGTCATTGACGTGACAATAGGCGCCCAAATTGGCAATTTGTTTTGGACAGCAAGAATTCCAAAGGCGATTGAGACGGAAAAATAACCCAAGCCGACTGGAAAGCCGGCTTTAAGTCCTTGAACAAAATTCAATTGTCTGTCATCGTTATTTTTCATTTGTATTTACAATTTCAAAAAAATTCGAAAAATTTTCCTTTCTATATCAAGTTGTGGTCGAAGCAATTTGCAATCAACATACAATTTTTGTCTTTCGCGATAGCTTTGAGAACGTTCTTCCCTTTCGCAACTTTGTCCGCAACAATCGCGATATCTTCCGTGTTGAGCGCGCAAATTTCGCCGTCAGGCAACACAACCGCAAAGTCATAAGGCATCATCACGCGCGCGACATAGATTATCGCGCCGTTTTTGTCAGCGCTGTTTATTTGCACGCCCTTGCGGAAACGCATTTTGACTTCTATTGTCGAAAGAATTATTCTTCTCGCAAAGCCATTTTCGTTGACAACAACAATCTCGCCCTCGCCACAATTTTGCAACGCAAGCGCGACTTTGTCGTCGTCCGCGAGCATTATGCCCTTGACACCGCCAGCTTTTCTGCCTTGGACAGGAATGTCCGCCTTTGCATTGAGCGCCATTCCGCTGTCAGAAACGAACAAGATATTTTCCATATCGGCATTGACAATTTCCACGCCGAGCACCTTGTCGCCGTCCTTGAGCACGACAGACGGATAAATCGTTTTCTTGTCAACGTTATACTCCGCGCATTCGCTACGCTTGACCATTCCGCCACGCGTATAGATATATATTTCCTTGCCGACAAAATTTTCCGCCGAGAAAATCGCCACAATGTTGTCGTCGCTTTCTATCTTGGAAAGTTTGGAGATATCGACGCCTTTTCCCTTCCATTTGTCCTCGTCAAGGTCGTCAATATTGAAGATTACGCAATTGCCTTTTTCCGTAAACCCAATGATATTGTTGTCGCTTGAGCAATTTATAACCTGCTTTGCGAGCTCATTTGGCGAGCAATTTACAATGCCTTTGCTTGCTTGTTGATAACCGCGCTCGGTCAAATATTTCAGCGCGCCCTTTTGCGTAAGCACCATATAGCCAGTTTTTTTGAGTTTTACATTGAGGTCAATGTGGCTCATATCGGCTTTTTCTTCTGATATCAATTGCGACATACGCGGACAAGGATATTTCTTTTTAATCTCAAGAATTTCTTTTCTCACAACCGCGAGTTGTTTTTTCTTTGACGACAAAATGCTTTCAAGGTCGGCAATTTTGCGTTCCAACTCTTTGAGTTCTTCTTCCATTTTGCCAATATCGAGCTTGTTCAATCTTTTCAAAGGGATATCGAGCACTGCGATAGCTTGCTTTTCTGACAAGTCAAATCGCGCGCTCAAGTTCTCTTTTGACTCGGTATAAGTCTTTGCGTTGAGCACAATTTCGACCACTTCTCTGATATTTTTGACAGCGACCATCAAGCCTTTCAAGATGTGTTCGCGCCTTTTTGACGCGGTCAAGTCATATTGACTGCGCTTATAAATAATTTCGCGTTGGAACTCAACGTAGTATTTGATAATTTCCACCAGTCCCAACAACTGCGGTTTGCCGTTGGCAATCGCGACCATATTTACGCCAAAATTCATTTGCAAGTTGGTTGACTTATACAGCCCCGCCAAAATAAACTCGATATCGGTATCTTTTTTGAGCTTAATGACCGCGCGCATACCGTTTCTGTCCGACTCGTCGACCACGTCGATAATGTTGCCAAACAGTTCTTTCTTGCTTTCTTTCAGGTCATAAATCGACTTCAACAAGTCAGGTTTGTTGACTTGATAAGGTAGCTCGTTTATGATAATATTTTGTTTGTCGCCGTCCTTTTCCACGCTTGTTTTCGCGCGCATTGTAACTCTGCCTTTGCCAGTGGCAAACGCGTTTCTTATTTCTTCGTTGTTGATAATAAAACCGCCCGTCGGAAAGTCAGGCGCAGGTATGTATTTCATCATTTCGTCCAACTCAATGTCGGGGTTGTCGATATACGCCACGACGCCGTCGATGACTTCTTCCAAGTTGTGTGTAGGGATATTCGTCGCGAGCCCGACCGCAATTCCGCTTGCGCCGTTGACGAGCAAGTTTGGAAATCTCGACGGCAGAATGTCAGGTTCTTCCAAGCTATCGTCAAAGTTGAGCGACATTGGCACGGTTTCTTTGTCCAAATCTCTCAACATCTCCATCGCGAGTGGCGTGAGCCTAGCCTCGGTGTAACGCATAGCCGCCGCAGAATCGCCGTCAATCGAGCCAAAGTTTCCGTGTCCGTCAACGAGCGTCATTCTGATATTGTAAGGTTGCGCAAGGCGAACCATCGCGCCATAGACCGAGCTGTCGCCGTGTGGGTGATACTTGCCGAGGCAGTCGCCGACGATACGCGCCGACTTTTTGTGCGGTTTGTCAGGCGTAAGCCCAAGCTCCATCATAGTGTATAGAATTCTTCTGTGAACAGGTTTCAGCCCGTCCTCGACACGCGGCAGCGCGCGGTCAAGAATAACGTGTTCCGAATAAGTCATCATAGACGTATGCAAAACCTTTTCTATAATAGTGTCATATATTTTCGAGTTATCAACGATAATTTTTTCTTTTGCCATTTTGCTCCACTCACGCATTTATTTCTTTGTTTATTTGACTATTTTCCAACGGCAGTTTTTTTGCCGTTTTTACAACTCACGCATTTATTTCTTTGAATTTGTCGACTTTGTTAAAGTCCGCATAGTCATAGATATATTGTTTTCTTGACTCGACGTCCGTGCCCATCAGCACTGACACAAGCCTTTCCGCCTCGGCGGCGTCCTCGATTGTAACTCTCAGCAGCGAGCGCGTCGCTGGGTTCATAGTCGTGTCCCACAGCTGTTCTGGGTTCATTTCTCCAAGCCCCTTATAGCGTTGCAAAATATAATTTTTGCCGACTTTTTCGAGAATTGTTTTGAGTTCCGCATCGTCATAGACATATTGAATATTGCCCTTTTCTTCCACGCGATAGAGCGGTGGCATTCCTATATAAACGTGCCCGTCCGTGATAAGTTCTCGCATATAGCGGAAGAAAAATGTCAACAAAATCGACCGAATGTGCGCGCCGTCTTGGTCAGCGTCCGCAAGGATAATAATCTTGTTATATTTGAGTCCGCTTATGTCAAAATCTTTGTCAAAGCCAGTGCCCAAAGCATTGATAATTGACAAAATTTCTTCGTTTTTGACAATCTCAATCACGCGTTTTTTCTCCGCGTTGAGCGGTTTGCCTTTGAGTGGCAGAATCGCTTGGAAAAACCTATCTCGCCCTTGTTTCGCGCTTCCGCCTGCCGAGTCGCCCTCGACGATAAACATCTCATTAAACTCCGCCTTTTTGCCACTGCACGCGGCAAGTTTGCCGACCAAAGTCGAGCCAGTGTTGCTGTTGAGATGCCTTGCGACTTCTTTCGCTTTCGAGGCGCTTTCTCTCGCCTTGACCGCGAGCGCCGCCTTGTCAAAAATCGCGTCGATAACTTCTTTTTTCGTCTTGTTAAAAACGTCTCTCAGCGCGTCGCACAACAAGTTTTCGACAAGTTGTTTAACTTCTGGGTTGCCGAGTTTCGTCTTTGTTTGACCTTCGAACTGTATATTTTGCATTTTGACCGTCAGCACCGCTGTCAGTCCTTCGCGGAAGTCCTCGCCAAAAAAGTTGACTTGCTTGTCTTTGATAATATTTTTTTGTCTGCCAAAGTCATTGAGCGCCTTTGTAAACGCGCTTTTGAAGCCCGTCTCGTGCGTGCCGCCCTCTGTTGTAGGAATGTTGTTTACATAGCTAAAAATCGACTCAGTAAAGCAATCAGTGTGCTGGAAGCAAACGCCGACAAAGAAGTTATCCTGGCTTTTTTCCGCATAAATCGGTTCTTGATATTTCTTTTCTTTTGACTCATTGAGATAGAGCACAAAGTCCTTTATGCCGTCCGCGAAGTGATAATTTCTCGTGCGCGCGTTTCCGCCGTCGGTGAGTTGTCGCTCATCAGAGACGGATATTTTGAGTCCGCCATTGAGAAAAGCCAATTCTTTCGCTCGGCGACAAATCTCGTCAAAGTCAAATTTGACGTCGCCAAAAACTTTGCTATCAGGCAAGAAAGTTACTCTTGAGCCCTTGAGTTTTTTGTCGCAAGGTTGTTCGCAAAGCCCCTGCCACACGATTCCGCATTTCATTTTTCCGTCAACTTCGATTGAATGGAATTTTTCGGTATATTTCACGCCGTTTTTGCAAATCTCGACCGTCAGCCAGCTTGACAACGCGTTTGTAACCGCCGCGCCCACGCCGTGCAAACCGCCCGAATAAGCGTAATTACTGCTGTTAAATTTTCCGCCTGCGTGCAATTTTGTAAAGACAAGCTCCACGCCCGGCACTTTTTCTTTTGGGTGCAAATCGACAGGTATGCCACGACCATTGTCGGTGATTGACACACTTTCGTCCTTGTGAATCTCGATATTTATCGTGTCGCCAAAGCCATTTGCAATCTCGTCGATGCCATTGTCGACAATTTCCCACAAGATGTGGTGCATACCCTTGCTGCCCGTTGTGCCGATATACATACCGGGGCGCAGTCTGACAGCCTCCAGCCCTTCGAGCACAATAATGTCTTTTGCGTTGTAGCTTTTTTCCATTCTTCCTCCGTCATTTATCATCAAGTAATTTTGTCGCGAGCGTCGCGTGTCGCAAACAATTCTTTCGCGTTTTTCAACAATGTTTCGAGATTGCTTTTTTGAATTGCTTTTTTGAATTGTTTTTTGTCGCAATTTTTTTTGGCAGTTTTTCAATTCGCTTTTTTTACAAATCAATTTTGACCGCTTTGCAACAAGCTTTTGCGTCGCCTATCCGCCCACTTCCAACTTTATTTTTTTACAATTTTATTTACAAACTCAATCACGTCTTGATAAACTTCTTTTTTGTTGAGTTCGTTCAAAATCTCGTGTCTCGCCCCTGCATAGAGTTTCACCTTGACATTGTCCACTCCGAGATTGCGATACATTTCATAGAGGTCATTGACCGACTCGCCATTGCGACCGACAGGGTCTTGACCGCCGCTTATCACAAAAATTGGAATATCTTTGCGTATATGTTCAAGGTTTTCTTTGCGATAAATCTCTTTCAGTCCGTTAAAAAAATATTTATAGAACCCGACCGACGCCACATAATTGCTCATCGGGTCGTGAATATATTTTTCTCTTTCTTGCTCGTCGCGGTTTATCCAACAAGCCTCTTTGTCTTTTTCTTCTTTGAATTTTTTGCAATAGCCGTCGAAAGACAACTTTTTGATAAGCTTTGCAGGCTTGTCTTTTCCGCCGAACGCGAATTGCAAATTTGCCACCAGTCGCCCTGCCGCGACGTCAATTCCGTCTTGCTTTGCCGAACCGCAAAGAATGCACGCCTCAATTTTTTCGCTTGCAAGCTCAAGATAAGCCTGCGACAAAAACGAGCCATAACTATGCCCGAACAAGATTATCGGCAAGTTATATTTTTCTTTCGCCCAGTCGGTGAGAACAATTCCGTCCTCGACCGTGTCCCAAAAGCTGTCGCCGTCAGGAACAATTCCGAGCTTGTCAAGTCCACAAGTTTTGCCGTGACCGCGGTGGTCATCGCCGACGACGACAACGCCCTGCGTGTTCAAAAAGTTCGCAAAGTCGTCATAACGCCTCATATGCTCGACCATTCCGTGCGACAAAATCATCACACAATTCGGCTTTGAGACCTCGTCCCAGACGCAGACGGTCAACGGATAACCGTTGTAGCCCTCGAATTTTATTTCTTCCATAATATTCCCCCTTAAGAATTTATGATGAACGGCATTGCGGAGACTTCCACAAATACCTATTAAATAATACACCATTTGCCGTCAAATTTCAAGGAAATTGCTCAAATAATATATGTTTCTTTTAATATAAATAATTATTCAATATAATTGAGTTTTTACCGCGACAAAATTTTGCTTTTTTCGGCATAATGAGACATTTTTCTATTTATAAATATTTTTGCCAACAACGCATAAAATATAAGAGCGGAAGGTCGTTTGCTCGACGAATTTATTCAAAACTTTTGCTTTGGACTTTTTCTACGCTTGCAACGGCAAATGTTTCAAAAAACTTTGCTCAAGAATTATACAAGCCTTGCGACGCGACAAAATTTCCCAAACGATTATCAAGACAAACTCTCGACAAACGCCCCTTCCGCAATAAACAAAAAAGGAAAATTATTATGAATATAGCCTTGACAGGTGGCGGAACAGCCGGACACATAATGCCAAATATCGCGCTTGTTGCTCCGCTCAAAAAGCATTTTGACAACATTCTTTACATCGGCAACGAGCGTAAGCAAGAAGCCGACCTTTGCGCGCAATACAACTTGGAATTTGCCCACTGCGATTCGATAAAGTTCGACCGAACGAAGCTTTTTTCCAACGCGAAAATTCCGTTCGCAATGCCAGCTTTCGTGCGCCAAGCGAAAAAAATATTGCTCGAACATCACATTGATATTGTTTTTTCCAAGGGCGGCTATGTCTCGCTCCCTGTTGTTTTGGCAGCAAAAAGCCTGCATTTGCCTGTAATTTGTCACGAAAGCGACCTATCGCTCGGGCTCGCCAACAAGTTGACGGCGACATTTGCGCGCAAGGTCATCACCTCCCACCCCGAGACTCCGCTCCGCAAAAATTATGTTTTTGTCGGCAACCCTTTGCGCGAACAAATTTTTGACGCCCACCCAGAAAAAATATTCCACACCCACAATTTTAGCGCGCGATTGCCAATAATTTTGGTTGTCGGCGGTTCGCTCGGCGCGACTGTGATAAATTCCGTCATTTACAATATGCTCGACGAGCTTTGCAAAAATTATTTTGTGATTCACATTTGTGGCAAAAACATTCAACGCATCAACCACTCCAACTATCTTCAGTTGGAATACGCCCAGAACATTCAAGATTATATTGCGGTCGCGACACTTGTAATATCTCGTTGCGGAGCGAATTTTAGCCAAGAAATATCCGCTCTCAACAAAAAAGCAATCTATATTCCACTGCCCGCGACAAGCTCGCGCGGCGACCAAATAGAAAACGCCACCCTTTTGCAACAGCACAATTTTGCCCAAATGTTGTTGCAAGAAAATCTTTCGCCAATCACCCTGCTTTCGACAATCGAGCGAGCGATGAGCGCCAACAAGAACTTTTATTATTATGACAGGTCGATTCCTGACAAAATTGTAAATATTATCCTTGATGAACTCAAATAATTTGTTTTGAAAGAAACAAATACAAACAAAAAGTTAAACTTACAAGAATTCAAACATTGTCACACAATTTAACTTTAAATTAATTTGTTTGGAATATGCTTACGATAAGCGCTCTCACAATATAATTATATTTTATACGCAAAAACTACATTAAAACCCTATTTGTATGATAACGAAATAGCTTTAAGCTAGAATTCACAATATTTTAAGAAAGTGTTAAGTTTTGCTTGACAAATTAAAAATTTAACAATATAATAAGTTTACTAATAAAGGAAGGACCCAAATGAGCAAACGCAAAACTTACAATATTTTGTTGGCAACTATGTTTATAGTTTTGTTGCTTTCGTTTACAGCATGTTCCAATGGCATAACAGTGGTTTTTGTCACAAACAGCGACACACAGCTGGAAAATTTAGATTTGAATTTTTCCACTCAAATGTTGCCAAGACCATATCGCGACGGCTACACTTTCGAGGGCTGGTTTCTTGAGGAAGACTTTACGACAAAGACAAACTCAAAAGATTTACTTCGCCGCTACAAAGGCAAGACAGAAGTAAAACTTTATGCAAAATGGACAAAAGATTAATTCGACTTTTTCAAAATTTTCCCTTTTATACAAAAACGGCAGTTTCTCCAACTGCCGTTTTTACTTTTAAAAAAAGATTTTTATTTGATTTTTGTTATCACAATGTTGTTTCATTTTGAGTGTCACAGTCTTGCGGTTCGCCATTTGTTTTTTCGCAATTTGACTTTTCACTTTTTTGCGGTTCGCCGTTTTGTGTTTCGCATTTTTGTGTTTCGCCGTTTTGTGTTTCGCAATTTTGTGTTGCGTCATTCACTTTTTCGCAATTTTGCGTGTTGCAATCTTTTTGTTTGTCATTTGCCTTTTCAAAAATTTGCGGTTCGCCGTTTGTTTTTTCGTTTTCTTGCGCCGTTGTTTTTGCTGACGGCTTGTGCACAATTCCAGCCACCGACAGCACTCCCAGCAAAGCCATAATGACGTTTTCGATATATTCGATGTTCAGTTGCGAGTTGATTGTGTGCAACAAGACCATCACACTGCCGACCACTCCCACCCAAAAGCTATAATCTTTCAATTTTTCTCTCATATGCGCCTCCTATTTTGTCACTCTTGCGCCGTCCAACCGCGCGCGCATTTCGTCTCTGATATGTTCGACATTTTCGTCGATTTCTTGCACGCAATGCAAACTTTTGCACAAGCTGTCGATTGTTTCTTGATACTTTTTTTCACGGCTTTTGCCGTCTTTGATTTGGAATATAAATAGCGAACAAAAAAGCAAAGCCCACAGACCGTTAGTCGTCGCCACCCTGATAATTTCGTCCCACATATTTTACCCCATATACTTGTGCAGCAAGCGAGAATAATACATTCCAAGCGAGCGTTTCAAGTCCCTATCTTCTGATATAAGCTTGTTTCTGACATCTTTTGGCAAGGTGTCATAGAATTCTTCGACGATTCTCAATCTTTCTTGATAATCTTTGTCTTTGTCTCCGCGATAGCCGTTTTCCAACTCGTCTTTTTGTTGCATAATTTGATCTTCCATCCTGTCGGAAATTTGTTTTTCAATCGCTTGTTGGCGCTTCGCCTTATAGAAGTTTTCTTTTTCTTTGACATCGTTGTTAAAGTCCGCAATCTTTTTAATCTCGTTGTCTCTTTCTTTGACTTTTTCGTCGATAGTCTTTTGAATTTTTGTCGCAAATTCCAAGTCGAGCTTTTCGACGGCGGTTTTTTCTTGCGCGCCGAGCGCCTCGATTTCTTTGTTCAACTTGTCGACAGCGATATTTACTTGGTCGTTGACCTCATTTTGTTTTGCGGTTTTCGCGTTGTCAATCGCGTTTTTTTCTTCTGACATAATGGACGAATTGTATATTCCGTTTTTGACATTTTTGTTGACAGTCTCGCCCTGCAACTCTTTGATTTGCTTTTCGAGCGCGCTCAACTTTTCTTGTTTTTGTTCGTCAACGGAACTTTTCTTGTTTTCCACGCTGTCAATTTCTTTTTTCGTTTCGTTTTTGACGGAATTTTTCTTGTTTTCTCGCGTTTCGCCCCACACGCTTTCGGCTTGTTTTTTTATCTCGTCGATTGTCGCGCCGTCATATTCGTCCAAATATTTCAAGTCAGGTTCTTCTGGCATAATCGTGTCAATCGGAACGTATTTACTTTCTTCCAGCTCGCGATAAGCCTTGTCCATATCGTCGATTTTTTTAAGAATTTCGTCGTTCTTTTTTCGCGTTTCTTCGTCAACTTCGCCAGTCAATTCTTTATCCTTTTTATTCCCTCCAAAAAAGTCCGTCACTTTGTCCCAAAAGCTCATATTTCTCTCCTTTGCAAGACATAATAATTATATCTTGCTATTTTTTGTTTTATTTTCAACAATTTTTCACTCATAATTTTCCACCTTTTTCGCGCTTGCAACAACTTAATTTTGCAATCGCTTTATTTTTTTGCAACAGTTTTTCGTTTGCAATCGCTTTATTTTTTTGCAACAGTTTTTCTTTTGCAATCGCTTTGTTTTTTGCAACAGTTTTTCGTTTGCAACGATACTATCATTTTGTTATATTCGCCACTTTGACCTTTTTATCTTTCGACAATTCGCCATCCGCTGACGACAATTTTCATTCCAAACGCATTTGTGACTTTCACTTTGACAATGTGATTGCCCTTGCCAAGGCTCGCGGTTTTTGTCCACAAGCACCCTGCAAAAGTCGGATACGCCACGCCGTCGACATCAACCGCCACGCTACAATTTTCTTTTGGCAAGCACTCCACAACAAGGTTGAACGAGCTTCCGCCACACAACAAGTTGTAAGTTTTTTCGCAAATGCCATTTTGCGCGTTAATCAATGTTTTTATCTCTGACCGCCTACTTTCGTCTCTGTCATTAAGGCGGTTTTCCAACATTTCAAGCCTTTTCAAAATTTCGTTTTCCATTCCACCTCCACTTTTTCCCTTATTTTCTTTCGAAGTCTACTATCAATTTTGGCGAACTTATATTGCTTGTTTGCTCGTCGCATTTGACAAAAAACTCGAATTTTTTCCCTTTGCAATTTGTTACAATTTGATTGATTCTTGGCGAGACGACAAACGTTCTTCTTTTGCCGTCCGCCACAATGCCAAATTCATATTGACATTCCGTCCCAAACTCGATTGCCGAGATAATTTTATATTTGTTTGGCTCGTCGAAGTCAATGTTTTCGACCTTCCATTCCGCCACTCTGGGCGATATCGTTGTTGGTTGCGAGTTTATCGCGACAATGCAATTTTTCTCATTGGACAGCCCCACCACATAGCTTTTGTTTGGCAAAAACAGTTGATTGAGACACTCCAAATTTACACCGCGACAAATATCCACGCAAGAGTCAGCGACAGCCAGAGAAAGCAAAACGCAATTACTATTTTCTTCTCCATTTACGCTTCCATAATCTCCATTTTTCAATTCGTTTTCGATTGATAGAAAATATTTTCCGTCGCCATAAGACGCCGAGATTGTTTTCTCGTTGACATTGACAAGCCCGTCGATATTGACCGCCTTTTTTCTCACGCTATAACCGTCGAAGATATACACTCCGTCGCTCGCGCAAAAAATGATAAATTCGCCACTTTCGACAATCGACCGCGCGTATATTTTGTTGCAAGAAAAATACACTCTTTTGAGCGCAAATTCCGTTTGGTCGACATAGCCCGACAATCTGTATATGCCATATTCGCAGAACACAAAAAGGTTTTCGCCAAGGCTTTTGACCGCGATAACGTTGCCAAGCGAGCCGTCAAAATTGATATAACCACCGCCCGAAAGCGAGACCGTCCAGTCGAACGGGTCGAAGCTCGCGCTGAACCAAAGACTGTTTCTCTCGCCCTTGACCACCGCAAAAACTCTCTCGTTGTGGCTCGTCATATCGACAATGCTCAGCGAGTCCGCGCAGTGGCTGAGCGTAACTCCGTCCAAAATATCCACTCCGTTGACTCCGTCCGACAGCAGTGTAACATACTTATTTTTATAGAAAAAGCTAACCGCCTCGACATACAATTTGTTGGTGTTCAGCCTTTTCCAATCGGCGTTTTTGCCAATCGGCAAGATATCCAGTCCGCCAGAGTGCGAGACGACAAGCGTGTTGAAGTTTTCATTTGCGCTGTTATTTTTCGCCACAAAAAGTTTTTTCTTGCCGTTGATTGTCAGCATTTGTTTGAGCAAAAAGTTTTGCCCCGTTGTCGCGTCGACGCCTTCGAGCGGAAAAATTTCCGCTCCTTTTGCAAGTTTGCAATCTTTGCACGCAAAGTTGTAACAGTGCGCGCTGTAATTTGACGGCAAAGTATTTGTCAATTTTTCTTCGTCATAGCCAAGGAATTTGGAAAAAAGATAGGTTTTTCTGATAGGTTTCGGAAGTTTCAATTTGCTATATCCACTCATCAAAACCACCTCCTAGGTTTAATTTTTATTTCTTTGTTTGACTTTTTTGCCCACTCAATATCCTCGTCATATTTTTGTCCAAAGACGACCGATTGTTGATAGAGTCCTTGTATTATGCAATATTCCGCGCACGCGCCGAGCGCGACAGTTTTGACGAGAACCTTGTTTGAGATCTCGCATTCGCCGTCAATCGCCCCGTCTCGCGGAATATATTTGTAAGTGACTTCTATGTTTTGAGCGCCAATTACTTTACATATATCGGGGGTTTGGACAAAATCAAGGCTAATTCCGCTGTTCGGCTCGACAATTTTTACAATTTCCAACACGCGGTTGTTCAGCTGGTCATAAGCGAAAGCGTTGTTTTTTGTCACGACATTTTGTTTCGCCACAAGTGGCAAAAACTTGCACGCAATTTCTTTGACAATCATATTTGCGCACTTTGACAAAAGTTTAATTTTTTCGTCTTGTTCCATTTGTTTTGTAACTTTGACATCGCCGTCGCCAAGAAAAAGCAAGGCGTTTTCGACAATTTCATTTATTCTCATTTTTTCACATCTCCTTTTGCCAGCAAGTTTTCCAATTTTTCGCAAGCGTCCTGACAAAGTTTCTCTCCAGCTTGCTTGTCCAAAATCTCATTGTCGCGAGTAATATTTTCGAGCAGTTCATTTGCATTTTGCACCCTTGTGCGCGCTGCGTAATCAATCGTTCTCGCGTCCAATCTGTCGAAAGGAATTACAAGTTGGAGAGTAGGTTGACAAGCGGAATTATGCAATTCAAAGCGAGCCGTTTCCCCATTAAAAAATATTTGATAATCGTCATCTATGCTCTTAATACGTTCCGCAATGCCAAACAAATCACCACAAATCAATCTATTCTTTGTCATTTTTCTCCTATTTTATCAGCCTGTTATGCCGGTAAGGCGAGCCTGTCCGATAGGCTTATCGCACAACATATCCGCATACTTTACGAGAGTAGCGGAATAAGTAGCGCTGTTATTTTTTTGTTTGATGACCTTTCCGCCTTCGCCTTCGAGCCATCTCCAATCGCAAAGTTGGTGCATCTTGAAGTCCGCGCTGTTCAACAAATACATCGTGCCGTCTTGCACAAATCTATCCGCGACAACAGGAATTCCGTTGTAAGAAAGCGCCTTGTAACCGCCGTCGAGATTGAGATAATCAATATTTGTTCTTGTGAGCGCAAGGTGGTCGAGATAGAATCTTCTCACGTCATAAGACGACACAATGCAGTCGATTCCTGCGCCTGCGACCTCGTCGACAAAGTCGATTGTTGATTGAATTTTGCCCGACGAAATGTTTCCAACGTTGTCGAAGCTTTTTGGCTTGAGCCAACTTCTATTTGCGCGCGACAAGCCATAGAGATTGCCGTCAGAAAAAATACTTCCAAGCCCGGTCAACTCGTTGTTTTTCGAGCCTTGCACGGTGATATAATCAGTGTCTTTGATGCCTGAGATTGTCACTCCGCCGAGCGTAATTTTCTTTGCCGCTCTGTCCACGCTTGTGATTCTCACGCCGGTATAACTGCCGTAAGGCATATTGTTTGCTCCGTCAAAGACGTCGATAACCATACCTTCGATTACATTCTTAACATTGTCGAGTTGAATCGCATTCCCAGTTGAGCCAGCAGCTTTGCACTTTGCAAGCACACCGCTACCGTCGCCGAAAAGCATTCTTCCGATATTAAATTTTGACGCTTTGAGCAAGCCGTCCATTTCCGCGTTCAACAAATTTACAAACGCGCCAGCGCTTGATTGCGACGCTCTTATCGCCTTGTCTGACAACTCGATTGTGCCATAAAGGTTCTTGAGTTCCAACTTAAAACGGTCATAGTTGTTGGCTGCAGGCGTTGGCAAAGCGCCCGTTTCCGTGCCTGCTCCAATACCGCCGTTTATGCCATAAGGCACAAGTTTTACAATTTCTTTTCCCCAAACATCACTTTCTGTTTGTTTAATTTTTGCAAAGAACGGGTTGATACCAACGTTCAATTGATTTGCTACAATACCCAAATACACTTCTTTGAGCGCATTATTTGCTGTTTCCAAACTTACCATCAAATTCTCCTATTTTGAAGCATTTTTGTCATAATTTTGCCCGCTTCTTCAATGCTTCTCGGTTTGTCGGGCGGTGTGAGTGTGATTTGCCCGCGCGAAGTTATCGCTTTGGGCGGTTTTGATTTTTCCAAGTTTTCGAGATAATTGTTCACAATTATTGATTGTATTTCTTTGTTGTCGAATACGAATTTTTCTCGGAATTCTTGATTGTTTATGATATCTGCGGGCGCTATATAGGCTCTCGTCAACACTCGATTGAGCGCCAATTCCAAGCACAAGGGCTGACACGCAAGTGTTTGGTCGGTCAACAATTCTTTGCCGATATCCGTCACAAAGCTTTTGGCTAGCGGATACTTTTCTACAAACTCCCTTACCGTGTCGTTCCAGTTTTCCCCAAGATATATTTGTTTTATATCGTCGGAATTTGATTGAACAACTTCGTTTTTTTCGCTGATATTTTCGTTGCTTATGTTGCTTTTATCGCTGACATTCTCGTTGTTTTTTTCCAATTCCGTTTGTTGTTTAACGCTTTCTTTTGCGGAATTTTTCTCCAATTCCGTTTGTTGTTGAGTGGTTTCTATCTCGCTGTTTTTCTCGTTTACAGTGCATATTCCTTGTACAGGTTGACCATTTTCCACTTTTGCGCAAGAATTTTCGCCGTTTTGCGTGTCTACATTTTCTCCCTTATTTTCCACTTGCGTGTTTTCCACTTGTGTGTTTCCAAGTTGCAAATTTTCAAATTGCGTGTTTTCAGTCGCGACTTGCGCTTGTTCAATTTGTTCCATTTTCTTCCGCGCCCTCCGCAATTGTCATCATCAATTTGTGTTGTTTGATATGTTCTTTCAACTTGTTTTTTCTTCCAATTTCCCACTCGTCATTTGTCAACAAAGCCTTTGTATGTTCTTCCACGTGCAATTTGTGGTCGTCAATATCTTCTACTTCCAACTTTTTCGTGTCCATTTCCAAGACTTCTTTGATTGCATTTTTGCGTTGGCAATCGTCGATATCTCTCGCGTTTTCCCAGTTTCCAAAGCCCAACAATTCGAGCAATTTTGTTTTGTTTCTGTTGGACATTTTTCCGTTTTCGTCGACAAGCGCCCCCATTTTGATAAGTTCCATCGCCATATTTCTACGGCTTGCAAGCGTGTCCGACAACTCATTTTCTTCTTCGAAAACGATATCTTCCGACTGCAAATCGTTCGACGAGAAAAACACTCTTTCGACGACGCCATTGTCTCCGCCAATTTTTTTGAGCCGTTTGTTCATCGCAAATTGTTTGTACAATCGCAAGACAAATTCGCTTATTTTTTTGACGCCAAGTCTGATTGACGATGATGCGATTGACAGTCTTGTGTCGTCTTGCTCGACCAACAACGAGATTGCCTTGCCCGACATTGACGAATACGTTTGAGAATATTTACTCAGTTCGCTCACGCCAGAGATAGTGATAAATTCTGACAGCAACCTTTCTTCTTCTCTTGTAAAGTCGAACGGAACGTTGCCACTGTCGAGCAAAGTTGGCGGTTTTGTGCCTTGACGATAGACAAGCACCTTGCCAGGAGAAAGTCCTTCGTCCTCCAAGTTTTCGATATCGACCGAGCCGTCCTCGACGGCAAGCACACCCATCGCGATTCTGTTGAGAAACTCGTGTTTGCGGTTTTTGACAGCGTTGTAAGCGCGTTGCAAAGGAATCATTCTTTCGATTATGCTTGTGCCAAAAAAGCACCCAACCTTGTCGATACAATGAATCTTGACAAAGGGCAAGTCTCTTTCGCCGTTCGCGCCAATGACATACGGCAGGTCGCCGCGATAGAGCAATTTGTCCCCCGCGACAATGACGAGTTCGCCATTTGGCAGCGTTGACGACGGGCGAGTATATCTTTCGATAACAATGCAATTGTCTGGCGAAACGTTGTCGATAATATTCGGCGCGCTCGCTTGATAGCCAAGCCCACCGCAAGTGGCGGCGTTGTCGAGCGAAAAAACATTGACGTCTTGCCCGTTGACCGACACTCCCCAGATATCTTTTATCTCGTCGACGTGATAGGCTTTCGCGTGAATAATGCTCCTACATTCGTCGATATTTGACACGCAAATGTTGTCCGGGAAAATTTCGAACGGTGGCGCAATCGCCATCTCGACGTCCCCTTCATAGAGCGCCTTACCCTGCTTGTTTTCTCCTACGCGGTTGCCTTTGTCGCCATTCCACACGACCTTGACAAAGCACGTTCCGCACACTTCGCTCCAGGTCGTGGCGGAGTTCAAAAGCTGCGCGATATTGTTTTCTTCACACACAGCTTTGACGATAAGCGACGACAATTTTGCGGCGTTAAGGTCGCTGTCATCGTTGCTCATCGGTCGAACGGCGACAGAAGTTTTTGTTCTGGCAAGTTTGGACAAGCGAGTTTCCACAATAGACGCTATATGGTTATAGACCTCTCTTTCTTGCCAAAAATATTGCTTACCATACTGCTCGATTTCTCCAATCGGACTGATTTCCGAATATTGATTGCCGTTAAAAAAATTCATATTAAGTCGCCATTGCAACTCAAGCGGTTTTCTCATTTCTCGGCGCGCATAGTAATCTTTTTGGATTTCTTTGACGATATCTTCGCCATAATTTACATTTTGTTTCATTTTTCTCCTTTTCTATCTTGACTTTGCCACAACTTTGTTGAACGCATTTTGATTTAACACTACATATATGCCACCTTTTGCGATTTGTCACCGTTCAACTTCTGTTTTTTGCGCAATCAAAATGTTTTTCTACAATCTTTCGCGAGAAAGTTTTTTGGGCTTTTTGGCACAATTTGTTTCGCGAATTCGTCATACATTTCTCTCATACAATGCTCGCAAACGTTGATATATTGGCGTCCGCTGACATTCTCTGGCACGACAGAAAATTCCGCCTTGTTCACACAGTTGCCCACGTCGCATTTGACATTTGCATTTTGCCTTATCAATTCCATTCAATTCTCCTTTTTCTCTTGATTATCATTTTTTTCTTGATTATCACTTTTTTCTTGATTATCACTTTTTTCGTGATTGTCGTTTTTCTCGTGATTGTCGTTTTTCTCGTGATTGTCGTTTTTCTCGTGATTGTCATTTTTCTCGTGATTGTCATTTTCTTCCAATTCTTTCAAGAGTTTAATTTTTGTTTTTTCCAATTCTTCGTCTGACATATTCGCGATATCCCCCCTTGACTTGTCCAATTCAATAAACGTTTTGAGCGCAGTCATATCGGGCGGAATATGTTTTTTTGACACTTTTCTTTTGAGCAGTTCGCCTGACTCACCGCCATATTCTTCGACTATTTCTTTTGCGGTATATCCGACGGCTTTGCGATACAAAGCTTTTGCGATATTCTCATTCACATTTTCCTCCAAATTTTTTATTTTTCGCTCGGTTTTTTTGACTTCCTTTTAACAAACTTTTCCCCCTACTCTCTGATTACTTTCACTGCTGACTTCTTCGGCTTTTTCTCTTTATCAACTTTTCTTTGTCGCTCGCAATTTCCGTTTTCGCATTTGGCTTTGACGCGTGCGCTTGCGGTTTTGTCATCAAGTAATATCTCAAAGCGTCGAGCGCGTGGTCGTCCTTTTTGACAGGAACGTCGCCCTTTCCCCACCAATATGTTTTGAGTTCTCTTATCAAATTCACGCACGTAGAAAATATTTTTATTCTATCGCTTGCAAAATATGATTTCACTCGCGCGATTCCAGCAAAAAGTTGCTTGTCCACATTTGTGTTGACGACGATATCGCGTTCATAGAACAATTCCGCCACGCTTTTTGTCGATGCAAGAGTGTGCTGTGTCGAGGCGCTGTCGATGATTGCGCGCAGTCTGCCCTGGCTGTCTCGCATCCAATTGAGCTTGTCGGCAGTGTCCTTGATATGCTCGGCGTGGAAGTCAATATCGCGTCCGCTGTCATACCATTCGCCGACGACATAGACCGTTCCGTCCCAGTCAACCGAGAAAAACAAGCACGCGAGCGGATTGTTAAGCCCGGGGTCGATTGAGATTGCGTCCTGCCATTCCAACGGTGTGTCGAAAGGCTCAATGACGTGCGTGGCTTGGTCGAATTCCTTATAAACAATTCCTTCCGCCTCACAAAACCTGCCATAACGGCGACTTTCGAGTGTGTCTTTGTCCATCGTTTCCGTCAGCGCCTTGATCTCGTCCTTGTCGAGAAAGGGATTGTCCGCCCACTCAATATGTTCGTGCCAAATATCTTCGCTTTGTTTGGTGTTGAGAAAAATTTCGTCATACACCCACGTCAAACCTTTAAGCGGCGTCATCGTCCCCCAAATATTGCCTTGCCTGTCGATAATTCTCATTCGACATTCGTCATAAATATCTTTTGGCGGTTCTTCGTCGAACCACACAAAGTCGAGCGACGCGCCCTGGAATTTTTCCCTGCCTTGATCGCAACTTTTAAAGCCAATTCTTGACAGTCCGCCAAAGACGTTTTTGACAAGGATATAATCAATAACGCCATACTCGGCGCTGTCTTTTTTGCCTTCTTGCATAACGATGTCTTGCACCCAGTCGGGATTGAGATAATACAAAATCTTGGCTTGAGCGACTTCGCGCTGGACTTCGTAACTCAACGAAACCACCCACCCGCACACATTGGGAATGTTTTTTCTATAAGGATGTATTCCCCTTGCCCACCAAATCGCCTCGACCGCTCCGCACTGAGTTTTTCCACTTCGATTGCCGCCAAAGACCCAACGATTGCGTTTTTGGCACTTGTGGAACTCCATTTGTTTTGTATGAATTTTTTCGCCGACGTTATATTTTGCCAACTTGTTGTTGTCTTCCCGTCTGTTTTGTTCATTTTCTATGGCGAGAATTTGACTGATTATTTCTTTATTTGTCATATTTTTCTATCTTTTCCCAAAATTATTGTTATTTTTGTTCAATTTGTATTGAATTTTTATCTTTTTGTCTATATAATAGATATGTATACTACAAGTCGACCAAATGGTCGCGACAAAAGAGGTAATATGAAAAGCTCAACAAAATTTTTCTCAATCTTTCTGACCACAATATTCCTTGCGACATTGTTTTTGACGCTCGCAATATTTGTTTTGCCGAGACAATCTTTTGCCGTTGAGAGCAAGCAGAGTTATTATATCGCCAACTCGAACATCAATGTTTATGGCGCAAAAGAAGACAATTCTCCAAACGAAGAAATTGTCTTTTCCATTCCGCGAACATATTATTTTCTTTCTGACAGCGCCACGAGCGGTGACTTTACTGCGATAACTTACAATGACAACGCTTTTTTTGTCAAAACTGCTGACTTCAACAGCGCCTCTGTCAAACAAACCGTTGACATTGTCTCGCCCTATTTTTCGATGTCAGACATGACTGTCACGCCCGACAAATTCAAATATTTCTACAACAATTCGCTCGCTTTCGAAGAGCTTGACAAGTCGAAACTTGTCTCAGCTTCGTTTGTCGGCTTCAACATAATTCAGAACAAGACATATTTTTATTCGAAAATTGTCTATCTTTTCAACGGCAAAAATCAAACCGTATTCGCCTATCTCGCGCCAGCCGACACAAACAAGTCGGATATGGAGCTGTCCAAGGTTGCCCTTCACCCCAATTCACAACCAAAGCCAGACCCAACGCCCGACCCTGACCCCGACGGAAAAGACCCAGCGATAACACCGCCCGACGACAAAATTACGCCGTCAACCAACAATCTCATTCGCAACATTCTCATCGGCGTCATTGCAGTCCTGAGCGTCGTCATTGTCTTTCTCATTTTCAAGCCGTCGCGCAATTCTCGCAACCGCTATGACCATGACCACAATGACCGTCGCAACGACTTTTGATTGACTTATCCAAGCCGTCTTTGACCACATTTTTCCTATCTAATACATTTGTATTTGTATTTGTATTTGTATTTGTTTTTCCGAATTCATTTTCTTGCATATCGTCAAATTTTTCTGTAATTTCTTCGTCTATTTCATTTTCTATTTCTTCGTCTATTTCATTTTCCGCATCTTCTTCGAGCCTTGCAAAAAGGCTTTTTTCTTTTATTTTTTCGAAGAATTTTCCAATAAAAATGTCCCTTACAAATCTTGATTCGAACCACTTGTCGTCATAGCCTTGCTGGGACAGCTTGTCCGAGAATTCCGCAATTCCCAACGCATATCTTCGGAAAACTGTTCTGTTGCAACTGCCAATTGTTTCCGCAATTTTCTCGAAGCGCATTCCCTTTACAAGCTTGAGTTCCAACACCTGCCTATGTCTTGGTTTTATCATTCCAAGCGTTTTTGTAGTAATCACATACAAATTTACAAGCGCCTCCTTGCGTTTGTTTGCGTCCATAATTTGCTCAAAAATTTCCATCGGGTCGCCGTTGAAAGAAAAACTTCCCAACGCCGTATGCATATTGCACTGGTCGATAGATTGCAAAATTTTTGGCAAAATGTCATAACTTGACAACAAAGTTTTTGACCACAATACCAATTCGTCCATAAAACATCACCTCCTATTTACAAGCTCATTATATCTTGTCATTTCGTCAAATGCAAACTTTAGTGACAGTTTTTGTGAACATTTGTTCGCATTTTTTGAACAACTTAAGTCTAACAAACGATAACTGACACAGTCTGTCAACATAAGCGCCTTGCAACAAATTTCATTTGTCTTGCCCTTTTGCGCAAAAAAATACTACCTCGCGAGTTTATTCGCGTGATAGTATATATTATTTTGTTTTATATTAACTTATAAATGATTTTACAACTTGTTTGCAACGACAATCATTGCCCTATTTTTAGTAATTTTTGTTCACATTTTTTTGTTCACATTTCTTTGTTCGCGTTTTCTTGTTCGCGTTTCTTTGTTCGCGTTTCTTTGTTCGCGTTTTCTTGTTCGCGTTTTCTTGTTCGCGTTTCTTTGTTCGCGTTTCTTTGTTCGCGTTTCTTGTTCACATTTCTTGTTTGCGTTCTCTTGTTTGCGTTCTCTTGTTTGCGTTCTCTTGTTTGCGTTCTCTTTTTTTTCTTGTTATTTCTATTTTCTTTTTTTACTTTTTATCTTCGCCAAGTGTCTTATACAGCTCGTCATACAGCGGTTTTACGCATTTGTATATCTTTTTGTATATCTTATAATAGCGCGAATATATCGCGTGATTTTCCATATTTGGAAGGAATTCGTCAGTTTTGTGACACATATTTTCGACAGCTTGCGGAATGTTTTCGAACACGCCCACCCCCACAAAAGACACCATCGCCGACCCAAGACCGCTTGTCTCATAAGTTTGCACGCGATACATTGGCAAGCCAAAAATATCCGCCATAATTTGACAAACGATATCGCTTTGCGAGCCGCCGCCAGAGAGTGACAGCGCGGTTATCTCGCGCTTTGCGCGCATTTTGAGATTGTCCAGCCCGTCCAACAAGCCATAGCCAATGCCTTCGACAATCGCGCGATAGAATACTTCTTTCGTAACGGCGTCAGTAAAGCCAATCACACAGCCTTTTGCCTCAGGCGTCTTGAGCCCCGGGCCCCAATAAGGTTGCAAGATGAGACCATTGCAGCCGACAGGCGCTTCTCTCAACATTTCGTCGAGCAAAATTTCTACCTTTTTGTTTTCTTCTTCCGCTCTGTTTTGGAAAATTTTTGCAAACTCATTTTTGTACCAAGATATCATCCAATAGCCTCTGAAAATTTGAATCTCGGGCGAATACATATTCGGCATAAGCGACGTGTAAGCAGGCATAAAGTTTTCTGGTTCAACATATTTTTTTGTGGTAATCTCGACTGATGCCGCCGTGCCAAGGCTGATTGACGCAAGGTTTTCTTTTGCGCTGCCACTGCCAAGCGTCTCGCACATTTTGTCCGCGCCCGTCGCAATCACAGCGATGCCGACAGGCAAGCCGGTGTCGTTTGCGGCTGCTTGCGTGATGCTGCCAATTTTGTCGCCGGGGTTGACAAGGTCGCACATTTTTTCAATTTCCACTCCAAAAATTGGATAGTTGAGCGAATGTTTTGTTTGCCACCTTTTGTGTTTGTAATCGTATGGAATTTTCGCCGCTTGCGAAGCAGTGCTGTCTTTGAGCTCGCCCGTAAGACGGAAGTTAAAATATGCGCTAGGCATAACAATTTTTGCGGTTTTCGCCCAAATGTCGGGCTGATTTTCTCTCACCCAGTTGGTGGAAGATGTTTTTCTGATAACTCTGCACGACTCACTCATGCCAACAAGCGTAAACAAAATTGAGTTGAGCAACGGCAATTTTTTCTTGCATTGCACTTCGCGTTTGTCCAACCAAAGAATTGCGTCGCGCGTTTGGTTGCAATATTCATCGAGAAACATCAAAGAATTTCTGATTGACGTCACCGAGACCGCGACGATATTTTTCCATTCGTCGCCCGCGAGAGTTTTCAATTCTTGCGAAACAGCGCACATTTCTTCCCAATAAGCGTCGCAACTTTTTTCCGCGACAAAATCGGTTTCCGCAATATAAACACTGCTTTTTGTTTGTGTTTTCCACAACAAATTTCCACTTATATCAAAAATCAAAGCGCGTGTAGATTGAGTTCCTATATCAAAAACCATAACCTTGGCGCTACTTTTATTCGGCATAATTCCTCCAATGCTCACTGTCAATTTTCTTTTTCTTCCAGCTTTTTATAATCTACTTTGCCAATTTGTGTAAGTGGCAAAGTGTCCACAATACGAATTTCTTGCGGCATATAATATTTCAACATATGGCGCGAGATCTCCTTTCGAATTGCTTGAACAGCATCAAAATTTGTATTATTATAACATAAATTTGCTTTGAGCGCAACAAATAATAGTGTCCCCGTCTTATTATTATACATTTTTTTGACCAAACAACAGTTTTCCACAAACTCAAGTTTAGAAACAAGGTTTTCTATTTCTTGCGGAAAAACGTTCATTCCTGATATCTTGATAAGTCGCTTTGCTCTGTCAACAAAAAACACGTAACCGTCCTTGTCCATATAGCCAATATCGCCAGTCTTGAGCCATTTTTTGCCCTTTTCGTCCAAGAAAAACGCCTCTTTCGTGCTTTTCTCGTCATCAAAATAACTGCTCATAAGTTGGTCGCTCGCGATAACAATCATTCCGACTTTTGGTGGTTCAACAAAATTTTCTTGCTCGTCGATAATCGCAAATTCGTTGCCTTTGATAGGTTTTCCGATTGAATTTTTCCTATACAAATTCTTTGAATTTACGCACGCGACGCACGCCTCCGTCAGTCCATAGCCTTGACTGAGCGTGAGTTTGTTGCCTGCATCTGACATAGCTTTCTCGAACGCTATCTCAATTTTCTCGTCCAATCTGTCACCGCCGACATAACATTCTCTTATTTTTGCAAGATATTTGCCGTGGAACTTGCCACATTCTATCATTTTGCGATACATATTTGGCACGCCAGCGACAAAAGTTACGCCATATTTTTTGACAAGTCGACAAGCGGCTTTTGGTTGGAATTTTGGCATCAAAACAATTCTCATCGAAAACGCCAACGAAGTGTGCATACAAATACCCAGCCCGAAAGTGTGGAAAATTGGCAAAACCATAAGCATTCCGTCGCGATTGCTCACCTTGCAATCAACAATATTTGCGATATTATCCGCAAGGTGATTGAACGCAGAATTTGTCAAAAGAACAGTTTTCGCCTTGCCCGTCGTGCCACCGCTGTGCATAAATACCGCGATGTCGTCACCGCTTACGCGAGCGATTGACGGCTCGATTGAATGATTTGCGACCTTTTTCAATTGCTCAAAAAATGTTATTCCACTTTCCAAATTACTATTCTTGCAACTATCTATCTCAATATTTGCGTTACTATTTGCGTTACTACTTATGTTGTTACTTGTATGGTTTTTGGTATTGCTATTTGCGTTGCTACTTGTATTGCTATTTGCGCAATTATTTGCAAAGTTTTTTGCAATGTTTTTCGCGTTTTTTCTCTTTTTTGCGATTGCAAGACCATAGGCTTGTTTTGCCACAATTGGCAAATAATCACACGCCGAGCAAAGCAAAATTTCTTTGCCGCAAGTTGCAATCCAAGGCAAATATTTGTCGAAAAATTCGTCGAAAAGCACCAACAATTTTGGTTGCATATCTTCGACAATTTCTTGCAAACGCGCCTTTCTCACAAGTGGGTGGACGATATTTGCGATTGCTCCAATGTTGTTTATCGCATAGAAACACACGATTGCATCAGGAATATTTCCAAGGCACAAGACGACATTGTCGCCCTTTTTGACGCCCTTTTCCAACATATAAGACGAGACCTTTTCTACTTCTTTCTTCCATTGCGCAAAAGAATACTTTTTTCCAAAAAAATGCCAAACCGTGTTAGAACTAGGCTGATTTTTTGAATTTTCTAGAATATAATTGTACATCGAGTTGTCGAAAATATCCATAAAATTACCTTTTTCTCCTTTTGCAAATTTGTTTATCTTTTTGTTTGTTTGGTTCTGTTTTTCAATTCTAATATTGTGCTTTTTTTGGTTCTATTTTTCATTCTAATATTTTGCTTTTTTTGGTTCTATTTTTCAATTCTAATATTTCGCTTTTTGGGGTTCTATATTTTAATTCTAATATTTTGCTTTGTTTGGTTCTATTTTTTAATTCTAATGTTTTGCTTTTTGACAACCTTACAATTTTGCAAGGAAGTTTTTCTCGCCAAATTCCAATCTGTCATTGTCCGCGCCAAAGCTCAATCGGTTCGCCACCATGCAAATAACAAAGCTCACAATGCCAGCGATTGCGACGTCAGAAAGGAAGTGCGCGCCTATCGACATACGCGATATCAACACTACGATTGCAAACGCCATTGTCGCGACGTCAACCACAATTTTGCTAACATTTTTCTTGCACAACGGCAACAACAAATAACCAGCGCACGCCATCGCCATATGCCCCGACGGCAACGAACTTCCGCCCGCGCGTTGGAAAGAATACCAATTTGCAAAAGCGCCCTCGCCCGCAAGAATTTGCTCATATCTCAGCCTGCCACACACGATTTTTAGCCCTGCGCAAACAATCAAAATTGCAAGAACTGCGAAAATTGCGGAAAATGCAAACTTTCTATATTTCGTCCAATCGACATTTCTTTTGACATTTAAACTGCAAAATTCGAGCGAAAAAACGCCAAGTCCAATCACGCCAGCCACAAAATAAACTTTCGCGCCCGTCAGCAACATTTCCGCAAGGTCAAGCGCGAGCAAAGCGCCCGACACCAACCCACCAACACAATAAACAGCGCCCAACGCGACCTTTGAGATGACTTTTGCATCTTTTTTTGTGATTGCGCAATTGAACAAAATTGCAAAGCCAACCCCAAGAATAATATACCCCGGCAACTTGCCAATCGCCTCAAAAATTTTGCCAAAAGCGTTGCCTTTGTTGTATATTTGGCTTGCGATATCCAAGTCCTTAAAAGTGCCAACAATGAGCAATATTGAGAAAAATGCGACCACAAGTCCAATGTTCAACCAAGAAATAATTTTTGCGTTTTTGTTGCTTTCCATTCGAGTTCTCCTATATTGCCAATTGCCTTTTCTATTAATTTGTTTTTTATTATTTTAATTAATTCTCTATTTGTTGTTTTCTTTTAACTTTTTTACAGCTTTTTATTATCGCCAACTGCTTTTTTGTTGTAATTCCGCTTGCCACTGTCCTTATAATTTTTTACAAATTATTGTGATTTATTATCGAATTATTTTATTTTTCTACGGCGATTTGTTCTTTGCTTTCTTGCGACAATTTTTTCTTTTCTTCCAGTTGCGCCAGTTTTCTGTCCGTCCACCCAAAAGTAAATTTTTTGTGGTAGAAAAACAAATATCTCAGCGCCAAGAAAATGCCATAACTCAACCCAGCGCCGACCACAATATCCGACAAGAAGTGCGCGCAATTGACAATACGCGAGAAGCAACCAAGAACGCAAAAGACCGTAAAAGTCGACCAAAGCGTAGGTTTGAGCCACTTTTTGCTTTTCCAACTCGGCAAAATATCACAAACAACGCACCACACAAAAATGTGCACAATGCTTGACGAATGCCCCGACGGAAATGACGTATATTTGTAATTTGGATTTTTGTTTTGCCTGCCAAGAACAGGAGAATACCAAGGCGTAAAGCCGTCAAGGTTGCCTTCTTTGAGCATATCGCGGAAGCGCATTCTTGACCAAATAGATTTTACAGTTTGCGTCACCGCCAAGGCGACCGCAAGAAAAACAATGCAAAAAACTGCAAATTTGAGCAATCTCGTCATTGTTTCTTTTGGAATAAATTTGCCAATTACCAAGCTCAACGAGCCAAAAACCGCCGACATACACAGCGAAAAAATAATTTCGTGTCGCATAACGACAAACTTTTCGCCTGCGTACGCAAAGAAAAACCAACCGAAAAACACGAGCGCTCCGCCAAAAATGCGAATTGCGATACGAGTTTTTTTCTTGTCAAAGTTGCTTGCGTTGTAGAAAATTATTGTCGCGCAAATAGGCAAAAGAAAATAAGACGGATATTCTGCAACAACCGCAAAAAACTTGCCAAAAAAATTGCTTTGGTCGCCTATCGCCTTGCTGAGTTCCAAGTCAACAAAAGTCGCCAAAACAAGCAAGCCAAGCAAAATTGCAAAAGCTAGGCAATTGAGAATAATAAACAAAAGTCTTTTCTTGTCCAATTTGTTTTCCATATTGTCTATATTATATATCCAATTAGGTCACATTTGCAAGCTATAAATAAGATATTTGTAAATTTTGTGTAAAGTTTTGCATTTTTTTGCAAAAAGACAAGAAAAAACTACGCCGTAACGTAGTTTTCTTATCAACTCAAAGATTATAACCCAGTTGTCCAACGCGCAAAAAATTGTTATCGGCAGCACGCAACTGCTCACAAAACACTCTCAACGCAAAAAGCTATTATTTATTAATTTTTAATACTATCGCACAATCTTGCCAACGCTGATATCGAAAACGAATTTTTCTTTCTTTCCGTCTTGTGTCCAACCGACTTCGACAAGGTTTTCGCCGACATATTTGCCATATTTTTCAGTAATTTCTTTGTTGTCGAAAGTTTTGTTTATAAAGTTTTTTTGCTCGTCGTCATAAGCTCCCACATCGTCTGACACAAACAACAAATTGCCAAAAGCCTTGTTGACGCGCGACAAAAGAAACCTTTGCTGACGGGTCATTTTGATATTTGTGTCTCTCAGCAAGCAAACGTCGGGGTCATTGCAGAACGCTCTGCCGTCCAAATGTCGACGGAAAATCGTGTTGTTCATCGTCTCTTTGCAAGAAACGTCTTCGCCGTGCATTCTTCTGATGTACGGTTGGTCTTTCCATTTCAAGCCAACGTCCGCGCCAATTCGGCAAAAGTCAACCACTCCAAACGCCTGCCAAAGTGGGACGCCACAGCCCAAAATAAGCTTGTCGCCGACGCACTCGCGCACAAAGTCCATGGCTTCGCTCATAAGTTGACCGCGCGTCTTTCCGCATCTCGGAATTTGCGCGACTTCGTACAAAAAGTCGAGTTTTACCATATCAAAGCCCACACATTCAAGACTTCGTTAAAACATTTTTTGATATATTCTCGCACGCATTTTTGTTCGATATCGAGCGTAAAAAAGCCTCCCCAATTCATTCCTGCATAAAGCATTTTGCCTTTTGCGTCACGCACAATCCATTCTGGGTGATTTTTTACAATCTCGCTGTTTTTTTGCGCTCCAAATGGCGCAAGCCAAAGCCCTGCTTTCAAACCTTTTGCGTGAATTTTTTCCACGACAGGTTTCATTCCATTTGGGAATTTGTTTTTGTTGATTGACAGCCAATCGCCAACCGCCGTTTGATAGCCGTCATCAATCTGGAAAATATCGACGTTGTCCACCAACTTTGACAAGTTTTCCAAGTCGCGATTGATAATTGTCTCGCTTATATTTTGATAATAATTGTACCAACTCGTGTAGCCGTTTTGGTGAGCGACACGCGGTTTTTTGATATACATTTTTTCGAAGTATTTGTCAAAAGCGCCATTATATGTGTCATTAATGCAACAAAAGTTGACAATTTCATACATTTCGTTTTTCTCGAGAACAAGCCCTTCAAGGTCCTTTTCGATAATAATTTTCGAATTGTTCATATCAAAATAAATGATAGTATAGCCACTTCTTTCGTTCAAGCTTCCAATCAACAACAAGTCGCTGTTGCCACCTTGCGAGATATAGCCGTAAGAAAAACTGTGGAAAAAACCTGCATTTTTCGAATATTTTGCAAACTTATAATCGCCATAAGCTGACGTGTGCACCAACGGCTCAAGCATTTGACACCACTTGGACGGGTAGAGCATTTTGTCGTTTTTTCCAAGCTCTTTGCTCGGCGTCCAACTCTGATAACCGTTTGCAAACACGATATTATCGCCAAAGTCAAAGTCACATTCGAACTGCGCCTTGAGCGTTTCTATCTTGCATTTTGCGGTAATAGTTGAGACAAATTGTCCGTCATTTCGCGCAGTTTCCAACGAGAATTCCGCGCAGTTCAACGTGTCAAAATACACCTTGCCATTGACTGTTATTTTTGTTTTAAAATTCATTTTTTGCCCCTTTTATATCATATTATTTTGGTTTTTCTCATAACTTTATAATTTTAATAATTTGCTTTTTTTGCTTTTTTGACTTTTTTTGCTTTATTATTTTTCTTAACGATTTTTATAATAATTTTCCGATTTTTTGTTGCTTTTTTATTTGTTTTTTCTCATAACTTTTTTATTTTTTTGATTTTTTACTTCTCTATTATTGATTATTAAGCAACTTTTTGTGACTTTCTCACATATTTTTGGCTTTGTTAGAACCGCACATTGCTTACGTCAATCATTCTTTCTTCTCGTGACAGTTTTCTGAGCCCGTCAAGAATATCGTCGAGATAATTGTCAGAGACCACAATTTGTGGGCGGACATACTCAGGAATATATTTCATCGCGACACTGACAATCTTTTCGATATTGTTTTGTCTGTCGGAAGTGTAGAAAACAATTTTCCCCGGGTTGCAAAAACAAATAAGCGCGCGCACAATTTTGGCGCAATATCTCACCGACATAATATTCCTGTTTATGTCGTCGATATAACCAATTTCGCCTGCAAAACTGTTTTGCCCTTTGAGAATTTGACCGTCCGCGACAATGCCAATACCTATGCCGTTGTGCCCAAATTGCACCGCCGATATGTTGCTTTTTTCGTCGTCTTTGACAAGCGCGCTGACGCTTGATTTCATATCATTTTCTATCAAAACTTTAATATTATATTTGCTTTCGAAGATTTCTTTGATGTTGGTATTTTTGTAGGACGGCGCATAGAACCACTCTTTGATTACGCCGTTTTCGACCATACAAGGCAGGGCTACGCACATAAGTTTTATATTGTTATAACGCTTGCAAAGTGTCTCAAAGTCAAGACAAATTTCGTTTATTATATTGCCAATTACAATTTTTTTACTTGCGTGATAAACGGTTTCCCCCGCAAAATTTTGCAAAGTAACCATAAGATTGAGATTGTCAAGAACAAAATAAATTGAGAAAAAATATTCTTTGTTCAAGGCATAAATTGTCGCCTTGCGCCCGCCAGTCGACTCCGCCAACTCTTTGGACAAAAAGATTCCTTCGCCAACGCCATAATCAATGCTTTTCCTGACGGTAGGAATGCTCAAATTTGTCAACTCAGCGATATCCGCAATTGCTACTTCTCTCTTTGAAATGGCGCACTCTAAAATTGTGTTAAAATTTACTGTTTTGATGTCACTTAAATTTATAGTTTTCATTTGTCACCCTCCTTGCAATTATATTTTATTGGCGAAGTTTTTGCAAGACATTTGATGTCTTTTGGCTTTTTAAACAGCCTTTCAAAAGTAATTGTACAACATTCTCGCAAGCTTGTCAATGCTTATTTTACAAAAATTACTTGACACAATATTGTAATTAATAAAACTTCTTTGTATAATAGTTTTTGAACAAAAATACAACAAAAAAATATTTTTTAAAGCATTGCATTTTATCAAATTTGGTGCTACAATTAAATAAAAGGTAAAGCGCCTTTATCAGCAGGAGGTCTCTATGGACAACAACGAAAAAGAACTTGAGCAAGAAATTTTTAACAGCGACAGCGACAGATTGGAAGCGATTATTGTGGAGCTTCGAGAAATAAATGAGCGTCAATATGAAAAAGAAGAAAAAAAGCAAAAGTATAGACGCTTGAAACTTTTTTATAAGGCATTCAAAGATGTTGTGATTTTGCTTGCTTGCATTATGCTCACAATTGTGCTTTTTATTAATTTGTAATTGGAATATCTTTTAAATTTACTACAAATAAAATTGCTAAAAACGGTATGGTCAAAAGTGTCTATGCCGTTTTTTTGTGTCACATTTTCTGACAAAAAAATATCCACCAGAGCTGTATTGCTCCAATGGATATCTTAAAAATTTACTGAGTAATCAATAACTCGTCTCGACAAAGTTATTTGCTCCAACCGACAGAACCGAATTAAAATCACTTTGAATAAATAATACGGCTACTTGAACGAGCGGTAAATGTCAATCTTCCGCTAACGTCCCTGACAAAACT
>JAVXBP010000008.1:0-30601 GCA_036659935.1 Clostridia bacterium
GTCGCGTTTATGTTTGTCGTGCTTTTGATGCTTGCAATCTACGCTTGCAATATGGGGGTGGTATGAGCGCTTGGATATTGAGTATTGTTGGAATTATTACGCTTGGCGTGCTCGTCGATATAATTCTTCCTGACGGCGAAACAAACAAGTATATCAAGGGCATTTTTAGTATGATTGTCATTTTTATGATAATCGCGCCTTTGCCAAAAATGATGAACAGCGACTTTGATTTTGGCAACTTTGTCGATATTCAAACGGTAAAAGAAGACGAAAACGCAGTGCAAGCGTTCAACAAAAAAAGAATGGATATCGAACAGGTTAAATTGTTACAATTTCTGGAAGAAAATAATTATTTTTGCGTAAAAGCAGTCATAATATTCCAAAGTAATAATATATATATGTTAGACAAGCTGGAGTTGGATATCACAAATTGTGAAAATGCGCTTGCAAACAAAGTGATATTCAAAGAAAAAGTTCAACAAAAATATCCTAACAGCGAGGTGATACTAATTGATAAAAGTATTAATTAAAAACGACGATTACAATCAAAACAGCTCAAAGCAAGCGATTGAAGATTGTAATATTGATAGAAATAATCGCGCTATTGACGAGAAAAACATAATCGATATGAAAGAAAATGTAAAGTTGGAAAAGAACGCGACAACATTGTCAAGACTTAAAAAATTGAAAAACATAAAGCATTTTGAGTTGATAATAGCGTTTGGAGTGGCGCTGGTGGCGATAATTATTTATTTTGCATTCTCTACGTTTTCCGCCTCGCCGCCAACAACTTTCGACAACAAAGAATATGGAAAAGACTTGTCAGGGAACGTTGCAAAGTTGCTTTCCAATATTGACGGCGTGGGCGAGTGTGAGGTTTTGATAACTTTTTGTGAGCCTCAAGACGCGTTTTCGCAACAAAATGAAGGGCAGTTCGACAACATAGTTGGTGTGGTTGTTGTCGCAAAAGGCGGAGGGGATACGAATGTAAAAGTCAAAATTGTTGATGCGGTCAGCGCTCTTTTGAAGGTCAAAAGTAATTGTGTAAAAGTTTATAAAATGAAATAAAATTTGCTTGGAGGTAAATTTATGGCAAAAAATCTAACAAAAAAAATCTCGTCAAACGCAAAAAAAGTAATTATTTTGTGTAGCATGGTAACGCTTTTGGTCGTTACCGGCGTGCTCAACTTTGTTCTCAATGACAAGTTTGGCAAGCCAGATTCAAACGTAAACGGCGGCGGAGTAACTCAAGAGACATTTTTCAGCTCATTCCGTTCTGATATCCAAACAACAAGAGCGGAAGAAATAAGCATTCTTGACTCAATTATCGCGTCGGCTGACGTTACAAAAGAGACAAAGGCTGCAGCTGAACAGAAAAAATTGCAACTTGTAACTCGTATGGGTGACGAAATTGTCGTTGCAAATCTTATCAAAGCGAAAGGTTACAACGATGTTGTTGTCAAAATGAGCGATGATAACGTTGATATTGTTGTCAACTTCGATACGGAACTCGAAAAAGTCCAACTGTCGCAAATTTTTGATATTGTAACAAAAGAAACCGATTATCCAACGTCTCAAATATTTGTTATGAATCACAAGCTTTAAGAAAAAAATTGCATATCGTCAAAAATTTAAAATTATTTTGACTGAATATGAGTTCTAAACTGTGATAATGCTTGTCAAAAAGCCTTCTTTATGATAGAATATTATTAGATTGGAGGCTTTATTATGACGAAAGAAACAAACGAGTCTTATACTTCAAGCGAAACTTACGAAAACGTAATTTCATCAATTGCTGGCAATTGCGCCGCGCATATCGACGGAATTGCTTCGGTTAGTTTTGAGGCGGAATTAAAAACTTCTCCTATTGGCATTGCAAAGCAAAAAAGAAACAAAGCAATTGTTGTCAAAATTGCCAAAGAATTTGTTACAATAAATATATCAATAAATGTTTATTATGGCGAAAATATCCCAAAAACAATTTGCGCTTTGCAAGAAAAAATCAAAGAAGAAGTGGAAAAATCAACTTTTTATAAGATAAAAGCGATAAATGTCAATGTCGTTGGGGTTGTCGCTCACAATTAATATTCGGTGCGCATTATGCAAGTGATGCGCGCCTATTTCGTATTTTTCGACAATGATAAGTTATTTTGTTCAAGCAAACGCTAGTTCTTTTTGTTGGACAAATTAATATTATGTTTGTTCGGAATTTGGAGTTTTACAATTATTAATATCAGAAAAATTTTCTTAATAGGAGACACATATGAGCAGAAAAATAGCGCGTGACTATGCATTGAAGCTGGTTTACGAATATCTATTCAACAAAGAGATTGACGAAAACACAAAAGAAACATTTTTTGCAGACTCGGCAATCAACGATTCCGATATGGAATATATCAACAAAGTCACAAATGGCGTTGTGGAAAATTACAGCGAATTGGTCATGATGATTGCTGATAATGCCAAAAATTTCAAGCTGGATAGAATATTCAAATTTGACTTGGCGGGCTTGCTCGTTGGCTGCTATGAGATGAAATATATGGACGATATTCCTCTTTCGGTGACGATAAATGAGGTTGTCGAGCTTGTAAAAACTTATTCTACAGAAAGAAGTCACATTTTTGTAAACGGCGTTTTGGCGGGCGTTTATAAGCAATTGACGAACAAGGAGTAATTTTATGCAAATTTTTGGAAAGGAAGTTTCAGCAACTACAAGAACAAAAATTGCCGACGAAGTCAAGGTTTTCGAAAAAAAATATGACAGAGCGCCTTGCTTGGCGGTCATTATTGTTGGCGACGATCCAGCGTCTCAAACTTATGTCAAAAACAAAATTTTGGGGTGTCAAGAAGTTGGAATGCGCTCGCTCGCTTATCGCTTTGATGCGAATGCAAACGAAAACGAGCTCACCGATTGCATTGCAAAGCTTGCGAATGACAACAGCGTTGACGGCATTCTTTTGCAACTTCCATTGCCAAAAGGCTTCAACGAGAAAAAATTGCTCGCTTTGATACCTGACACAAAAGACGTTGACGGCTTCAGCCCAACAAACATTGGCTGTCTTGCGATGAACAATCCGCGCACAATTTCTTGCACTCCGTTTGGTGTAATGGAAATGTTGGCGAGCGCGAAAATTGACCTTCAAGGCAAAAATGCCGTTGTTATTGGTCGCAGCAACACCGTCGGCAAACCGATGGCTATGCTTTTGCTCAACGCGAATTGCACGGTTACAATTTGTCACAGCAAGACTGCGAATATCAAAGATTTTACAAAAAATGCCGATATAATCGTCGTTGCGATTGGAAAACCGAGGTTTTTGACTGGTGATATGGTCAAGGACGGCGCGGTTGTAATCGACGTTGGCATAAACAGAGTTGACGGAAAGCTTTGTGGCGACGTTGATTTTGACAGCGTTAATCCAAAAGCGTCATTCATAACTCCAGTCCCGGGCGGAGTTGGACCGATGACAATCTCAATGTTGCTTTACAACACATTGATTTGCGCGCAACACAGATTGGGCAAATAATGGAAAATATTCTCAATGTTTCAGTTTTAAACAATTATATTCACAATGTTTTTGTTGCGGAAGATTTGTTGCGCAATATCCAAGTTTGCGGAGAAGTTTCTGGTTGGAAAATTGCAGGTGGCAATGCGTTTTTTACGCTCAAAGACGAAAATGCGCAAATAAGTTGCGTTGCGTTTGGCGCGAGCAAAAGTTATTGCCCACGCGATGGTGAAAGCGTAATTTTGCGCGGTAGTGTCGATTATTATGCAAAAGCAGGAAGAATAAGCTTTAACGTTTCTGCAATTCAACCGCTTGGCGCTGGGCTTTTGGCGTTGCAATTCGAAAAACTTAAGGCAAAATTGCTAGAAAAAGGCTATTTTGCTGACGAACACAAAAAGGAAATTCCACAATTTTGCAAAAATGTTGGCGTTATCACGTCCACAACGGGCGCGGTTATCAAAGATATCATTACAACAGTAAGAAAAACGAACAAGTCAATCAATCTTTTTGTTTACAATGTCAAAGTGCAAGGGGATACCAGCGCAAAAGAAATTGTTGACGCGCTCGATATTATGGACAAGCTTGGCTATGACGCGATTATTATTGCGCGTGGCGGTGGCTCGGTTGAAGATTTGTTGCCGTTCAACAATGAGAATCTTGTATACAAAATTTTCGATTGCGCCACTCCGATAATATCCGCGGTTGGGCATGAGACGGACTTTACTTTGTGCGACCTTGTGTCAGACGTCAGGTGTCCTACGCCAACGGCAAGCGGTCAACTCGTCGCGTATGACGAGAAGGAACTTGCGACAAGAATATTGACAATAAGAGATAAATTGCGCAAGCAACTCGCGCGCGATATGCAAGCTTGTCAAAGCGAGCTTGATATGCAAAAAAGCAAGATAAAGTCGGCTTTCCACAAATATTATTCCAAAAATTCAACTAAAATAGAACTAATTAAGAATAAAATAAGCAACGGCTATCAAAATTTGTTGCTTAACAAGAAAAATATTTTACAACAATCAATGATAACGCTCGAAACTTGCAACCCAATCGCTGTTATGACAAGAGGCTTTTGGATAGTAGAAAAAGATAATTTCGTCATTGCGAAAACACAAAATTTGAAAGAAAATGATAAAGTTGTCTTGATAGCGGTTGACGGAAAAGTGTCGGCGACAGTAAATAATGTCGAAAACAATGTCAACAATAATAAAGATAGCGTCGGCAATAAAAAAGACATTAATGATATCAAAACGATAGAAAATTTGTAAAAAAGTAATTTGGTAAAAAAAGTAATTGTAGTAAAATTGCAATAAATAGGGAGAAAAAAATGAAAACGGAAATATCATTCGAAAAGTCAATGGAAAAATTGCAAGAAATAGCTCAAAAATTGGAGAACGGGAATTTGCCGTTGGACGAAGCTATGAAATTGTATGCAAAAGGCATAGACTTGTGCGCGGACTGCACCAAAGAATTGGAAGTCGCAAACGGTAAAATTATGCTTTTGGAAAAAAACGGCGAAAATATCGAGAAAAAGGAATTTGAAACGAAAGAATGAAAAACATTGCAGAAATTGTTGAAAATTATAAAAACGTTTTTGAAACGCAATTGACAGAGTTTTTTGATTGCTATGAGTGCGACGTTCCTCAAATTTTGGACGCGGTAAAATATGGAATTTTGGACGGTGGCAAAAGAATAAGACCTATTTTGGCTTATTTTGGTGGCAAATATTGTGGAAAAGACGAGGCGTTTGTGTCAAATATTGCGCTTGGAATAGAGATGATTCATTCTTATTCGCTCGTTCACGACGATTTGCCGTGCATGGACAATGACACTTTGAGACACGGAAAGTTGACCACTCACGCAAAATTTGGCGAAGATATTGGCGTTTTGGCTGGTGACGGACTGTTGACACTTGCGTTCGAATGTTTGGCAAGCGACAATTCTGGGGCGCAAAATATGTTGGCGGCTATAAAATATATCGCAAAAGTAAGCGGTATAAGTGGAATGGTTGGCGGACAAACACTTGACATTGCAAACAATGCCGACAGCGCGTTGACTTTGATTGATTTGGAAAAAATTAATAAGAAAAAAACTGCGTGCTTGCTCAAAGCTGGCTTGATTGGAAGTCTTATCAAGTGCGGAGCGGGGCAAAAAGACATTGATATATTTGAACAATATGGCGACATTCTTGGAGAAATTTTCCAACTCGTTGACGATATTTTGGACAAAACTTCAGATTTTAAGTCGATTGGAAAGTCGGCGCACAAAGACGAAAATTGCGGAAAACTGACTTATGTCGAGCGTTTTGGCTTGGAAAAAACAAAAGAACGCGTCCAACAACTCGAAAGTTTTGCGTTGGAATTGTTGAGAAAACTTGATGGCGACACAAAAGAATTGCAAGAATTCACAATTTATTTGACAAAACGCGCAAAATAGCATAAATTTTAAAAAAATTGTGACAAAAAAACTTTTTCATATTGCAATAATAAATAAAGTATAATATAATATGAGAAAGAACAAACCAAAAACAGCGCAAAAAGTCTCATCAAAATATTTTGGTTGGGCGCTATCAATAGCGATAATCACTTTCGCGCTTGCAATTTTGTTTAGTTTCGTCGCGCAAATTGCAAACAAAAGCGACATTTTGGTTTCGTTTATGTTGCTGCAATTTATGATTTTGACAAGCGTTGTTTTCGACGGAATTGGCGTGAGCGTTACTTCTTGCAACAAAGTTTTGTTTTGCGAAAAGTATGGAAAAAGCAATTCGAAAAACTGTAAACTTGCAATAAAATTGATAGAAAATGCGGAAAAAGTTAATAATATTTGCAACGATGTGATTGGCGATATGTGTGGAATTCTCTGTGGCGCTTGTGGGTTGTCAATCGCGCTCAAAATTGATATAAGTCAGGTTTGGTTCAATTTTGTTTGCATTGTCGTGTCAAGCATTATCGCATCGCTCACAGTTGGCGGAAAGGCGCTGATGAAGAGTTTTGCCGTGAATAATAGCTGCGAATTTGTGCTTTTGACGGCAAAAATAATAAACTTATTCAAATTTGCTAGACAAAAATAGAAAAACTATTATAATGATAAGTGTCACATTCAAACAAAAGAATGAAAAAACAAAATAAAAAACTATTAAGAAGGACAAAATGACAATTTTAGATGACATAAATTGTTCGAAAGATGTCAAGAAATTGACGCTTCAACAACTTGAAATTCTTGCAAAAGAAGTGAGAGAGAAAATTTTGAATACCGTTTTTAAAAACGGCGGTCACTTGTCGTCTAATTTGGGTGTTGTTGATTTGATTATCGCGGCGCATTATGTTTTTGATTTTCCGCAAGATAAATTTATTTTTGACGTCGGTCATCAATGTTACGCGCACAAAATTTTGACAGGAAGAAAAGATAGTTTTTCCACTTTGCGCCAAAAAAATGGCATATCAGGCTTTCCAAAAATTGAAGAAAGCGAATATGACTGCGCAAATACTGGTCACGCGTCAACTTCAATCTCGCTTGGTTGTGGGTTTGCGCGCGCAAACAATTATTTGTCACAAAAAAACAACGTAATCTCACTTATTGGCGACGGCGCAATGACGGGCGGACTTGTTTTTGAGGCGCTGAATGACGTTTTTGCAATAAAATCAAAACAAATTATACTTTTGAACGACAATGAAATGTCGATTGGAAAAAATGTTGGTTATATATCCGAATATCTCAGAAGCTTGAGCGAGTGCGAAAGCAAGTCAAAACCTTTCTGCGAATTTGGTTTGGACTATGTCGGCGTCGTTGATGGGCATAATTTTGCCGAGTTGATAAAGGCTTTTGAACGCGCGAAAAACAACAAAAAGTCAATAATTATTCATATCGCCACAAAAAAAGGAAAAGGATTCGCAGTTGCGGAGCTCGACCCTTGCAAATATCACGGCTATAGCCCAAGCAAATGCTCAACTAAAACATTTTCAGAAGTTTTTGGAGAAACATTGCTGACACTTGCAACGAGAGATAAAAATATTTTTGCAATTACTGCCGCTATGGCAAACGGAACAGGTCTCGAAGAATTCGAAGAAAAATTGCCTCGACAATTTGTTGACGTGGGCATCGCGGAAGGGCACGCTGTGACAATGTCGTCGGCGATGGCGCTAAACGGTATCAAGCCATATTTTGCGGTCTATTCTACATTTTTGCAACGCGCTTTTGACAATCTTTTGCACGACGTTTGTTTGAACAAATTGCCGTTCGTGATTGGCGTTGACAGGGCGGGCTTTGTGAGTGGTGATGGAGAAACGCATCAAGGAATCTATGACATCTCGTTTTTGAGTTGTATGCCAAATATGACAATTTTTGCGCCAAAAGACTGCGAAGAACTCGCGATGGCTCTCAATTGGTCGGAACATTTTGACGCGCCACTGGCGATAAGATATCCAAAAGGTTATGCAAAAACGACTTATAATATCCACACACCTATTGAATATGGCAAGTTTGAGGCGCTTTCTGACAACAACGCGCAAATTGTTTTGCTAGCAAACGGCGCGACAATTCTTGACGAATTGAGTGATATGTCAGTAATTTTGAAAGATAAAAACATAGAAGTTGATATAGTCAATTGTCGTTTTATCAAGCCACTTGACACTGAATATCTTGACAAAATTGCAAACAAAACTGTCATTACAGTTGAAGAAAACGTCATAGAAGGTGGTTTTGGCTCGGCTGTCGCAACATATTATATACAAAAAGGCAAAAATGTTGACTTGCATATTTGCGCGGTAGAAAACAAAATTTATCCTCAAGCGTCGCGTGAAGAACTTTTGAAAGAAACCAAACTTGACGCTCAAAGCCTTGCAACTTTCGTTTTAAACTTGCAAAAATAGTCTTATATAAATGGAACGTTGCTTTTAAAATTTAATTTTGTATTATTTGCAAACAATATATGTCAATTTTCAAAAAGCTATAAAGTAATATTATCTCTTGCAAAACAACAATAACTCAGTATATATTTACAAACAAAAATTTGTGTTTATGTGACTAAAATATTTTTTTGTAAACATATAAATAATTATTTTAAAATTATGTGCCTATAAAGTCATTTTCACAACTTTTATTTAATATTAAAAAGTGTGTTTTTGAGTTATAAGGCTTTTATTTTGCCAAAAATTGCCAAAAATTGCCAAAATTTGCCAAAAATGACCAAATTTAATTATTTTTTAATAATTTTTATAAAATCTATTGAATATTTATGCAGTCTATTATATAATATAAGAAGTCGCTTGAATGGTTAGCTAAATTGTTGCAAAAAACTGTCAGTTTATTTGCACGAATTATTATTCGATTAGTTGCGCGAATGATTGCGCGATTGATTGTATAGTTAATTACAAGAATAATTGTTTAATTTGTTGCTCGATTAGTTGTGCGGTTAAATACTCGGTTTAATTGTTTGGCAAATTTACCATTTGGCGCGTTAATTTTGATTATGATACTTGGAATATATACAAACACAAAAAGGGATACAAACGCTTCGACTTGCAAAGAACTTGCAAAAATTTTTGTAGCGAAAAATATTCCGCATATGATATCTGACACGGCAAAAGACTTTTTTGTCGATACTCAAACTTATTCTATCAGCGAGATTGCGGAAAAATGCGATATTGTGTTTGTTTTGGGCGGCGACGGCACTATGCTGGAAGTGGTTCGACATACCGCAAAAAAAGACGCGCTGTTGATTGGCATAAATATGGGCAGGCTTGGGTTTTTGACTGAAGTGTCAAAAAATGAACTCGCAAGCGTGGTCGAAAGTGTTTTAAAGGGTGATTATACTGTCGAAAAACGAGCCATGCTCAAGGCGACATTCCAAAAAGACAACAAAGAACAAACTTGCTATGCTTTGAACGAAATTATTTTGAGCAGAATTACCAACGTGGAAGTTATCACAATCAACATCGAGATTGACTCTACGACCGCCGACAACATCAGGGGCGACGGCGTTATGGTCGCGACGCCGACGGGCTCAACGGCTTATTCGTTGTCGTGCAATGGTCCAATTCTCAGCCCTACGGTTGAGGCTTTTATTATCAATATGATTTGTCCGCACACGCTGCACAGCACGCCAATAGTCATTTCTGACAATAGTTTTGTCGTTTTGAAAACAAAGAATCGCGACACGAGAATTATTGCTGACAGTCAAATTATTTCTACTTTCGATAACGGGGCTTGCGTAAAGATAGAAAAAAGTCCTTATTATGCAAGCTTTATAAGATTGAAACACGAAAATTTTTATCATAGATTATTAAAAAAATTAAGTTATTGGGGTGATTAGTTATGACAAAAGCAGAAAGACATCAAATGATCTTGGATATTATTTGTTCGTCAGAGGTTGATACGCAAGACGAGCTGGTTGACAAGCTGAGACAAGGTGGCCTTGCTGTTACGCAGGCGACAATTTCTCGCGATATCAAAGAACTGGAGTTGATAAAAATTCCTGGCAAGGCGAGAAAGTCACGATACGCGCAGGTCAATATGACGAGTAATATTGCGGCAAAATATGGCAACATATTCAAGGAAAGCGTTATTTCCTTGCAAGCGGCAAGAAATATTATAATTACAAAAACGGTTACCGGCGGGGCAAACAGCGCTTGCGCTTTTATCGACCAGCTGGAATATGACGACATTCTTGGCAGTATTGCCGGCGACGATACAATTTTCACCTTGGTCGCAGACGAAGAAAAAGCAAAAGAAGTTGTCAAAAAACTTAAGAATTTTTTCTAGGAATTTATGTTAACAGGATTAAAAATTGAGAATATAGCAATTATTGACAAGCTCGACGTCGAATTTGACAACGGGCTTAATATTCTTACGGGCGAAACTGGCGCGGGCAAGTCAATTTTGATTGACAGCATCAGCTTTGTGCTCGGAAAACGCGCCGACAAGTCGCTCATTCGCTTTGGCGAAGAAAAAGCGACAGTTTGCGCCTATTTTGATATTGAAAATTGCGAAAAAACAAAAGAAATATTGTCAAATTTTGATATCGAGACAGAAAACGAACTTATTTTGAAGCGAATTATGACGCTTGACGGCAAAAATACTTGCTCGATAAATGGCGAAAAAGTCACGCTGAATATGTTGCGCGACATTGCGCTTTCTCTTGTAAATATTTATGGTCAACACGAAAGTAGTCAAGTTCTTGACGCGGACAACCACTTGTCAATCTTGGACAATTTTGCGCAAGCTCAGTTGAAAGAATTGTTGGCAAAACAAGCAGAATTGTATTCTCAATTCAAAATTCTCAAGAAAAAACTTGCCGAATATGGCAATTTTGCGCAGCTGGAAAAAAATAAAGATTTGTTAAAATTCCAAATAGATGAGATAGAAGATGCGGAAATTGAAGTCGGGGAAGAAGAAAAGTTGGTTTTGTTGAGAAACAAAATGAACAATTCTCAAGACTTGGTTGTGGCGCTCTCCAACACTTTTGACTTGTTGAACGGAAGTGACGAAAATATCATATCTATGTTGAATATGGCGTCTTCCGAATTGGAAAAAATTGTTGAATTTGATCAAGCAATTGATGAAAATATCGCGCGTCTTGACAGCGCCAAAATTGAATTAAAGGATATCGCCGAGTTTGTAGAAAACCTTGCTGGCGAATGTGAATTTGACCAAGGCGAGCTTGATAGATGCGAAGATAGAATTGCGGTTATTAGAAAACTTAAGAAAAAATATGGAAACAGCGAAGAAGAAATTCTTGAATATCTCGAAAAAACAAAAGAAAAGTATGACTTTCTTTGCGACGGCGAAAACAATATTGCAAAGTTGGAAAAAGAAATTGATGCCAGCGCAACTGTTTTGTTGCAAAATTCTGAGCAAATAACTGGCGTAAGAAAGCAAAAAGCGCTTGAACTAAGCGGAAAATTGGAAAAAGAGCTCAAAGAACTTGGCATTGTAAACGCGCAATTTGTGGTAGAGTTCAACAGTGTCACAAGCAAAGAAGACGAGCTTTCGCTTGTAAACGAACTTGGCTGCGACCGAGTAAAATTTTTGTTTACCGCAAACAAAGGACAACCACCGCGCGAGTTGGAAAAAATAATCTCTGGTGGTGAGTTGTCGAGATTTATGCTTGCTTTTAAGAATATTATCGCCAACCTTGACGGAATTGACACAATGATTTTCGACGAAATTGACAGTGGCGTTTCAGGTCAGACTGCCCAAATTGTCGCGCAAAAAATATATAATATTTCAAAAAATAAGCAAGTTTTTATCATTACACACTTGGCGCAAATGGCGGCTTTTGCTGACAATCATTACAAGATTGCAAAAACCGATATTGCGGAAAAGACAGTCACGCGATTGATTACTCTCGACAAAGAAAGTTCGATTGGCGAGCTTGCAAGACTTGTTGACGGCAACAAAAATTCGACTTTTGCTTTGCCTCACGCAAAAGAATTGAAGGCTTTTGCTGACAATTTTAAAACTAAATAATTTTCTATGAATAATATGTCAATCTTAACTTAAACTATTGTTGTGAGGTTGATATGAGACGAAATAAAAGAATTTTTGCCTATATGACAACATTGATATTATGTTTTAGTGTTTTTTGTTGTTGTACGGGCTTTATTAATATCCAAAATTTTGACAATTACAGCTATAGACAGAATTCTGATGTTGCAAATTTTGAGAATGTAACTTTCGACGAAGTGGGAGATTGCGCCAAAGAAAAAATTAATTCGAGCGCAATTGACACACAAAGCGAGACAAGCGAGCTCGATTGTTTTGCAAACTCCAACGGTGACAAAAAAGTTTTTTTGGGCGGCTATCCACTCGGAATTGACCTAAAACTTAACTCCTTGATGATTACAGAAAAGACAACTGTCCTTACAAAAGACGGACTGCGTTCGCCTTTTGAAAATTTTTCAATCGAATATGGTGATAGGCTAATATCAATTAATGGAATTAAAATCAATACAATAAGCGATATAAATACAGTCTTGAAATATTGCAACGGGACTTTGAGCGTTAAAATCAAACACAATAACGAAGTAAAAACATTCGAAGTAAATGCGGAACTCGATATGACGAGCGGAAAAAAGCGTTTGGGCTTGCTTTTGCAAGATTCTATCGCTGGCATTGGGACAATGACCTTTGTTGACCCGACTACACAGCGTTTTTCGGCGCTTGGTCATCCCATCAAGGATATGTTCGGGAATATTATTGAGGGCGAAAATGGCGCGCTATATAGCGCCGAGATTACAAATGTAATCAAAGGTGTCAAGGGCAAAGCTGGAGCATTGAATGGAAAATTTGGCGCTAATTCGAAAAAACTTGGAGAAATCAAGTCCAACAATAATTTTGGTTTGTTTGGCGCTTTCCAAAATTACAACCAAGGCAGACTCATATCATTGGCTGGTAGAGACGAAGTGAGAATAGGAAAGGCGTTTATTTGCACGACTATTGACAAAAATCTTCCAAAAATGTATGAGATTCAAATAATAAAAGCAAACAAGCAAGACGAGCCGTCAGACAAAAGTATGGTGCTGCGTGTTGTCGATAAGGACTTGCTGGAAATTACTGGCGGAATAGTGCAGGGCATGAGCGGAAGTCCTATCATTCAAAATGACAAATTGATTGGCGCGGTTACTCACGTTTTTATAAATGACCCCACAAAAGGTTATGGTCTCTATGCTGATTGGATGAAATAAATTTTTAATTTTGAATTATCAATAGTTATTTATATATAAAATACTTCTAATTTAAACAATAAATTGGAAGTATTTTCTTGCATATATTAATTTTGCAAGAATAAAGAAAGAAAGCTACCTTATTTGCTATTATTTTTTTTGTAAATATTATATAATAATAAGGTTAGCAACTGCCACTGCTATTGTTGTGTAAAAGTAGTAATCGCGTCAACTAATTGGCTTTTTGATATATTAAGGTCACAAACGAAACGAGAAGATAAAGCGGAAAGATTATCAAAAAGCGTACGATAATTCTTATTGATAAATGCAATTTAATATCGAAAGCTGATAATATATTATCAAAAATAAGCAAGAAAAAATTCCAAACTTTATGTTTGGAATTTGTGGCAGGGGAGACGCGACTCGAACACGCAACCAATGGTTTTGGAGACCACTACTCTACCATTGAGCCACTCCCCTAGACGCCTTTACAATTATAAATAAAAACTACAAAAGTGTCAAGTCTTTTTTCACTTTTTTGGAGGAAATATGAAATATAAATATAAATTGGGCTTTCTTGGCTCTGGCAATATGGCAAATGCTATTTTGAGTGGCATTTTGGCAAACAATTTGCTCGACAAAAACGAAATAATTATGTCAGCGACGACCGCGAGAGAAATTCAAGGCATACAAGTTGTCACGGATAATAGTTTTGTCCTGGAGAATTGTCAATATGTGATTGTCGCAATCAAACCACAAGTGTTTGCTTCAATCGCGCAAACGTTGACAAAAATTAATTCCGCGTGCATTGTGAGCATTATGGCTGGCGTTACTTGCGCAAAGATAAAAAAAATGCTTAATTTTGACGGCGAAATTGTTCGAATTATGCCAAATACTCCAAGCATGGTTGGTTGCGGAATGACGGTTATTGCAGACAAAGAGTGCCAAGCCGATGACAAAAAGTTTGTTTATGACATTTTTGCCAGCCTGGGAAAAGTCGCTTATATCGCGGAAGAAAAATTTGATGCGGTTACGTCAATAAGTGGCAGTGGGCCTGCCTATGTTTATTATTTTATCAACTCAATGATAAAAGGTGGGGTCGACGGCGGTTTGTCGCAAGACGAAAGCAAGTTGCTCACGTTGCAAACTTTTGCAGGAGCAATAAAAATGATAGAAAAGTCATCGGACAAAATTGAAGAATTGATTCAAAAAGTTTGTTCAAAGGGTGGCACGACAATTCAAGCGATTGATTTTTTCAAAGAGAGTAATTTGGAAAATACAATTGAAACCGCAATAAAAAAATGTCGCGAAAGAAGTGAGGAAATGAGTAAATAATGGCAAAAACTGTGACGATATATACTGACGGAGCGTGTTCTGGAAACCCCGGCGTTGGCGGTTGGGGCGCTGTTTTGCGCTTTAACGAACATCAAAAAGAGCTTGCTGGTTATGCAAAAGACACGACGAACAATCGAATGGAAATGTTTGCAGTAATTCAAGCTGTCAAAGAGCTCAATCAACCTTGCGACTTGTTGATTTATAGCGATTCTGCCTATGTTTGCAACGCTTTTAACGAAGGTTGGGTCACATCTTGGATAAAAAACAATTGGAGAACAAATTCGAAAACCGAAGTAAAAAACATTGATTTGTGGAAGTTGCTTTTGCAAGTTTTGGAAATTCACACTTTCAAGTTTATAAAGGTAAAAGGGCATTCTGACAACGAGCTAAACAATCTTTGCGACAAGTTGGCGACTGACCAAATTAAAATTTCCAAACAATATAACTCAAACAATTAGCAGTCGATTTGCGAATTCGATGATAACAAAAAAAAGTTATCTTATTCGCAATATCATTAAAAAAAACAACATTTGATAGACAATTAATGACCTGCAAATAAATATCAAAACGAAAATTTTAACTCAATTTAACAAATAATTCGAATATTTTAAAAATATATATTAATAGTGATTTGACAGCAACTTGACAACGAAATTTGTGATTAATTCGCTATAATTTGAGTATAATAATTGTGTAGCAAAATGCAAAATATTACTATTTTTACAAAAAAATAAGGGAAATATGACCAAAAAACAAAAAATTCAATACTTAATTTTCAATATTTTTCTTATAGCGACTTATTTTATTATCGGTTATTTTTTTGGGTATTTTAACAACTCAAATGATTACATTTGGGTAAGTGTGATTGTGTTTTTGGCTTCTCTTGTCTTATGCTTTATTGGATATTTTAGAAATACAAGCAGTTTGTTAAAGCTCGAAATTTTGATTCTTTTATTTGCTGTTCTTGGCGAAATTTTCCTATACTTTTTTATTAAGTATGACTTGTTCGAAAAGTTTAATTCTATTGATAAAATTAAAAATATAATTATGCAATACAAGGGCGTTTCGGCATTAATTTTTATCGCAATTCAATTTCTGCAAGTAACAGTTATTCCTATTCCTTCGACGATTACCACTATGGCTGGTGGCATTATTTTTGGCTTTTGGAAGTCGTTTTTTTATAGCATGATTGGTATAATATCAGGCTCAATGTTTGCTTTTTTCCTTGGAAGAAAATTCGGAACAAAACTTGCGGTTTGGATATTTGGCGAAAAATTGTTCAACAAATATCAAATCGCATTGAAAGGAAAAGACAAATTTTTGATGTTTATGATGTTCATTTTGCCGTTTTTTCCTGATGACTTAATTTGCATTTTGGCAGGACTCACAGAGATGAAATATTGGGGGTTTTTCGCAATGATGCTGGTTGTTCGACCTATTGGAATAGCTACCGTTTCTGGCGCGTTCAATGGCATTATGGCGATTCCTTTCGAAGGTTGGGGAATTGTGTTGTGGCTTGCAATCGCAGTCGCATTTGTCGTTTTTGTCGCGCTTGTTTGGAAGTACGGCGGAAAAATACAAGACAAATTTTTGATAATTATTGAAAAAATAAAGATTAAAATTGCGTCGAAGAAAAACGCTAAAAGTCCAAATAAAGCAAATGTAACAACAAACTCAAACGGCTCAAATTTTGTGACATCAACCAGAAAAAATAAACAAGTCCAATCGAGCGAAGCAATGGCGAGCGAGCCAAAGTTAAGCGAAAAAATTGCAATCGAAGAAAGCCCAATCGATGAGAAAGAACAAAATTTGCCACAAAAAATAAAACACATTTACGAATTGGAAAACTCAACAAAAACCACAATAATCGCTCACTCTAACAAGATAAATTCTAGTACAAATAGTGATAATAAATAGAAAGAATATGAAAAAAGCGCCAATCACTCGAATGACGCTTTTTATTGATATTTATTTGTAAATTTTAGCGTATATGCATCAATTTTGATTTGTAAATTCCATCATAAATAAACAAAAACAATGGAATATTCAACAATAAGCAAGCAGGAATCATAACTGGTAATATCAATGTAGAATAATTGCTAAAGTCTGCGTTGAAGGCAAAATATGCGACAAACAAAATGATTGCAAGCAAATTTATTATCAACGTAAGGGCATTTATCATCGCAACTTTGACATTGAATCGCGCCAAACTTTTTTGGTTCGGAAAGCGCAAGAATTTTGCCAACGCGAAAGCTGGCAACAATGCGACAACTGCCAACATTGTGGCAAAAAACGCTGTTGGAAGTGGCGTTGCGCCTGACTTTAACGCAAAGAATATCGCAATCATTTCAATTGCAAATGAAATATAGAAAACTACTGTTGCAAGCAAAAATAACTTGTTTTTGTAACAATATTTTCCAGAATAATACTCGGTAGAGTTTCTTTTTATGTAAGGTTTGAGCGTAAAACCGTCTTTTTCAAGATTGACTTTCATCTCGTTCAATGACGAATAATTAAAGCTGTATCCGCCATCATAAGCGCTTGTTTCGCTAGCTTTTTGCTCTTGCTCAGACTGTTTTGAGTTTGAATTTTTGTATATTGCGCTGAAAGAGTCAATATAACTTGTCTTATATTCGTCATTTGTAACATTAGAATTCGAATATGCAGGCAATGTCGCGTCGTTTTGCGAATTATTTTCTTGAATAAACTCATAATTTTGAGCGATTGGTTGTTTTTGCTTGAAGTCAAACAAGTTGTTCGAGCGCTGCTCAACCTTATTTGTCCTATAGAAAATGGTAGAATTAGGACCTGCGCTGTTGGAGTTTTTGTTCGTGTTGGCAAAATTTTGCTTGTCGCTTTTGGAAAATAGGGAAGAATTGTAATAATTTGGCATTTCGCTTTGAGAATTCTCACTATCTTGTTGTTCCCTTGGTATCTTTGAATATATGTCCGCAAAATTATATTGCGACCTTGTGTCATCTTGTGCGGTGTTTGTTGTAGGGGCGGAATATGTTTCGTCTTGCAACTCATCGACGCCGTCATTTTCGCCATTTGGGGCGATATCGGCAGTTTGAGTGGTAATTTCGTCGCTCGTTTGATTTTGTCTGCGGGTTAACGGTCTCAAGTCAGAAGCTTCGAAGGGGACTTCTTGCGTCGCGTCAAATTCTTTGTCAGAAAGTAAATTGTTTATAATTGTCCTGCTATATTCCCATTGATATTGGTCATTCAAAAGGAATTCTTTGCCTTCTTGAGTCAACGAATAATAAACTCGTGGCGCGCCATTGGAAGCATCACCTTTGACAGAACGAACATAGCCTTGTTTTTCGAGTCTCTTGAGACAGCTATAAATGGTTGATATCTTCAAAGAATAGAGTCCATTGCTTTTGGACGTTATTTCGTTCAAAATTTCAAGACCGTATTTGTCGCGCTCAAAAATTGACCGCATAATAATCGTGTCCACGTGACCTCTAATCAAATCAATGTTTACGTTTGAATTATCCATAACAACCTCATATATATAATACAATAAAAAACAAAAAAGGTCAAGATATTCTAATTGATTTATAATTAAAGTCCTTATTTGTAACTATAATCGTATAGAGTGGCGCAAATTGATACAAAAAAAGTGGGGCTGTTTGATAAAAAACGAATATGCGTTGTTGTAATATCTATTCGCAAAGCACAACCTTTACGCATAGATAGGCATATTTTGAACAATATACTTCCAAATTAATGCACTTTTTAAAATAAAATAGTAATTTTGTTGATTTCCAAATTAATTAATTAGCAAATAAAGTTAACAACTAACTTGATATGTAAAAAGTTTTATGTTATAATGTAACTATGAAAAAAGATAACTACTTCGACAATAGAAACTATCTTGCGACAGAAAAATTACGCGCAATTCGCAAAGAATTGCCAAATATTTGCAACGAGTTTTTCGTCGGCATAGAATCTCGAACATCCGCCCTTACTCGACTTGGCTATGCGGAAGATTTGAAAGTTTTCTTTTACTTCCTTACAACCGAAATAAACGGCTTTATTGGAATGAATGTCGCTGCAATTGATTTTTCTGCGCTCGAAAGAATTACAACCACAAACATAGAAAGTTTTCTCGAATATTTGTCGCATTATAAGTATAATGGAAAAATTCTCAGCAATTCGCTCAAGACAAAAGCAAGAAAATTGACCAGCATTCGATCGTTTTTCAAATATAATTTCAACAAAAACAATATTGATTGCGACAACGCAAGCAAGGTTTTGACGCCAAAACTCCATGACAAAGCAATAATTCGTCTTGATGGTGACGAGGTCGACGACTTGTTGGCAAGCGTTGAAGGCGGAAAATGCTTCAACACAAACAATCAAAATGCATACGCAGAGCGAACCGCGTTGCGCGACCAAGCTATTTTAACCCTTTTTCTTGGCACTGGCATAAGAATAAGCGAGCTTGTTGGGCTGAATATTGATGATATTGATTTCAAAAAAAATCAATTTTTGGTCACGCGAAAAGGCGGCAATCAATCAATTCTTTACTTTTCGGACGAGATTGCAGTCGCATTGTTGAGTTATTTGGAAGAAAGAGAAAGGAAAAATTTGATTGAAGATTACCCTGCAATGTTTCTTTCTTTGCAAAAAAATAGAATTTGTGTGCGAGCTGTTGAAAATTTGGTAAAAAAATATGCAAAAGTTGTTACGCCACTCAAAAATATAACCCCTCATAAACTGAGAAGCACCTACGGCACGGCTCTATATCAAGCCACAAATGATATCTATGTCGTCGCGGAAGTTCTTGGGCACAAAGATATTAACACCACCAAAAAGCATTATGCGGCGATAAGCGAAGATATTAAGCGCGAAGCGTCGAACAAGGTCGCGTTACACAAAAAATTGCAATAACTTCACACTTTTAGATTAAAGGTTCGTTTTTTAGTCGTTTTTTTGATTGATAATTTACTTAATTGAAACTTTGCTTTCATTATAGCTTTAATTTTTATGATTATTGGCTTGCTTAATAGTTAACTTTTTTTATAATTACTTTTTTGACAGCTATTTTTTGATAATTAAATTTATTTGAAAATGCGCTTTATGGATATCTGTCCTTCTTGATAGATAGCTTTATTAATAGTTAGCTTCATCTATAATTTTAACTTTTTCGACAGCTTGTTTATTAATAATTTGATTTTTTTGCTAGTTAGCTTACTTTAATTGGCTTACTTTAAGTTGCTAAAATTATTCGTTTTCATTAAAAAAATTCGGAAATAGTCAAATTGTGTCGATATTTATCACTTTTTGTATAAATATTGAAAAAAACGTTTGCAAAATGTGAACAAATGTATTATAATAAATTTGTGAGGTGGGCAATGACTTGTGCTAAAACATTAGAAAAAACCGTAATAACGTACAAATTTATCAAAAGCTTTGTGAATGAAAAACATTATTCTCCAAGCGTAAGAGAAATTTGCGCTTCTGTTAAATTCCGCTCGACGGCATCGGCGCAATATTATTTGGACAAGTTGGAAAGACTTGGTTTGATTAGGCGCGCAGAAAACAAAAATCGCGCGATAGAACTCGTCGCCACTCAAGCTATTGAAGAAAAAAATGGCATTTTTTATACAAATTTGATTGTTGACGGCGACAATTTGCCGTCAAACGCGAACAAATTCTCCAACAATGACAATTCAAACACAATATCAGTGACGTCTATACCTTTCTTCGGCAACGTTGCCGCAGGTCAACCACTCTATGCTGATGTTGAAGTTGACCAAAGTTATTATATTCCAACTGATTTTTTCCGCTGCAATGACAGTATGTTTCTTCTGAAAGTCAAAGGCGAAAGTATGCGCGATATCGGCATTTTGAACGGCGATGTGGTGTTGATAAAGTCTCAACCTACCGCAAACAACGGCGATATTATCGTCGCGCAAATTGACAACAACGAAGTTACGCTGAAACGCTTTTACAAGAAAACAAATTCAATTGTTTTGCACCCAGAAAACGAAACTATGGACGATATTATCGTTACGCCCGACCACGAATTCAAAATTTTGGGCATCGCAAGCGGTTTGATGAGAAATAAAATATAAAAAAATTTCACTCAACACAAATATTACACAAAAAGACGAAAAAATACGGCAAAAGCGCCGTATCTTTTTTTGCATATTTCATTTTGTATAATTGCTTTAATTTTTCAAAATAATCTTATCAACACAATATAATGCGGCAATTTTGCAATGCTCATATGTCAAACCACCTTGCAAATAAGCAACATACGGCTCTTTTATAGGAGAATCTGCCGACAATTCTATTGATGCGCCCGCTACAAAAGTGCCTGCCGCCATGATAACTTGGTCAGTATACCCCGGCATATCCCACGGGAACGGCGTAACATTGCTGTCAATCGGCGAAACTTGTTGAATACATCTGCAAAAACTTATCAAATCGTCTTTGTTGTCAAATTTTATCGAACGAATAATGTCATTACACTTTTTCTCAGGCAACGGCATTGTGTCAAAACCGCAATCGGCAAAAGCTCTGCCAAACAAAAGCGACCCCTTGACCGCGTTTGCAGTTGTGTGCGGCGCAAGAAATAAGCCTTGATAAAAAGTGCGATATCCATAAGCGTAAGAACCAACTTCCATTCCTATTGACGGCGCGGTAAGCTTGTAAGAAACTTGTTCAATCAGCTCGCTTTTTCCGCAAATATAACCACCAGTAGGCGCAATACCTCCACCTATGTTCTTTATCATCGACCCAGCCACCAAGTCAGCGCCAACTTGAGTTGGCTCAAAATAATCAATAAATTCTCCATAACAATTGTCGCACATAATTACAACTTTTTGGTTGAAAGAACGAATAAACGCGCAAACGTCTTTTATTTGGTCAATTGATATTGCATCTCGCCACTCATAACCGCGCGAGCGACCAATAAAAATAAGTTTTGTCTTTTCATTTATTGCTTTTTTGATATTTGCATAATCAAAATTGCCGTCTAACAACTCAACTTGCTTGTAGGCAATATTATAATCTTTGAGCGAACCTATGTTTTCGCCAGTAATTATCGTTTGCAAGGTGTCATAAGGCGCGCCACTTATCGCGACCATTTCGTCGTTAGGTCGCAAAACCCCAAACAACGCAAGTGATATCGCGTGCGTGCCAGAGACTATCAACGGGCTAACAATCGCTTGCTCTGCGCCAAATATTTCCGCAAAAAGTTTGCATAACGTGTCGCGCCCGATATCGTCATAGCCATAACCATTCGTTTGTCCAAAGTGCCGTTGCGCAACCTCAAACTTCCTAAAAGCGTCCAAAACCTTGTTTTGATTGTGCAATGCAATGTCATTTATTTCTTGGAATTGCGCCACCAACTTTGCTTCCGCGCTGTCGATGATATCATATGCTTGTTTGCTAAAATTCATTTTTTGCCTCTTTTTTTCAATATTTACAGTTTTATTTAATTTTTTATATATTTATTAAACTACTATTATAATTAATTTTTCTTATGCTTTTTTATTTTTTGATTTATTATTTGCTTATATTTGAACTTTTTTAACTCATATTTACTTATTTTGAACTTATTATTTTAGTTGTTTTACAATTTTTATTCTTGAACAAACTTCAAAATTTTTGACAAAATTTCTTCATATTGCTTTTCGTCGTCGAGATCCGCCCAATTTGCAAAAGAATATCGTCTAAACCAACTCAATTGTCTTTTTGCATAATGACGAGAATTGAGTTTTATAAGATTTTTTACCTCGTCCAATGTTAAATTGCCGTCAAAATAGCCCTTAAATTCCTTATAACCAATTGCTTGCACCGCTTGCGCATCCCAAGACGAATTTTCGACAATCATTTTGACTTCTTCAACAAGTCCTTTTTCGAACATTTCGTCCACTCGCTTGTCAATTCTTGCATAAAGTTCTTTTCTTGGCGGATTGAGAACAACCAACAACGTGTTATAATTCATCGGTTTGGACAATTCTTTTGTCTCAGACTTAATTTTTCCGCTCAAATAATAAATTTCAAGCGCTCTGATAACGCGTTTTGTGTTGTTGCAATGCACTTTTTCCGCTTCTTGCGGGTCAATTTCTTTCAACAAATTGTGCATATATTCCGCGCCATATTCTTCCAAGTCGCTTTCTAACTTTTTTCTTAATTCTTCGTCATTATTACAACCAAAAGACATTGGAAAAAGCAACGAATCGACATAAAGCCCCGTTCCGCCAACAACTATAGGAATTTTTTTGTCCAAATGCAATTGATTTATGATTTCATTTGCTTGCGCGGAATATTCGCTCACGCTAAAACTTTTGTCAACGTCAACAATATCAATCATAAAATGGTCAACATCTTGCATTTCTTCTGGCGAAATTTTTGCAGTGCCGACATTTGCTTGGCGATAAATTTGCATACTATCGCAAGAAACAATTGAACTATCAAGCGCTTGCGCAAGAATAAGCCCAAAATTACTTTTGCCACTTGCCGTTGCGCCAACGATAAAAATTACTTTATTATCACTATTTATCATACAATTCTCTTAAAAAGTTTTTCTATATCGGTTTTTAGAATAACTTTAACCACAGGTCTGCCGTGCGGACATTGAGTTGGAATCTCGCCGTTTGTCAACAACGATGCAATTTGAGATTCTGTCAAGTTATCACCGCCCTTTATCGCCGCTTTGCATGCTTGAGATGCAAGTTTGTCATTTATAAGTTCATTTTTGTTGACCAAAAGCAACGATTGTTTATCTTGGAAAAGTCCGTCAAAGAAGTTTTGGAAGTCAATATTGCCCAAAATTGAAGGAATTGCGTTGATTTTGAAACTAAAACCGCCAAATTCTTCAATCTCGAAACCTAGTTTATTCAAATTTGGAACTATCGACAATAAAAACTCAAACTTTTGATGGTCGCATTCGTAGATATATGGCAGCAACATAGGTTGAGATATTACATCACTTGCGTTTATTTGTTTGATAAGTTTGTCATACAATATGCGTTCATGACAAGCGTGTTGGTCGATAAGATACATTTTGTCAGCCTGTTCAACAATCAAATAAGTGTTAAACAATTGACCTATTATCCTAAACTCAGCGCAAATTTGCTCAATTTTGTCAAAAATGTCGTTGTTTTCAATGTTTTTGTTAGAATATTTGTCTACATTCTCGCTTTCTTTATTAAAATTATTATAATCAAAATTAACGCGATTTTCTGCGACATTTGGAATTTTACTTCCAAACTTGCATTGTGAGTCTGGCACGATATTTGAATACTCTTCCAAGTCTATTTGAATTTTTTGACCTGATTTATTAGTTAAGTTGTCGCTTAAGTTGGCGCTTTTGTTATCATTTGTGGTGAAAGTTAAATTCTCACTTGAATTGGCGCTTGAGTTTTCAACTAAATTATTAAATTTCATATAGAGATTGGACAAACTATCTTTTGCTTCCGTTGACAAAGTTGACAGTTTTTCATTAATTCCAAGCTCTTTTTGTTCCATATTAAGGCTGTTTTTGTAATTATTTGCTCGCATATCAAGTTTTTCGACAATTGTTGGTTGACCTGCAAGTGTGTTATCCAACGAGCCTATTGACTTTTCGTTTTCTTCCAAGACGCGCTTAATTGACCTATACACGCAAGAAAATATTGCGTTATTATCGACAAAACGCACTTCACTTTTTCTTGGATGAACATTGACGTCAACTTCGTCGAACGGCATAATTATGTTCAAAACAAAGACTGGATAACATCTTTTCATAAGAATGTTGCCATAAGCTTGCGCAACCGCCATTTGAATCGTCACATTGTTTATTGGTCTGCCATTGACAATAATTGTTTGGAAATTTTTGTTGTGCTTGTATAGTTCCTTGTTGCCACAATAGCCATAAACTCTAATCTTTTCGAATTGATAGTCAAATGCAAGCATATTGTTGGCAATCTCGCTCGAATAAACAGCGTAAAGCGCGTTTTCCATTCCGCCAAGCGTTTGAAAAACAGTCTTTCCGTCTACAACATATTTTATTTTTACATTTGGATTGGCAAAAATAATTTGAGAAACAATGTCAGAAACAAACTCTGCCTCAGTCGCAGCTTTTTTGAGAAATTTTGCTCTTACCGGCGCGTTGTAGAACAAATTGTTTACTTCAATTTTTGTTCCGCAAACCATTCCCAACTCACCGCAAGTTTTTGTTTGCGCGTCAAAATATGAGCCAACCTCACACTCCGCTGTTCTCGAACTAATTTTGACTTGCGCGACCGCGTTTATTGACGGCAAAGCTTCGCCACGGAAACCGAGCGTGGAGATATCGTCCAAATCTTCCGCCCTGGACAACTTGGAAGTCGCGTGTGGAAAAAATGCAAGTGGAAGGCTTTCTTTTTCAATGCCACAACCATTGTCAATCACTGTAATATTGCTTTTTCCGCCGTCAACAATCGAGACAACAATCTCGCTCGCGCCAGCGTCAATGCTGTTTTCTACAAGCTCTTTGACGACGGCTGACGGCCGTTCTACAACTTCGCCTGCAGAAATAAGATTGAACACTTCTGGCGGTAAAATATTTATTTTTGGCATTGCTTTCACTCCTTAATTTTTTCTTTCATCTCTGATAGTTTTGCAAAAGCTTGAATTGGTGACAATTCGTTGATATCCAACTCTTTCAAATCTTCTGCAATGTCCTGCAAAATTTTGTTTTTCTTGTCATTTTCGCCGACAAATAATGGCATTTCTTCCTGCTCAACCACTGTCGATATCTTCGACTTTGTCAACAATTTGGATATTTCTTTCGCCCTTGCAATGACTGTTTGTGGGACGCCAGCCAACTTTGCAACTTCGATTCCAAAGCTTTTGTTTGTGCCACCACGCATTATTTTGTGCAAGAAAATTATTTCGTTATTCTTTTCTGTCGCGATTATTTTATAATTTTTTACTCCGTTCAAAAGCCCTTCCAACTCACTCAATTCGTGATAATGCGTCGAAAAAAGCGTCTTGCAACGAATGCGTGTCGAGACGTCTTCCATAACGGCTTTTGCAATCGCAAGCCCGTCGAAAGTTGACGTTCCGCGACCAATTTCGTCCAAAATTAACAAACTTTTGAAAGTAGCGTTTCTCAAAATTGTTGCAACTTCGACCATTTCAACCATAAAAGTGCTTTGTCCATAAGCCAAATCGTCGCTCGCGCCAATTCTTGTAAAAATTCTGTCAGTCAAAGATATTTGAGCTTGGTCGGCAGGAACAAAACAGCCAATGTGCGCCATCAAAGTGATGAGCGCAACTTGACGCATATAAGTGCTTTTGCCTGCCATATTTGGACCGGTAATAATCATTGTACGGTTGTCATAACAGTCAAGCAGCGTGTCATTTGGCACAAAAGAATTGTCTTTTGACAAAGCTTCAACGACCGGGTGTCTACCGTTTTTTATATTAATATTTTCAATCGACGCGTCAATTTGTGGCTTGTGATAATTGTTGGCAATCGCCACGTTTGCAAAAGACAAAAGCGTGTCAACCATAGCGATTGCTCTCGACGTTGATTGCAAATGTTGAATATTTTGAGCCAAAACATCTTTTATTTTGTTAAAAATTTCGCTCTCAAGCGTAATCGCTTTCTCAGTCGCGCCAAGCAATTTTTCTTCAATTTCTTTGAGTTCTTCTGTGATAAATCTTTCGCCCGTGGTGAGAGTTTGCTTGCGAATATAACGGAAAGGAACTTTTTCTAACATTCCGTTGCTGACTTCGATATAATAGCCAAAAACGCGATTATAACCAATTTTTAGCGTGCGAATTTGAGTAAGTTCTTTTTCTTTGTTTTCCAATTCAAGCAGCCACTTGTTTCCGCTTTCTTTTGCTCCGCGATATTCGTCGAGCAATTTGTTATAACCATTTTTGATATATCCCCCGTCTTTTGTAAGCGCGGGCGGGTTTTCGTCAATTGAATTGTCCAGCAACTCGCAAACGTCCTCGAGTGGAAAAATATTTTTGCATATTTTTTGCAACAAACTCTCCTTGCAATTTTGCAAAAACGCTTTTATCGTTGGCAATTGCGCCAAAGAATTTTTGAGCGTGACAAGTTCGCGCGGTGTTGGGTTGCCATAGGCAATTTTCGAGGTCAAACGCTCGATATCCTTGACATTTGGCAACAATTCCGCGACATTTGCGCGAATTTTCGGTTGAGCAATCAACTCTTCCACACTGTCAAGTCTGTCGTTTATTGCTTTTTCGTCTCTCAAAGGTTGTTCTATCCAACGTCTGAGATTGCGCGCGCCCATATTTGTTTTTGTCTTGTCGAGCGCCCAAAGCAGCGAGGCTTTTTTCGAGCCGTCTTTTGCATTTGCGCACAGCTCAAGGTTGCGTCTTGTGTTGGAATCGAGTATCAAAAACTTGTTGGTTTGTTGAAATTTTATTGAAGAAATGTGATTGAGCGCGCGCTTTTGCGTCTCGTTTACATAGTTGAGAAGCGCTCCGCTCGCGACAACGCACGACTTTTTGTCATCAAGTTCCATTGATGCCAACGATTGCAATTTGAATTGAGCGAGCAACAATTTTTGCGCGTTTTGGAAGTCAAAAGCCCAGTCATAATACAACTGAAATTTTGGAAATTTGTCCAAACGCATTTGTGATATCGACTTCGAAAAGTCATAAGTTTGTTGGTCGCAAATAATCTCCGACGGAGAAAAAGTCACAAGAATGTCTTCTATATCGCAAAAATCTTTGCATTCGCCACACGTAGTGTTGAATTCGCCCGTCGAAATATCCAGCCAAGACACCGCGTATTTGTCAGCGCTCGTCGTCAAACAAGCCAAATAATTGCTTTTTTTGTCATCAAGAATATTATCTTCGATTATCGTCCCGGGCGTAATTACTCTCACAACGTCTCTCTCAACGAGAGTTTTGCCGTTTGGCTCACTCAATTGCTCACAAATTGCGACTTTTATGCCTTTTGAGACAAGTTTTGAAATATAACCGTCAACAGCGTGATAAGGCACTCCGCACATTGGCGCGCGAGTTTCCAAGCCACAATCTCTGCCCGTCAATGTCAGATCAAGCAGTTCGCTAGCAGTTTTTGCATCGTCAAAAAACATCTCATAGAAGTCGCCGAGACGGAAAAACAAAATTGAATCTTTATATTTTTCTTTGAGCGAAAAATAATATTGCATCATCGGAGAAAGCGCCATCAGTCCACCACCTTTCCGAAAAGCGCCGCAGATTGCGAACTTTCGATTTTTATCTTCAAGAATTTGCCTATCATTGAGCCGTCGCCAACAAAATTTACAAGTCTGCCACTGTCGGTGCGACCGCAAACCATTCCTTCGTGTTTTTGCGCAAACTCTTCACAAAGAACTTCTTCAATCGAGCCTATATATTGACTTGAAATTCTTTTTGTAATCTCATTTTGGCAGGCAATCAATCGTTGAATTCTTTCGCTCGCGACCGCTGGGTCGACCTGTGGCATTGTCGCGGCGAGAGTCCCCTTTCTCACTGAATAAATAAAAGTAAACGCGCTTGAGTAGCCAACTTTTTCGACAATATCAAGAGTGTCGGCAAAGTCGCATTCTTCTTCATAAGGGAAGCCGACCATAATGTCAGTCGTAATTCCGCAATTTGGAATTTTGGCGTGAATCTCGTCGATAATCGACATATAGTCCTCTCTTGTATAATGTCTGTTCATAAGTTTGAGAATTTTGTTCGAGCCAGATTGAATCGGCAAATGGATATTTTTACAAATATTATCACTATGCATTATGATGTCAATCACTTCTTTGTTCAAGTCTTTTGGGTGCGATGACATAAATCGAACTCGGAATTTGCCTTGAATTTTCGCAATTTCTTTGAGCAGTGTCGCAAAATTTGAGCCGTCTTGCAAGTCGCTTCCATAAGAATTGACATTTTGACCAAGCAAAGTTATTTCTTTGTAACCTTGCGCGAGCAATGAATTGAATTCGTTCAAAATATCTTGCTGTTTTCTGCTTCTTTCGCGCCCTTTGACATAAGGAACGATGCAATAAGTGCAAAAATTGTTACAACCATACATAATATTTAACCAAGCGTTTGTTCCGCTCGTGCGGAAAACTTTTTGCCCTTCGACAATCATAGGTTTTTCGTTTGTGTCAATGCTAACAGTTTTTTTGTGGCTTTTTTGAGCGCTTTTTATGCTTTGTTCCAACTCATTCAAATTGTTTGCGCCAAGAACAATATCGACAAACGGATATTTTTCTCGCAAAGAAAGCCCCGCTCCGTCCTGCTGTGTCATGCAGCCAAGAACGGCGACAATGAGATTTTTGTTGCGCTTTTTGAGGTGCTTAACTTCGCCAAGATTGCCCAAAACGTGTTTTTCCGCGTTGTCTCTTATACAACACGTGTTGAAAACAATTATGTCGGCATTTTCTTGATCGTCAGTGGCGGTGTAACCCAAATATTCAAGAATACCGGCGATTTTCTCCGATTCGTGAATGTTCATTTGGCAACCGTATGTAATTATTTTGTATTTTTGCATATAACAATTATAGCGAAAAAAACAAAATTATTCAACTAAAATATTATACATATGAAAGAAAAGAGTAAAAAAAGTAAAATAAACAAGATAATTGTAACAATTGTCGTTTTAATTGTCACAATACCGCTTTTGATAGGCGGTGGATTTGCAATTTCTTTGTTTTGGAACAATCAAACAATATCGCTAGAAAAAATTCACTCAGCAAGTGGCGATATTGAAGTTTTTGATTGCGACAACGAATTAATCGCTTCCAACAACCTGCAAATTTCAAGTTTGGACGAAGTTTCGCCCTATTTGACGCAAGCTTTTGTCAGCATTGAGGACAAAAAGTTTTTTGAGCATAACGGCGTAGATTTTCGTCGCATTGTTGGCGCTTTGATAAATAATATTAAAGGCAAAAACCTGCAAGGCGCATCGACAATAACTCAACAATTGGTCAAAAACACTCATCTCACGTCAAGCAAGTCTTTTGACCGAAAATTCAAAGAAGCTCAACTATCGCTAAAATTGGAAAAAGTTATGTCAAAAGAAGACATTTTGAAAAATTACTTCAATATGCTTTATTTTGGAAGCGGAGAATATGGAGTAAAAAATGCCGCGCAAAGATTTTTTGGAAAAAGTGTTGACGAGCTTACTCTTGCCGAAAGCGCTATGCTTGCAGGAATTGTCAAAAGTCCCACAAAGTACAACCCGATAAATAATTTTGAGAATGCCAACGAGCGCAAAAATATAGTATTGAAAAGTATGTTGAAAAACGAAAAAATTGACGAAAACGCATATAATAGCGCGAAAAACGAAAATATAGTTCTACAAAACAGCCTAAATGAGAACAATATAGCCGTAAATTATCGAAAAAACGCTATTTTCGAAGTAGAAAAAATGCTCAATCTTTCTCACGAAGAAATGATAGAAAGGAAAATAAAGATATTTACCTACTACAACACACACAATCAAAGGCTATTGAAAGAAACAATTGACAACAAAAATTATCATAAAGCTAACTCTTTTGGCAATTTTCCAACATGTGTAGAAATGTTGGTTGACAACAATACCAACGGAATTACCGCGTTTTATTCGAATAAACATATAGATATTTTCAACTTTCGCCGTCAACTCGGCTCGACAATAAAGCCGTTGGCTGTCTACGCCCCTGCGCTAGAGCTTAACAAATACAACCTGCACTCGCCTATTCTTGACGAAAAAATGACATTCGGCAACTATTCTCCAAACAATTACAACGAAAAATATTATGGTTGGACAAATGTAACAAATTCTATTGCAAACTCGTTGAATATCCCTGCTGTAAAAGTTTTGTCAGACATTGGCATTGATAACGCTTGCGACTTTCTTGAGCAAATGGAATTTTCAATCGCGCAAGAAGATAGAACTTTGGCGCTCGCGCTTGGTGGTACGACTTTTGGCAACACTTTTCTTGAACTTGCAAACGGATATTCAACTATCGCCCGACAAGGAGAGTTTAGAAAAAATTCCTTTGTAAAATATGTGACAAATGCAAATAAAGAAATAATTTATGATAATACAAAAAGAGAAAATAAGCAAGTATTTTCCAAGGAAACAAGCTTTTTGATAACAAATGCTTTACTCAACACCGCCAA
>JAVXBP010000009.1:0-24961 GCA_036659935.1 Clostridia bacterium
CTTGAAAATGCTCACGGAATATGTTATTCTTTATATAGGATAAAATAATATATTAATATAATAGTAATATAATCAAATTATATGTCGGCAAGTCGCCAACAAATATAGCGAAAGACAGCAAGGACACAAAAGAATTATTTGGCGCTTTGGCGTCATCAAAAATATAGCAAAAGTGAGACAGCAATGACAAAACAAGAAAAAGAAGAATGTTTTATTTCCATTCTCAAAGAAGAACTCGTCCCCGCGCTCGGCTGCACTGAGCCAATCGCGATTGCGCTTGCATCGGCAAAAGCGAGAGAAACGCTTGGCAAATTCCCTGACAGCGTGGTGATTGAGGTCAGTGGGAACATTATCAAGAACGTCAAAAGCGTAGTTGTCCCAATGACGAACGGTCTCAAGGGCGTGGAAACGGCTTGCATAGTTGGCATTGTCGGTGGCAAGTCAGAGCTCGGCTTGGAAGTTTTGCAACAAGTCAGCCCACAAGACGTGGCAAAGGTCAATCAATTGCTCAAAGAAAAGTTTTGCAAGGTGGAACATTTGGAGTCTACCTCGCCGCTGCATATTATCGTAAGGGCATATTGTGGCAACGAGAGTTCGCTTGTAGAATTGCGTGACGGACACAGCGCTATCACAAGAATTGAGCGCAACGGCATAACGCTTTTTTCCAAGCAAAAACAAGAGAAAAAAGAAGAAAGGCTCGACGTTGACCTTGCGGATATATATGAGTTTGCGAGCAAGGTTGCTATCGAGAAAGTCGAAGGGCTAATCTCTCGCCAAATTGAGTGCAATTGCGCAATTTGCGAAGAAGGTCTCAGGAACAATTATGGTCAAAGCATCGGCAGAACGCTGATTCAAATATATGGTTCTGACGCGCGCGTGCTCGCGAGAGCGAAAGCGTCGGCTGGGTCGGACGCTCGAATGAGCGGTTGCAACTTGCCTGTTATCATCAACTCTGGCAGCGGCAATCAAGGCATAACGGTTTGTGTGCCGGTGGTTGAGTTTGCAAAAGAATTCAAAAGTTCGCGCGAACAATTGTTGAGAGCGGTGACGTTGAGCAACCTTGTCGCGATATATCTCAAGCGTGGCATTGGCAAATTGTCCGCTTATTGTGGCGTTGTCAGCGCAAGTTGTGGCGCAGGCGCAGGCATAACGTTCCTTGGTGGCGGAAGTTACGCGCAAATTACAAGCAGCATATCCAACACTCTCGCCAACGTCTCAGGCATTGTTTGCGACGGGGCAAAGGGCTCGTGCGCGGCGAAGATTGCGTCAAGCGTGGACGCGTGCATTATCGGGCATTATATGGCGATGAACAACAATCAATTCAACGCTGGCGACGGCATTGTAAAGGACGATATCGAAAAGACGATTGACGGCGTAAGCCGTATCGGCAAGTATGGAATGAAAGAAACTGATTTGGAAATTCTCAGCATTATGCTCGAAGAATAAAGGAGATAAAATTATGTCAAAAATTATCAATGAACCAAAGATCAAAAACGCAATTGTTGTCAAAGTTCGCGAACAGCTCGAACACCGCGCAATGTGGCTCGCTTTGCTTGCAAAAGAAGCGGAAGAAAAGGGCGTTGACCCAACAACTTTTGGCAGAGACGCAATCTATAAGTGCGGTCAATTCCAAGGGGCAAAGCTGTCGGACGGCGTAAAAAGCTTCAAACAGCTCAAGAAAAATTTGTTCTCCAAGCCAGCGCAATGGATGTTCGAAATGGATATCAAAGAATGCACTGACGACAAACTCAGCATTGACTTCCACTATTGTCCGCTTGTAAAAGCTTGGCAAAAACTCGGCTTGCCTGACGACGAAATTGCTCGTCTTTGTGACACAGCAATGTGTGGCGACCGTGGCATCGCAAGTCAATTTGGCGGAAAACTCAATCTCGACAAGGTTATTGCAAAAGGTGATCCTATTTGTGAAATACGCTTTGTAAAAGACGAAAATATTAAATAAACTCAATCAAACAAAGAAAACAACAAATAAGGATAGGTAATTATGACTGAACTCAAAAAAGCAGACACAAAACTGGTAGTCAAATTTTGTTTATCAGATTTTGCAAAGGGCATTTTTACAGGAATGATAGCAAACTTTTTGCTAACATTCCTGATGCCAACCAACACTTCTGGGATTACTCCATACATTCACCAAGGAATAATTTTGGGATTTATCACTTTTATTGGGCTTATCAAAGCCTTGGGACACGTGCTTGACGCCGTGACCGACCCGCTTATCGCGAATATGAGTGACAAATGCAAAAACAAAAACGGTCGAAGAATGCCGTTTATGAGATGGACTGCCTTACCATATGGTTTGTCGGCGCTGCTCATTTTTTGTCCGCCAATGCCTGGGATTCACTGGCTGAATGACGTGTGGGTTGCCTTCTTCATTTTCTCATACTTCTTCTTCTATACCACTTATGAGATTCCGCACGGAGCGCTTTTCCCTGAGCTTATCACTGACCACAAGACGCGTCTCACGGCTTATACTATCAGCTCGCTTTGCTTTGTCGCAGGCTCGGCGGTAGTATATATGACTCCGCTTTTCGTGTCAATTCTTGGCAAGTCGTCCGCGCTCACCACAAATCAAGCGTACCAAATCACCTTTGCGTTGTTCACCGTGATAGGCATAGTTTTGCTTTTTGTGACGGCGTTCAGCTTCAAAGAAAAGGAATATGTTGAGTCAAATATTCCGTCAATAAAGCTTTTCCCTGCGCTCAAATCAGCTTTCAAAAACAAACAATTCAAGCTCGTAACTGTCGGTCAATTGTTCGAGATTGTGTCAATGGCGTTTTTCCAAGCGACAATATTCTATGATATTGACGTCTTGTTGGGGCTCAACGGCGGTCAAGCGGCGATAGTCATGGGCGTGAGCATTTTTGGCTCAGTGCTACTCTATCCGTTGGTTGTCAAAATCAGCAAAAAATATGGCAAAAAAATTCCGCTCGTCGCAGCGCTTATTTGGTTTGTCGTGGCGTATATTATCATTTGTTTGGTCGGAAATATGCCCGGCAACAAGCTCGTCATCGGCGTGCTGTTTGGGCTGTTTGTGTCCTATCCGTTTGCGGCGCTCAACATTTTGCCAAATGCGATTATGAGTGACGTCATTCAATATGACACGCTCAAAACGGGCGAAAACAAAGAAGGAATTTTCTCGGCGGCAAGGTCATTTATCACAAAAATGGGGCAGTCAATCGCCATTATGTTTGTGCCGTCGCTTGTTCAAATCGGTCACACCGAAGGCGTAAACGTTACCGCGACGGGCTTGAGAGTTACCGCGCTCGTATCGGCGTTTTTCTGCGTAATATCCGTGGTGGTATTCTTGCTCTACAACAACAAAAGCGTAATTGCTTATATCGAAGAACATCGCAAAAAAGACGCGCCTGCCGTGGACGAGACGAGTGATATATATGATATCGCAATCGACAACCAAGCGCGCGAGCAAATCGCCGACGTGACAGAAAGTGGCATTGGAAGCGTTGTCGCAAATGTCGAAACAACTCAGCAAGTCGAAAGCGTTGAGAAAGAAGAAAGCGTCGTTGCAAAAGACGATATAATCGCAACGGAAAAAGTTGCTGAGAACGAAGCAAAAACAACTGCAAAAGATATCTCTGACAATGACGAAAAAGGAGAGAAAAATGAGTGAATTTGACCAAAAACGTTATAGCAAATCGCTGTCGGAAATGGTGCAAATAGCCACAATCTCTTATGGCGACGAAGTCAAAACTGACAACATAGAACAATTACATTCTTATTTTCGCAAGAGATTCCCACTTGTCGCAAGCAATTGCGAATGGACGGAGTTCGACGGCGGTCTTATGATAAGGTGGTCGGGCAAAGACAGCTCGAAAAAACCACTTTTGATGATGAGCCATATGGACGTTGTCGCGGTCGGCGACGATTGGGACTTTGAGCCTTTTGGCGGCGAGATAAAAGACGGCAAAATTCTTGGCCGTGGCGCGGCGGACACCAAAGGTTCGCTTTGCGCAATTTTTGAGAGTGTGGAAAAGTTGCTCGGAGAAAAATTCCAGCCAAACGCCGACGTCTATATTTTGTCGTCGTCACGCGAAGAAGTCGCAGGCAAAGACGCGCGTCTTATGGCGCAACATTTTGTTGACAAGGGCATTTGTCCAGCTTTGCTTATCGACGAAGGGGGCGCAATTCTTGACAAACCTATGGCTGGCGTAAACGGCGAGTATGCAATGATTGCGATGAGCGAGCGCTCGTCGGCGAAACTCTATATCAGCGGCAGCGAGCAAGCGATTGCGTTGTTGGAAAAAAAGGCTGCAAAGGCGAAATTTATCAAGAGCGTTTTTCCGCCGGAAGTGGAAGAAATGTTCCGCCGTTTGACGGTGACAATGGACAACCCAATGAAATTTATTTTCAAACATTTTAATATTTTCCGCGGGCTTTTGTTGAACATTTTGCCAAAGGTCAATCCGCAAGCAGGCGCTATGGTCAAGCCGTCAGTGACTTTCAAGAAAAGCGACAATGCGAAATATCCGCGTATGTGCGTGATTGCAAGCACTTTCCACTTGGACATTGACGTCGTTGTCAAGGGCTTCTGTGAGTTGGCGAAAAAGTGCGGGGCGCAGGTCGAGATTGAGACTGTGCGCAAAGCTCCGCGCGCGACTGACTTTCGACACAAGGGCGTGCTCCTTGTCGAACAAGCCGTAAGGCAGTCAATGCCAACCGTCTCGCCTACGCCGTTTATAATTTTCGGTGGGACTGACGCGAGACATTTTGTCGATGTGGCTGACTGCGTTGTGCGGTTCGCTCCACTCAAAATGAACAATGAGATTATATCTTCCGTTCACAACAAAAATGAATATATTTTCGAGAAGTCTGTATACGACGCGGTTGTGTTCTATTGCAAACTTATCGAACTTTTCGACAAAGAACAATAAACTTGCAAAAGGGAGCAGCGCGCGTTGCTCCTTTTTTTGACAAAACAACAATAGAAAAAGGTGGAAATGTGTATGACTTACGCGGAATTCTTGGAAAAAATAAAGCTTGACAAGCCTGCGATTGACTTGTTGCTCGCCACAAAAATTGACGAAAGCAAGATAACAAAAGCGCTCGAAACTTTCAAAAGAAGTAGGGCGAAATTTTGCGAACGCGTCAACAAACGCGACAATAAGGACTTTTTCTATTTGGCGCTTTTTTCTCGAATGGCGTTTGCCGAGCGTGAAGAATGGCTCGCAAAAGGGCTGTCGGAAGAAGAATTTTGCTTGCAGTTCCGCGATATCGCGATTTGGGCGAAGTGCTATTTTCGTCACCACTCATCGTGGGGGCTGGAAGAGATTGATTGGCTGTGCAACTCATTGTCGGGCAAAATTATTCGCTTTGGGCGGTTGCAATTCGAACAAAAATATGTGCATTTTGCAAAAGGTTTGGTAGGTTTTTCGCTCAAAAAGCAACTCATTTTGAGCGTGCATATCCCCGAGGACGGTCGCTTGGACAAAGCCGCGGTCAAGGAAAGTTTTGCAAAGGCGCGAGAATATTTTGACTGTGACAAGTTTTTCTGCGCGTCGTGGCTTTTGTCGCCAGTTCTTGTCCAACTCCTTCCGCCAGATAGCAATATTTTGCAATTCCAGAAGTTTTTCCACATATACAGAACTTTCCCGTCAAAGCAGTGCGTTGACAGAGTTTTCGACTATTGCACGTGCGAATATGTCAACCTTGCGACAAACACAAAGTTGCAAAGGGCGGTCAAAGAATATTTGTTGGACGGCGGAAAGACAAACGAAGGTTGGGGCTTTTTCGTTTTTGACCAGAAAGAAATTGACAAATTGTAGCGCGCGACAAAAAACTTAAAATTATTCAAACTTTTTGTTCGCAAACTTGCTTGTATAAGATAAAATGTGCTACAATATAAATGCGATAAAAAAGCGGAAAGTTCGATAGAATAAGGAACAATATGGATTGGAAAGATATAATTATCAAAGTAGTGGCGTGTTTGGCGGCGTATTTTGTCGGCTCGGTCAACTTTGCGAAGTTGTTCGCGCGGCTCAAGCACACCGACATCACAAGCGTTGGCAGTGGCAACCCCGGCACAATGAATATGTTGCGCTCGGTTGGCAAGTTTTGGGGCGCTATGACATTTATTTGCGATGCGATAAAAGGCATTGTTTTTGCTTTGATAGGTAGATTTTGTCTCAGCGGTGGCGAGTTTGCTGTCACGCCAAACGGCTATGATTGGCTTTTCGTTCTTGGCATAATCACGATTGTGGGACACGTTTTTCCGATATATTCAAAGTTTCGCGGTGGCAAAGGCGTGGCGACGTCGATTGGCGTTTTCCTTGTAGCATTCCCGATTGTTTCGTCGGTGGCGCTCGTTTGTTTGATAGTTTTTATGTTCAAAGGCAAATATGGCTTTATTGGTTCGCTCGTGACGATTGGCGTGTTGTCGATTTTCAGCTCGATTATGTGTCGCGATTCCGTCGCGGTTATTGTCGTCGCGTTGTGTATGTTTTGTGTTGTGCTTTTCACCCACAGGGGGAATATCAAGCGCGCCTTGAGTGGAAAAGAAAACACCTTGAGCCTGACGAAAAAGCAGAAAACGCAACAAGAAGAAATGTTGGAAAGCTCGCAAGGCGAAAAACAAAATGCTGACAAGCCCGACCAAAATGATACAAACGCAACCGAAAATGTTGCAAAAACAGTCGAAAATGATACAAAACAATCACAAAATGACAAAGAAATAATCGACAAAAAACAATAGAAGGGCGTTTTGCTTTACTTATTTGTCGAATTATTATAAAATAAAGAAAATGTTTTGACAGGTGTATATAACGTACGCGACAGGAGAAAAAATGAAATTAGGTGTTGTTGGTTTGCCAAACGTTGGCAAAAGCACATTATTCAATGCAATAACGCAAGCAGGAGCGGAAAGCGCAAACTATCCATTCTGCACAATTGAACCAAATATTGGTGTTGTGGCTGTGCCAGACCCGAGATTGGAAAAGCTCGCGGCGCTCTACAATTGCAAAAAAATTGTTCCAACCGCGTTGGAATTTGTCGATATCGCAGGGCTTGTAAAGGGCGCGTCAAAGGGCGAAGGGCTTGGCAACAAGTTTCTTTCGCATATCAGAGAAGTTGACGCGATTGTGCACGTTGTGAGATGTTTCGACGACCAAAATATAATTCACGTTGATGGTTCGGTTGACCCGATGAGAGATATCGAGACAATAGAATTTGAGTTGATTTTCGCCGATATGGAAATGGTCACCAAGCGCGCGACAAAAGCTCGCAATCAAGTGAAAACTGGCGACAAAAAATGCCTTGTCGAGGCGGACTTCCTTGACAGACTTAATGCGGAATTGGAAAAAGGCGTGCCAGCGCGTCTCGTGGAAATGAGCGACGAAGAAAGGGCGATTGTGGACGAAATGTTCTTGTTGACGTCCAAGCCGGTCATCTATGCCGCAAACATTGGAGAGGACGATATCGGCAAGCCAGACAATGATTATGTCCGCAAGGTGAGAGATTACGCGACGTCGCACGACGCGCTCGCAATCGCGCTTTGCGCAAGAATAGAAGAAGAATTGGCAGGAATGGAGCCAGAAGAAAAGGCTATGTTCCAAGAAGAACTCGGCATTGACCAAAGCGGACTGGACAAACTTGTTTCCGCTTGCTACAAGTTGTTGGGGCTTATCAGCTATCTCACCGCGGGCGAAAAAGAGACGCGCGCTTGGACAATTGTCAATGGCACAAAAGCGCCACAAGCTGCGGGCAAAATCCACAGTGACTTCGAGAAAGGCTTTATTCGCGCGGAGATTGTCGATTGGCAAATTTTGCTCGAATGTGGTTCTTATGTCGCGGCAAAAGAAAAAGGCAAAGTGAGAAGCGAAGGCAAAGACTATGTCATCAAAGACGGCGACGTGGTGCTTTTCCGCTTTAACGTATAACAAGAATAAAAGATAATTCGGAACAAATATAAAGGAATACAATGGACTACAAACAAATTATTGCGGACGCCGTGCATATCGACGGAGTTTCCGCGCAAGAGATTTATGAATTGTTGGCTTTGCCAAAGGACACGAGCATGGGCGACTTTTGCTTGCCGTGTTTCAAATTTGCAAAGCAAATGCGCATTTCTCCACTTGCTATCGCGCAAAATATCGCGACGTCTATTGTCGCGCCAGAGAGTTTTTCTCACGTCGAAGCGGTGGGCGGCTATGTCAATTTTCGCCTTAACAAAACGCAATACGCGCGCAAAGTTCTTGACAAAATTCTTGCGGAAAATGATAATTTTGGTTGCAGTTCTATCGGAAAAGGCAAAACAATTTGCATAGATTATTCGTCGGTTAACATTGCAAAACCGTTCCATATGGGACATTTGCTCAACACTTGCATTGGCAGCGCGCTCTACAAAATTTGTGTGGCGCTCGGTTATAACGTTGTCGGAATCAATCACCTTGGCGATTGGGGCACGCAATTTGGCAAGCTTATTGTCGCTTACAAATTGTGGGGGGACAAGGCGGATATCGACAAACGCGGCGTGCGCGGACTGTTGGATATCTATGTGCGTTTCCACGCGGAAGCGGAAAAGGACGAGGCGCTCAACGACCAAGCGCGTTTTTGGTTCAAACAAATAGAAAACGGCAATCAAGAAGCGATTGACTTGTGGACGTGGTTCAAAAAGATTACTCTCGCGGAAGTCGCGAAAATATACAAGCGCCTTGACGTGCGATTCGACAGCTACAACGGCGAGTCGTTCTACAATGACAAAATGCAACCAATTCTTGACGAATTGAAAGAAAAGGGCTTGCTCGAAAAAAGCGAAGGGGCGGAAATTGTCCGCTTTGACAATGACGAATTGCCACCGTGCTTGCTTGTGCGAGCTGACGGCGCGACCTTGTACGCGACGCGCGACCTTGCGGCGGCGTTCTATCGCAAAAAGACTTATGACTTCTACAAATGCTTGTACGTGGTCGCTTATCAACAAAATTTGCACTTCCAACAAGTGTTTAAAGTTATCGAAAAAATGGGTTGCGAGTGGAGCAAAGACTTGGAGCACGTCGCTCACGGAATGGTGTCGTTGGAAGACGGCGCGTTGTCAACAAGAAGCGGAAACGTAGTTTTCTTGGAGGACGTTCTCAACAAAGCTGTGGAAAAAGCTTTGGCGGTTATCGAAGAAAAAAATCCTAATATCGCAAACAAATCGGAGATTGCGGAACAAGTCGGAGTTGGCGCGATAATCTTTGGAGTGTTGTTCAACAATCGTATCAAAGACAGCGTTTTCAGCTATGACAAAGTGCTCAACTTTGAGGGCGAAACAGGACCTTATGCGCAGTATACTTTCGCGCGCTGCAACAGCGTGTTGGAAAAGGGCGGCGACATCGTCGGCGACATTGATTGGAACGGAATTGACAGCGAAGAAGGGGCAAATCTTGTCCGCTTGCTTGACCGATTCCCAGACGCGGTGGAAGAAGCTGGCAGAAGATATGAGCCAAGCATTGTGACGCGTCATATCATCGAAGTCGCGAAAGCGTTCAACAAATTTTATTTTGAACACAACATCAACAACGCCGACCAACCAGTCAAAAACGCCCGTCTCATTCTTGCCAAAGCCACCAAAATTGTTTTGTCAAAAGGGCTCGGACTGCTCGGAATTGCTACTCCGTCGCATATGTAAGGAGCAAAACAAGGCGAAAATCATCAAAAATAGCCTTTTTGGACTGTCAAAAGCCCTTGCAAATAATGTTTGCGCAAAAATGTTTGACATTTGAACATATTTCGGTTAAAATTAATATACTAAATATAGGCCGTTGAAAACTTGATGAAAGAGGACTGCTCACAGGCGATATCAATGACTATGTTTGGCAATAAGGCGAAAAGACGACAAGAGTACAATTGGCGATGGAATACAGAGAGAACAGTCAGCGGTTGAGAGCTGTTCCGAAGTTGCAAGTTGGAAGTGCGGTCGTTGTGCCTCGCGGAGGAAATGCCGCGACGAATGGTCCCGTTAGAGACTTGCAAGAGATATGCTTCGGCATATAATCAAAGTGGAACCGCGGTACTCGTCTTTGTCGACGAGCGCCTTTTTTTTATTGTGAGGTATCGCTATGGCGAATAAAAATATAGACAAATCAGACAAAAAAGACAAAAATAAAAGCAAAAGTAAGATTGCGCAAGACTTGGCGGTCGCCCTTGAGCGCGACCCAGCCGCGAAAAGCAAAGCGGAAATATTCTGGACGTATGGCGGCTTCAAAGCGTTGTATCGACACAGAATCGCGCACTGGTTCTATGAACACAAATGCGTTTTTCTTTCCAAACTTATCGCAAGTGGCACGCGCAAAAAAACTGGCGTTGACATTCACCCTGCCGCAAAAATTGCAGGCGGAGTGTTTATTGACCACGGCGTGGGCGTAGTTGTCGGCGAGACGGCGGAGATTGGCGCGAATGTCGTCATTTATCAAGGCGTAACGCTTGGCGGAACGGGCAAAGATATTGGAAAGCGCCACCCAACAATCGAGGACAATGTTATGATATCAGCTGGCGCAAAAGTGCTCGGACCAATCACCATTGGTCACGATTCGAAAATTGGCGCGGGGAGCGTTGTGCTCAAGGACGTGCCACCGCACAGCACCGTTGTGGGCGTGCCCGGTCGCATTGTAAGACAAAACAACGAGAAAATATCCGATATGAACCAAACAAAATTGCCTGACCCAATCTTGGAAGAATTCGCTCGTCTCAACAAGCGTATTGAGACGTTGGAAAACACCTTGCAAATAAAGTCGTGCAAATATTCTATCACAATGGAAGGGGAAGACGACGTCTTGGCGACGCAATTCGACCATTGCGAAAACGAAAAAAAGTAACAAAAAACATATCAAAAATAAGATAAAGAACAAGATAAAAGTTACAGCAACAACGAAAAAAGTAACAAAAATTATCGAAATCAAGATAAAAGTTGCAGCAAAAATAAAGCAAAAATTATCAAAAAACAAATGAAAAATAACGAAAATTAACTTGCAAATAGCAATAGCAAACGGAGGAGTTATGTTGAAAATTTATAACACATTGTCGCGCAGTAAGGAAGAATTCGAGCCGATAAAAGACAATCAAGTGCGTATGTACAGTTGCGGACCGACTGTCTACAATTATGCGCATATTGGCAATCTCAGGACGTATATTTTTATGGATATTTTCCGCCGCGTGTTGTCATTCGACGGCTACAAACTCAAGGGCGTGATGAATATCACCGACGTGGGACACCTTATGTCGGACAGCGACGACGGCGAGGACAAAATGGCAAAAGCGTCGCGCGAACAGCACAAATCGCCTTATGAGATTGCGGAATTCTATACAAAAGTGTTTTTCGACGACCTTTCGAAGCTCAATATCAACCGCCCAGAGATTATCGCGAAAGCGACCGACCATATTGGCGATATGATAAAATATGTGCAGGCGTTGTTGGAAAAAGGCTTTGCGTATGAGATTGAGGACGGAATTTATTTTGACATTGGCAAGTTTCCAGAATATGGCAAGCTTTCTCGTCTCAATCTTGACGAGCAACAAGCGGGCGCGCGCGTGGAAGTAAACTCTCAGAAGCGCCACCCTGCCGACTTTGCCGTTTGGAAAAAGGCGGAAAAAGGTCATATTATGCAGTGGGACAGCCCGTGGGGCAAAGGTTATCCTGGTTGGCACATTGAGTGCAGCGCGATGAGCCGTAAGTATTTGGGCGAAGTTTTTGACGTGCACACTGGCGGCGTTGACCACATTCCTGTTCACCACGAAAACGAAATTGCGCAGAACGAAGCTTTGACGGGCAAAAAGAGCGTAAATTATTGGGTGCACGGCGAATTTATGCTTGTCGACAATGGCAAAATGTCCAAAAGCCTTGGCAACACTTACACTGTCGCGCAGTTGGAAGAAAGGGGCTATGCGCCACTTGTTTTCCGTTATTTTTGCTTGAACGCTCACTATCGCAAAAAATTGAACTTTACTTTCGAAGGAATGGACGGCGCGAAAACATCTTATGAAAGACTGCTCAGCGCGCTTTATTTGCACAAAACTTGCAAGGACAAAGCGGACGAGAAAATGATAGAAAGCTATCGCAAAGAATTTGTTGACGCAATCAACGACGACTTGAATGTTCCAATGGCGCTCGGCGTGTTGTGGAAACTTGTCAAAGAAAACAAGAGTTGCGATATCTACAATTTGGCGCTCGAATTTGACAAAGTGCTTGGCTTGTCGCTCAACACCGCAAAACTTGCGGAAGAAGAAAAACTCGACATTCCACAAGAAGTTGTCGATATTGCAGAAAAGCGTTTGCAAGCAAAAAAGCAAAAAGACTTTGCTTTGTCGGACACTTTGCGCGCGGAAATTCTTGCGCAAGGCTACAACGTTCTCGACACAAAAGACGGCTATAAGCTGGTCAAAGCGTGATGAAAGGAACGCTTTATTTGGTGGGCACTCCTATTGGCAATCTTGCCGACATTACTTTGCGCGCGCTCGAAACGCTCAAAAGCGTCGATGCAATCGCGTGCGAGGACACTCGTCATTCGCTTGGACTGCTCAACTTCTATGAGATAAAAAAACCGCTTTTTGCCTGCCACCAACACAACGAAAGAGAGACTTGTTCCAAGATTGCGCATATGCTTGACGACGGACAAAACATAGCGTTGATAACCGACGCAGGAATGCCCGCTATCTCTGACCCCGGCGCGATTGTGGTCAACTTTTTGTTCGAGCAAGGCTACAAGGTCGAGGTTATCCCCGGCGCGACGGCTGTCGCAAGCGCGATGGCGTTGAGCGGAATTTGTCAGCCAATTTGGACTTTTGTCGGCTTTTTGCCAACGAGAGTTAAGGAAAAAAAGGCGCTGCTTGAGAGCTTTGCGAATGTCAAAACGGCGCTTGTAATATACAGTTCGCCACACGATATCAACAAAGATTGCGAGGCGTTGTTCAAGGTTCTTGGCGAAAGAAAAGCGCATATTGTCAAAGAAATTACAAAAATTCACGAGAGACACGAGATATACAATCTTGGCGAGTGCCATATTGACGAGCCAAAGGGCGAATATGTCATTATTGTTGAACAAAACCAACAAGAAGCGCAACAAGCCGAGCCCTTGCCATTGGAAGAACAATTGCAAATTCTCTTGGACGGCGGTATGGAAAAGAAAGAAGCGATCAAAAAAGTCGCCAAAGACAACAACGTTCCAAAGGACGTCGTTTACAAATTGTCTTTTTGAACATAATTAGAATGCGATTTAAGAATAATTTTACATATATTTTATGGCGTAAAAATTGCATTACATACGAGAATGTGTTACAATAACAGTATTAATTAAAAGTAATAGAGATATTGCGCGCCAACAACGCGCATATTGTTAGAAAAAAACAAGATAAAATTCAATCGGCTCATAATTTTTTTGTCGCGGTGATAGCGCGATGGCGTAGGAAAGGGAATATGGACAAGAACGAAGAAATAAAAAAACCAAATAAAAAAGTTGAGAAAAACTACAACAACGAAAAGGAAACAAAACGCTTGTGGCAATTTGCGTTTTTGCTTTGTTTTGTCGTGCTAGGTTTGACGCTTATCATTCCGCTTATCGCCACAATGGTAATATACGAGATGGTTTTTGGCACGCGTTGTGACAAGTTGAGAAAGAACATTGAACCTGATTATTACCCTGATTTGCAACAAGAAAAGAGTTGTTTTAAGAGCAGAAGGAACAACATTAACGGAGCTTTCTATTACAGCAAAAATGTCGAAAAAAACAACACGGTTGTCGTTGTTTCACATGGAATTGGCTGTTGTATGAATGGCTATCTCAATCGAATCAATTATTTTGCTCAGAAAGGCTATTATGTTTATGGCTTTGATATGACGGGCGTAAGCGAGAGCGAAGGCAGAAATATCAATGGCTTGCAACAGTGCGCCGTTGACTTGCAACACGCAATCGAACATGTCAAGGCGACCGCAAAATATGCCGATATGCCACTCGTGGTTTACGGTCACAGCTGGAGCGGTTATGGCTCGGCGCTTATGCTCAATCGCATTGCCCCCGACAAAATTGTGGCGCTTGCGACCTTGAGCGGTTTCAACAACAGTTGGGATATTATCTATATGCACGCAAGCCGTTACGTCGGCAAAATGATAATTTTGGCAAAACCATTTGTCACTTTCTATCAATTTTTGAAGTTTGGAAGATACGCTTATCAATCGGGCATATCTGGAATAAACAAATATGGCAAGGACGTTTTGGTCGGGCATAGCGACGACGACCCAACGGTGACTTATGACATTTCCATTCACGCGCAAAGAGAAAAATGCACCAACCCGAACGCGCGATTTGTTCTGTATGAGGGCAGGGGGCACACGCTTTCGCGCCCAATCGCCGACGAAAAACAAATTTGCGATGATTGCAACGGCAAAATTCTTGTATTGGCAAACAACACAAATGTCAACCTTTTCCAATACGCGGTGAATATGCACTATGAGTGGTCGGATATCGAAAAAATATATAGCATTGACGAAGAATTTATGGACGGAATAAACGACTTTTTCCAAGAAGTGCTTGCAAGAGAAAGTGCAAAAAGCAACGCGGACGAGAAAACGAAAACCGCGTAAAGTAAGAACTCGAAAGTAAGAACTCGAAAGCAAGAACTCAAAAACAAGAACTCAAAAACAAGAACTCAAAAACAAGAACTCGAAAACAAGAACTCGAAAACAAGAACTCGAAAGTAAGAAAGCGTCTTGTCGAGAAAAATTCTCCAAATTGAAAAATAATATCAAAAAAGCAAGCCGAGTGGCTTGCTTTTTGCGTTGTTTGTTGAGCTGCTTTTTAGAATGTCACAAGCTCGTTGAGCTTGACTGTGACAGGCTTGTTGCAAATGAGAATATCCAAAGAATTCCCTTCGCCGTTTATTTGCAAAGACGTAACTTTGCCTTTTTTCCATTGACAAGAAACAGTGTAATTGCCTTGCGCCTTAAAGTTGGAGAATGAACCATTTTGCCAAGATTGTGGCAGGGCAGGCAAGATATCAATGCCGTGGTGACTTTGTAGAACCATTTCTGATATGCCACTCATCGCGCCAAAGTTGCCGTCAATTTGGAATGGCGGGTGAGCGCAAAGCAAGTTTTCGTATGAACCGCCGTGGCTCATAGAAAGCGGAGAACTTGCGCTTACGACACGCAATTGATTGCGCAAAAGTTTCAACGCCATATCGCCGTCGAAAAGTCGCGCGTACATATTTGTTTTCCAAGCCAAGCTCCAACCAGTGCCACCGCAACCGCGCAGTTCGAGCGTTTTTTCGCAAGCTTTTGCAAGCTCAGGCGTGGATAGCGGAGATATTTTCCAATAAGGGTGCAGCGCGTAAAGGTGGGAAGTGTGGCGGTGATGTTTTGCCGTCTCGGCATATTCGTCATACCACTCAAGAAGCTGTCCTTGCGAGCCAATTCTCAACGGATAAAGTCGTGGCAAAGCGTCTTTGCATTGCTCAGCGACTGGGTCGGTAGGCTCGACAATTTGCGCCGCTTCGACAACAATGCTGAATATTTGCTCGATTATGCTTATGTCCATTGTTGAACATTTGTTGACCGCGCGTCCGATTCCTTTGTGGAAAAACATATTTTCTGGTGACGACGACGGGCAAGCGATAAGATAATTTGTGTCGGGGTCTTGAGTGAGATAGCCAAGATAGAATTTTGCGCAATCACGCAAAATCGCGTAATTTTCTTGCAAAAATTGTTTGTCTTTTGTATAGAGATAGTGCAACCACAAGTGGCTCGCCATCCAACCGCCACCGCCGACAAAAAGCCCCCACGATGCAGGGTCGGTGTCAGAATTGCGACCTACGGCGTCGCTGTGTCCCCAAATGTCGCTGTTTTGTCCAAGCGACCAACCGCCATTGTCCACGCCAAATTGCCATTTTGCCGACTGCTTGCCGTTGACAGAAATCTTGCGAATAAGGTCGAGCATTGGCAGGTGACATTCGCTGAGATTGACGCTTTCCGCCCCCCAATAGTTCATCTCGGTGTTGATATTTGTGGTGTAATTGCTGCTCCAGCCAGGTCGCATATCTTTGTTCCAAATGCCTTGCAAGTTCATGCAAGACGTCCCCTTGCGAGACGCGGAAATCATAAGATATTTTCCAAAATTGAAAAGTGTAACGCACAACGCGTCATTCTTTTTTCTTTTTTTGAGAATTTTCGCCGTCGCGATTGTGTCGAGCGAACGGGAACTTTCCAATGAGAAATCAGAACGAGAATAGAGCGCGTTGAAGTCCGCCGAATGTCTCGCCAAAAGCTCGTCGAAAGTCTTGTCAAGGCTGTCGCTTATTATTTTTTCGCACGCGGTTTGCGGAGCGCTGGAAGTAAAGCTCGTGACCGATGCGACGCGCAATTCGATATAGCTTGCGTTTGTGACAACAAGCGCGCCAGCGACAGCTTTTTTGTCGCCGTCGGTGTCAACGCGAATGATAACGCGCGCGGTCATTCCGGGTTTTGTTTGGTCATAAATGATAGGGTTTTTGCTTGGCAAATAAGCAGGGTCAACGTGCGACGGCGCTTGCATTGTCGCGATTATGCCGTCATTGTTTTCGCCCAAATTTGTCTCGAAAACCGTCTTTGAGCTTGCGCTGAAAGTGTGTTCCGCGCTTTTGTCACAGTCAATGCGATAGGCGCAAATCTTGTCGACGGCGCTCACAAAAGAACGCGCGCGATAGCTTGCAGTCGTGACGGAATGCGTCGCGCTTGCAAAGTCAAGCTTGCGAGAATAGCCCTTTGTGTTGATGTTTTTGCGATTGATTGTCAACTCGCACAGTGGCAAATAGCCCTCGGTGAAGTCGCCAAGCACGCTTTTCCAAATCTCATCTTGCGCTTTGCCGAGTTCGCCAGCCAAAACGCTTGCGCGAGCCGCGGCAATGTTGGAAGTCGGATAGGAGTGTTGTTCGCCGTTTCCTGACCAAAAAGTGTCGTCGTTGAAAAACAAAACGTCTTTCGTCAGGTCGCCCAATTGCATAAGTCCAAGGTTTCCGTTGCCGATAGGAAAGCAATGCTCCCACGTTGACGACGGCTTGTAAGACAAAAGTTGAGAAGTAAAACTCATAAATTTTCTCCTAATACATATAATATTTGTTGATAATCTTACTACTATTCTAACACAAAAAGGTTGACCTTTCAAGTAATGTTGCAAAAAAATATAAGATATGTTACAATAATTCTATGATAATATTTGTTCAACGAGATTATGGCGAAAGCGAAAGGGCGAAAAAAGCCGTATTGAAAAAAATAAAGGACATTTGCGCGAAGTCGGTCGAGTTGACTTATTCCGCGACGGGCAAACCATTGTTGGACGATGGCTATATTTCTTTTGCGCACACAGAAAACGTTTTTGTCGCGGCTTATTCGAGCCAAAACATTGGCGTCGATATCGAGAAAAAAGAAAGAAAAGTCACGTGCGAAAAAATTGGCGACACCGAGCGTTGGACGCAGTTGGAAGCTTTTGCAAAATGGACGGGCGAAGGCGTGACAAAAAGCTTGCTCGATATGCAAATTGACGTCAATTATCTCTCGAAGGCGCGCATTGCAAGCGACTTGTGGGTGACAGTTTTTTCTGCGGACAAGGATATCGCAGTTTGCGAAATTTTCTGATTGGGCGCATTTTGACAATTTGTAAAAGTTATTGCAGGGTGAGAACTTTACAATGATATTACAAAGCGTAGAATTTGCAAAGATATTACAATTTGTGGAATTTTCTATTATGGCATATATTGACAATTGAGAAAGAATAGGCTATAATATAAATATGTTTAACGCTTTATTGCGGTGAATTGTTACGATAGAACATTGGAGGCAACACGAAAATGATATTTACTGATTTAAAAAAGATAATTGTAGAGCAATTGTCAGATATCAATGACAGCGATTTGACACTCGAAACAAGCCTGAATGACGACTTGCAAGCAGATTCTCTCGACATTGTTGAGATTATTATGGCGTTGGAGGAGCATTTTGATATAGAGATTGACGATGAGGCGGCTTTGAACTTTAAGACGCTCGGCGACGTTGTGGCTTATATCGAAAAAGCTACTGAATAATATGTTGGAAGAAAAAGCAAATCACGACAAAATGCTTGTCGACCTATACAAAGTTTTGTTGAGTATGGAGACGGAAGAAGATTGCGCAATGCTGTTGGAAGACCTTTGCACATTCAACGAAGTCAACCAGATGGCTCAGCGCGTGGCGGCTGCAAAAATGTTGATAGAAGGGCACACTTACAGCCAAATTATCAAAGACACGGATATCTCGTCCGCGACTTTGAGCAGAGTTTCGCGTTGCGTTGCAAGGGGGAGCGGTGGCTATGCCAAGTTCCTTGGCGAGAAAAAGTCAGACTAAAATGTTTGTATAAATAGAAAATAATCAAAAAACGCTGCAATTTGTATTGTAGCGTTTTTTTGTGTTATTAAGTTGTTTTGGCGACAGCCGTGTCGCTTTACTTTTGCTGTTAGCAGAATCTGCTTTGTGTTCGATTGGAACTAACTTTTACTTTTGCTGTTTCTTTTTTTCGGTCAAAAGCCGTGCTAACTTTTACTTTTTTTGTTTTTTCTTTTGGTCAACGGAATTGACTTTGTGTTCGATTGGCACCCACTCGACAGGTTTGACAATCGCCGCGAAAGCGATTGGAACATAGAGCATAGAATAAATTGGGCGCATAAAAATTGTTTCCAACTTGCGATACCACTTCATTGTAATATTCTTTCTTTCGACAATCAACATTATGATTGTGTCAACATACAAGACTGCCGCATAGCCAAGCATCGCCACAATAAATCTTGCCAAAGCTTCGTTCATAACCGCAGGATTGTTGAGATTGAGAAATACTACGATAAAATTTGTCAGCAAGTAGGTGATAAAAGCCACCGCAAACGACACCATGCAAGACGCGCCAAGCGCCAATTCGAGACAGCTGCCGCGGTTGACATTTTTGTCGCCGATGCCTTTGTATATCTCTTTGTTGTAGACTGAGCCGTTGATAAAGTAACCTTTTACCCAGCGCTTGCGTTGATTGAAAGACGTGTGCAAGTCCGTTGGTTGCTCGTCGAAGAAAACGGCGTCGTCGATATAGTGCGTTTTGTAATTGTTGAGCGCGGAAACGGTAGTCAATTCTACGTCCTCGGTCAGCGAGTGCCACTGCCAACCGCCGTGCGCCTTGACAATGTCAGTTTTGATATAATAACAAGTGCCAGAAAGCAAAACGGTAATGCCAAATTTGCTTCTCGCAAAGTTTTGAAAGTGAGAAAATCTTATAAAATTGAGACCTGTGCAAGCCGCTATCCAACCGCCATTCCAGTTTTTCGCGTTGCGGTTGCCGAGACAAATGTCATAGCCAGCGTCGAGCGCTTGGTTCATTTTTTCGAAATAATCGACATTGAGAATGTTGTCCGCGTCAACAATGAGATACGCCTCATAATTTTTGTCGGCGTGATTGGTTGTGATATGGTTGACAACTTCTTCCAGGACAAAGCCCTTGCCGTTTTTTGAAAAATCTTGTTTGAAATAAACTTCCGCGTCATATTTTTTTGCAATCTCGCAAGTAGGGTCATCGTGTTTTTCTACCGCGATAAAAATGTCATAGAATTCTCTCGGGAAGGTTTGCGCCTTGAGACTTTCCAACAACGTGGTGATAACGGCGCTTTCGTTGCGGGCAGGAATAATCACTGCAAACTTGTGGTTTTTCGATGCAGGGGGGAGAGGCTTTGTCTTTCTGCAAAACATTCCTACAACATAATATATCAATTTTGGCATGCCGGCAAGCAAAAAAAGTACAATGCCGATGACCAAAATCACATCAAGAATAGCAAAAAGTTTGTGCATAGAACCTCCTAAAAAAATTATTACCTATTTAATACATTTTAACACGAAAAATATTTTCTGTCAAGATTATATAATACAACAGTTAACCCTTAAAAATATTTAAGAAACCTATGCAGCGTTATACTATAATCTGTGGTTCTCAAATCAGCGAAATACCACTCGCAAACTTGACAAAGAGTGGCAAAATAAGACAAAAATCGACAAAAAATACAAAAAGCAACAAAAGACGAAAAATGCTCAAAAATATACAATGTTGGCAAAAATGTGCAAAAACTCTTTTTTATTCGGCTTTTTGGTCGCAAGTTTCTTGTGATAATTTTATCGCGAGCTCAGTTTCTTGATTGAGATTGGTCATCGCGTTCTCGTCGATATCATAGATGATTGGCTTGTTGTCGCCATAGACTTGCCTATATTCTGCGATAAAGGCGCGTTGAGTTTCTTCTTGCAAAAAGTCGCAATTTTCTTTGACGGAAAGTTCTTGTCGTGGGAAAATCGCTGGCAAAATATGCATTGTGGCAAATCTTTTTGCGCCCAACAATTTGCGCCAACCTTTTGCGGGGGAAAAGGTGATAAACATTGGCAATATAGGTTTCATTTCTTTTGCGGCGAAGCGGAAAGCGCCTTTTTTGAAGGGGCGCGGCTTCTCGAAATATATCCACATTGTTTGCTCGGCATAGAATTGAATGACGTTGTTTTCGCCTTCTGCAAGCGTGTGAATGGCGGAGTTAAAATTTTTCATTCCGCTCAAGCTGTCAGAGAGTGGAATTGCTCCGCCCGCGCGCAAAAAAGCGCCTTTGTAACCGCGTTTGTTGTTGAATGGCGCGACGGTGAAATAAACGCGCCGTCCGCGCAAGCAATCTCGCAACATAAGGCTGTCCAAATAACTCACGTGGTTGGAGATAGAAAAAAAGCTTGTCCCCTTGAGCGCGCGCAAGTTTTCTTTGCCTTTGATGCGGAATTTGTATGCAAAAAAGTCAACGATAGGAGAAAAAATATAGAGAATTCCACGCGCAAAACCTGACAAAAATCTTTCGCGCAGGCTTGTGCGAAGATAGACATAATCTTTGTCGACGGGCGCGACGTTCGTCATATTGATAGGCTCGGTGGGCGTATCAAAAGCGCCTTCGTGTTCCAACTTTTCTTGCAAAGCAATCAAGTCGTCTATTTTTTTTGACATAAAAACCTCGCTTTTTGATATGATAATATTTTACTTATTTTTGTTTTTAGTATACAATATATTAAGGGCATTTGTCAATGCTTGACGGAGAAAAATATGAATGAAAACAGACCCAGCGAGCTTGTTCACTTGCTGTTTGCAAACAAAAATGTGCGTGTAGAAAGAATTTTTTCGCTCGGAGTTGTTTCACCCGACAATTTTTGGTATGACCAAGATGACGGCGAGTTGGTTTTGGTTGAGCGCGGAGAGGCGAGAATTGAATTTGACGACGGGGGAGAAAAGTCAGTGCAACCGCTGTCGGAGGGCGATTATTTCTATATCACGCCACATCGCAAACACAGAGTGACTTACACGTCGCAAGATTGCGTGTGGAATTGCGTTTTTGTCAAAGAAAAATAAATCGTAGAAAATCAAAGGAAGAAAAAATGGAAAAAACAAACGTAATGAGAATTTTGGACAGCAAAAAAATCGAGTATGGCGCTTTTGAATATGACCCCACTCTTGTGGACGGGCTTGCCGTCGCGCACAGTCTTGGGCAGGACGAAACAAAAGTTTTCAAGACGTTGGTTACCGTTGGCGCGGACAAAAGATATTATGTCTTTGTAATTCCCGTTTGCGCCCAGCTCAATCTCAAAAAGTCCGCAAAGTCGGTTGGCGTCAAAGCCGTAGAAATGATAAAGCTCAAAGAATTGTTGCCGTTGACTGGCTATGTGCACGGCGGTTGCTCGCCGATAGGAATGAAAAAGCCCTTTGTAACCGTCATTGACGAAATGGCAACGCTTTGCGACAAAATAATTTGCAGCGCAGGCAAGGTTGGATATCAAATCGAAGTTGAACCGCAGACCTTGGCAAGTTTTGTCGGCGCAAGCTTTTGCGATATTACAGAATAGCGACCGCGAAATCGCCCACAATGCCACAAAATTTGTTTTTGTGGTATATTTTATTTTTTGTTGGAAAGAATAAGAATTGGGGGTATTGTATGCGAAACATAATCAAGAATATGGACGACATCAAATCAAAGGTCGGGCTACTTATTGGCAGGGAAATCTCTTTCTGCATAAACCGCGGGCGCAACAAAATAGAAAACTTTGACGGCAGAATAGAAAACGCTTATTCGTCAATCTTTACCATTCGAGACAGCGTAAGCGAGCAGTTGCAATCGTTTTCTTACAGCGATATTTTGTCGCACAACATAAAATTCCAAGTGAAAAAATAAAAGTGTTATATTTTCGACTTGCCTTTAATAAACTTTATTAGAGTGTTTTTTGACAGAAACTTTGCAAGGAGAGAATATATGGAAATCAACCCAACATTTAGAGAAGTTAAGACAGATTGCGAAAAAAGGCTTGCTTACAAACAAATTGTAATGCAATGCAACCTTGATACGTCGGCGAAAAACGGAGTTTCAAGAGTATGTTTTGTGACAAGCGACGTCATAATTACAAAGGCGCAAACGCTGTCCAAGCAAGCAAAAGTTAGCGGAAAAGCTACAATCAAGGCGGTGTATTTTGACATTGAAGGGACGCTGCGTTCGTTCGATTATATCTCAGACTTTGTCGAAGACGTCGAAGATGACAACATTGTCGCCAACGCTCCTATGCGCGTTATGGCAAAAATCGTTGACAGCGACAGCCAAGTGACCGAGAGCCAAATCAAAATTCAACTTGTGATTGAGCTTACTCCGATTATGATTGAGAGCATAACCAACGAATATCTCACCGATATCGACAACGCTTTGCGAATGGACAGCGTTGTTGTCAATCAACAATTTGTCGAATATCTCGACCAAGAAATTGACGTCACAGAAGAATTTGACAGCGGAGTCAAGATTGATGACGTTCTTTATTGCAATTGTCGCCCCGTGATAGAAAATATTGTGACAAAAGACAAGAGCGCGACTTTCAGCGGAATCGTTGACATTGACTTAATCTATACCGCTGGCAATGGCACTTATACGCAAGAGTTGTCAGCGCCCTTTGTCTATGAGTCGCCAATGCAGGACGGCAAACTCGCCGTCGAGGGCTATGTGTGTCCAAAAAATTGTAAGATTGTCTTGCAAGGCACAGAAAAAAGCAACGTTATTTGTTTGGATATGACGCTTGCGCTGTCGGGCGTGGTCATGGCGCAAGAAGAAATCGCCGTTATTGTTGACGCGTATTGCCCGACAAAACAGCTCAAAAGCGAGACAAAACAGTTCGAAATGAACAAGATTGTATGCTCGACAGTTTTGGAAGAAACTATCAGCGGACTCGCCGAGATTGACGACAAGCTCAATGTGGAAAACATTCTTTCGACCAACGTTTATCAAAACACCAACGCCAACATAACCGTCGGTGACGGCGAATGTGTGTGCGAAGGGCTTGTCGAAGTTTGCGTAATCTTTGAAGACGACAACGCTATCAAGAGAAGCGTCCAAATTGAGTTGCCTTATTCGTTGAAATTCGAGAACGAAAATATCACTCCGTCGCGCAAAGTTTATGCCGAAAGCATTTGCAATGATATCAATGCAAAACTCAAAAAGCGCAACCAAATTGAGATTGTTATGAATGTAATTTTCTCGTGCTATATCGAAGAAGAAATTTGTCAAGAGCTGATATCGTCGCTTGAGCAGGGGGAAGATATTCAAACCAACACCAACGCGATAACAATTTATTTGACGCAAAAAGGGCAATCGAAGTGGGATATCGCCAAAGAACTCGCTATGCCAATCGTCGATATCGAAGAACAAAACAATGACTTGCCAGAAATAATGTCGGGAGAAGAAAGACTTATAGTTTACAGAGAGCTCAAAGTGTGATAATATTATCTTATGGAAAATATTTGCGCAAAAGTGTATGCAAAAATAAATATCGCGCTTGATATCTTGGGGAGTTATTCCGATGGTTATCACAAGCTCGATATGTTGATGACGTCGGTGGATATCGCTGATGTCATTTGCGTGTCCAAGGCGAGCGCGTCTCGCGTGATTATGGACGGCAAAATGTGCGGAAAAGAGAATACTGCCAGCAAGGCGGTCGCGCTTTTGCAAGAAGAATTTGGCATTGAGTTGCGAGTGGAAATCGTCAAGGGCATTCCTATGAGCGCGGGGCTGGGCGGTTCGTCAGCCGACGCGAGCGGAGTTTTTGCGTGCGCCCAAATGCTGTTCGACTTGCCAAAAGATGTTGTGACCAAGCTTGCGAACAAGGTCGGAAGCGACGTTGCATATATGATGAGTGGCGGAGCTTGCAGAGTGGGCGGACGGGGAGAGATTGTTCAACGCGTCGACTTGCCAAACTTTGCGCTTGTGATAGCCCAAAAGGAAGTGGGCGCAAGCACGAGAGATGTGTATCAACGCTATGATAAGAATTTGATTGAAAAATTGAAAGAAGAAAACGATATTGTCGCAAAAGAAAAAAACAAATTGAAATGCGAAAATATCTTTGTAGAAAATGGAAAAAGCGAGTTGAATGACGAAAGCGATATTCTTGCAAACAGCAAAAACGCGAGCGTGGAAAACAGCCAAGAAAGCCAATCAACAAAGATTGACAGCGCGCTTGCAAGCGTGTCGAAAAATTGCAAGGGGGCTTTCAATGTTTTGCAAGAAAGCGCGATTGAATTGTGTCCATCGATAGAAACCACTTTGAGAGATATGCAAAAGTATGCAAAAACTGCTTTTATGACTGGCAGCGGCAGCGCGGTCGTGGGCGTTTTTGACAATATGACAGCGGCGGAAAGTTGCGCGAGAAAGTTGAAAGGTTACGCTTTTGTCAAGGCTGTCACCACCTTGGACAAAGGGCTTGCAATCATAGAAGAAAGTTAAAATAATCATAATAAAAAAGATAGCGAAAAAGAAACGAAAAATTAAAAGTTGAAGAAAAGAAATAATTAAAAGTTGCAATAAAAGCTAAATAGAAAAGCCAAAAAGAAAAGCCAAAAAGAAAATTAAGAAAAGAAAATTAAGAAAAGAAAAAACA
>JAVXBP010000010.1:0-24308 GCA_036659935.1 Clostridia bacterium
CCTTTGTCGTTGATGTCAATAACTTTGACAACGACTTTGTCGCCAACGTTTACAACGTCCTCAACTCTTTCTACTCTTTCTTTTTTCAACTTGGAGATGTGAACCATTCCGTCTTTGCCAGGAACAAGCTCAACAAAAGCGCCAAAGCTTGTTGTTCTCACAACAGTGCCTTGAATCTCTGTGCCGATTTCTGGGTCGTTGACGATAAGTTCGATTATCTTTCTTGCTTTCTTGATCGCGTCCATATCAACAGAAGATACAAATACGTCGCCAAAGTCATTGATATCAATTTTTACGCCTGTCTCTGCGATAATCTTGTTGATAACCTTTCCACCAGAACCGATAACGTCTTTGATTTTGTCAGGGTTGATAGCGAAAGAAACAATTTTTGGAGCGTAAACAGAAAGTTCTTTTCTAGGAGCAGGAAGAACTGCCAACATTTTGTCAAGAATGTCCAATCTGCCGACTTTTGCTTGGCTCAAAGCCTTGCGCAAAATTTCTTCGTTGATACCTTTGATTTTGATATCCATTTGGATAGCTGTGATGCCGTCTTTTGTGCCAGCAACCTTAAAGTCCATGTCGCCAAGGAAGTCCTCGAGACCTTGAATATCTGTCATAACGCTGATTTGGCTCTTGTCAGCATTGCTGATAAGTCCCATCGCTACGCCAGCGACTGGCTTTTTGATAGGAACGCCCGCGTCCATAAGCGCCAAGGTAGAACCGCAAACGCTTGCTTGTGACGTAGAACCATTACTGCTCAAAACTTCGCTTACCGTGCGGATAGCGTAAGGGAAAGAATCTTCTGATGGCAACATTGGCTCAAGCGCTCTTTCTGCCAAAGCTCCGTGTCCGATTTCTCTTCTGCCAGGGCTTCTCATTGATTTTGCTTCGCCAACGCTGTATGGTGGGAAGTTGTAGTGGTGAATATATCTCTTGCAAACTTCGTCGTCAAGCCCTTCGAGCTTTTGAACTTCTGATATGCTTGCCAAAGTGCAGCAAGTCAAAACTTGAGTTTGTCCACGAGTGAAAACGCCTGTGCCGTGAACTCTTGGCAAAACGCCAACTTCACACCAAATAGGACGAATTTCTGTCAAAGTTCTTCCGTCAGGACGAACGCCAGTGTTCAAAATTTTCGCTCTTACTTTAGCTTTTTTCATTGCGTAAAGGGTCTCGAAAATGTCTTTCTTTCCTGCAGGGAAAATGTCAGCAAAATGAGCGTAAACATCAGCGTCAAGCTCGTTTTCTGCCTTTTCTCTTTCTTGTCTGTCGAAGTTTTCGAGAACGGCGTCCATTTTTGTCTCAGCATATTCTCTGACAGCTTTGTCGATTTCTTCTGCTGGGTGATAAAGAACAGGAACAACCTTTTCTTTGCCTACCGCAGTTTGAATTGTCTCAATCCAAGCCACGATTCTCTTGATTTCTTCGTGTCCAAAAAGGATCGCGCCAATCATTTCTTCTTCTGTCAATTCGTTTGCGCCAGCTTCTACCATCAAAATAGCTTCTTTTGTGCCGCTCAAAGAAAGGCTCAATCTGCTTCTGTCTCTTTGGTCGTTGTCTGGGTTGATGACATATTGACCGTCAACATAACCTACGAGAACTGAGCCCGTTGGTCCTGCGAACGGAATGTCAGAGATTGACAACGCAACTGAGCTTCCGATCATTGCGAGAACCTCAGGCGGATAATTTGTGTCAACTGACAAGCAAGTCGCCGTAACTGTTACGTCATTGAAAAACCCTTTTGGGAACAACGGACGCAATGGTCTGTCGATAAGACGTGATGTCAAAATAGCCTTGTCGCTTGGTCTGCCCTCGCGCTTTTTGAAGCCACCAGGGAACTTGCCAACCGAATACATTTTTTCTTCGAAGTCGCAACCAAGAGGGAAAAAGTCAATGCCGTCTCTTTGTTCTTTTGACATGCAAGTGTTGACCATTACTTCTGTGTCGCCACATTTTACGATACAACTGCCGTTGGAAAGCCCACAATAAGCGCCCGTTTGAACGCTGACTTCTCTGCCACCGATGACTGTTGTAAATACCTTTCTATCTACCATAACTAACCTCCATATTAGTACTTTTCTCTATATTTTTCTTTTTTTTACCAAATTTTAAAAAAATAGGGCATCCAAGGTTGGACACCCTAATTTGCTTACTTTCTGAGTCCAAGTTTCGCAATAAGCGCGCGGTAACGTTCGATATCTGTATCTTTGAGATATTGAAGCATACTTTTTCTTTGACCAACCATTTGCAAAAGTCCTCTCTTTGAGTGGAAGTCTTTTGGGTGGTTTGCAAAGTGCCCGTTGAGATGCTCGATTTGAGCAGTCAAAAGCGCGATTTGAACTTCTGGAGAACCTGTGTCCCCTTCGTGTTGAGCGTAAGACTCGATGATTTGTTGCTTTGTAAGATTCTTTTCCATTGTTTTATCTCCTTCTTTGGAAAGTTTATTTGCCTATAGCCAAGTATGCCATCGGAGTTTTTGGACAACCTCGCCAAGGTACATTTGTTATTCTAGCACAAAAAAATTTGTTTTGCAAGTGATTGCTTATATAATAGCGCAATATTTTTATAGTTTTTCCAAATATTTTACAATATCAATTCCAAAGCAATTCCAAATATTTTAAAACGCCAATTCAAAAGCAATTCCAAATATTTTAAAATGCCAATTCAAAAGCAATTCCAAATATTTTTCAATATCAATTCAAAAGCAATTTCAAACTACTTCCAAATCAATTCGCAAGCGTATTTTCCCGATATTTTTTGCTTATTCAAAAAATTTGTTTTTGTTGGCAATGCTCGCCTCTTTTCTTTCCAAATAAACTTCTATCGCCTTTGGAATTGGCAACCTTTCGATTCGGTTTTGCGACGGAAAAACTCTCTTTGAGATACCGCCCGCGCCGTTTGCGATGATAGAATTGAGTTCTTCCATAATGTCGATATTGTAAATGCACTGCTTGTTTTTGGCGCAATAACCAATGTTTTCGAGATTGCCACTGACATATTTTTGCTTGTACATATAGTATGGACTATAACCAGCGCCTTTGAGCGCGGCATAAGCGTAATCGACCATTTTGAACGGCAATTCTTCGTCAAGTTGGTTTTCGTAGCCAATTTCTTTGAGCCGTGAGCCGCGTTTTATCGCCAAAGTATGCACTGTAATATTGTCAGGTTTGAGCGCAATCGCGCAATCGACCGAGTGAGAAAAAGTCTCCAAATTCTCGTTTGGCAACATCGCAATCAAGTCCATATTGATATCAAAATTATATTTTCGCGCAAGCTCAAACTTGTCATATATGTCTTGTATGCTGTGTTTTCTGCCGACAAAATCAAGCGTTTGTTGACAAAAAGTTTGGGGGTTGATTGAGATTCTTGTCACGTTGTGGCGCGCCATCGCGTCGAGTTTTTCTCGCGTAATCGTGTCAGGTCGCCCTGCTTCGACAGTAAATTCTGGGCAACCAAAATCGCATTGTTCCAACACTTGGTCGAGCTGTTGCGCGGTGAGCGACGTGGGAGTTCCGCCCCCGACATAAACGCTTCTCACCTTGTAATTTTTGGCTTGGACAAGGCGGCGAGTTTCTTGCAATTCTTCGACAAGCGCGTCGCAATAAGGCTGAACCAACGGCTTAATTTTGTCGAGTTGGGCGGATATAAACGAACAATATACGCACCGTGTCACACAAATTGGAATGTTGACAAAAATGTCCACTTGCCCTTCGTCAGAGACATAGAACTTTTTTTGGTTGTTGCAAATCTCTTCTATAAGGTCAATTTTTTGCTCGCTCACACGCAATTCGTTGACAAAATAACTGCGCGCGTCAATGCCTTCTTGAGTGAATTCGTGGAAAAGTTTTGTCGGTCTTATGCCCGTCAACGAGCCATACGGCAACGCAACTCCGCTCAATTGCGAAAGAAAATCATATAGAAAAATCTTGCTCACTCTCTTGAGCAAACTCTTGTTTTTGAGTGGCGAAAGAATCTCGTCAAAGTGGAATTTTTGTTCAACTTGTTGTGGCGAAAGCTCGTCATTCCCTGCAAATTCTAGGCGCAAATTATAGTTCTTTTCGTCAACTTTTTCCACCGAATAATCGACAATCGCCCCGTCGTCAACAAGCTCAATTCTTGGATAAAAAGTCTTGCAAATATCAAGAAAATCATTGGAAAATGACTCAAAATCAGTCTGGAATTTCAGTTGTAAACTCATAAATAGTTCCTTATAGGATTATATTTCCTTTCAAAATCTAGCTCGCTTGTCTCGCCGTGTCCGCACAAAAGCGTATAATTTCCTTCGAGCGCAAACAGTTTTTCGATTGACGCGCTGAGGACTTTGAAGTCGCCGTCCGGGAAGTCATATCTGCCAAAACTCTTGCGAAAAAGCGTGTCTCCGCAGAAAATCATATCGTCGAGAAGATAACAAACACCGCCCACGCTGTGCCCTGGCGTCGCGACAACTTTGACCTTGTAACCGCACAAATCGAGCATATCTCCGTCTTTGACATAAGTGTCGATTGTAAATTTCTCCACTCCGTGGTTGTTGTAAGACTGTATGTTTGGACTGCAAATTTTGCTTTCGTCAGCCTTGGACATATAGACTTTTGCGCCCGCCTTTTGGAAGCCAGCCACCGCGCCGACATGGTCATAGTGACCGTGCGTAACCAAAACGTATTGAACGTCGATATTTTTCGAATCGACATATTTCTTTATTTTTTCGAACTCGTCGCCCGGGTCAATCACAAAACCGCGCTTATCAATTTCGTTGTAAACAATATAGCAGTTTTCTTGCAAAACGCCCGTATATACAAGCATTATTTCCATACTTTCCTCTTTTTTGTCTCTGCGAGACTTAATAAATTTATCTTTCTTTTGTTATTGTTTGTTATTGTTTGTTGTTTTTTTGTTGTAATGTTTTTAACTTTCTTCTTGCATTTCTTGTTGCATTTTAGAATTTTTCAACTAATCAATATTTTTTACAATTTTTCGATACTTTTTCGATTATTTTATTCTTCGCAATTTGGCTCATTTTCTTTTTCTACTATCATTGCGAGTGGCCCGTCGTTGGACATTTGGATATGCATATGCTCGCCAAAAACGCCCGTCGCGACCTTTCCTAGCCGTCTGCGGAATTCTTCCACGGTAAAATTGTACATTGGCAAGGCTTGGTCAAAGTGCGCCGAATTGGAAAAATCAGGTCGTCTGTTTGTAAAACAATTGCCATATAATGTGAAGTTGGACACGACCATAACTTCGCCATTCACGTCGCCGAGCGACCTGTTGAGTTTGCCGTTTTCGTCGCGGAAAATTTTCATACCGATAATGCGGTCTACAATGCGCGCGACAAGTTTCTCATCGTCGGTCGCCTTGTAGCCGACAAGGACGAGATAACCTTCCCCGATTGAAGATATAACTTGGTCGTTGACGCTGAGTGTCGCGTTGTTTACTCTCTGAACTATTGCTCTCATCTGTGTTGCAGGCTGGTCGCCTTTTCTCCTATAATTGCGCGTCAATCGCTTGCTTTTGAGCGAAAGTCGCGTTTTGATTATTGTTTTTTATCATTTATTATCAATTATTAATAGTAAGTTTTCTTAATTAATAACGCAATAAAATAACTTTTTTAACAAATTTTTGCAACTTTTTTGAGCGAAAGTCGCGTTTTGATTACATTGTTTTACTATTATTTATCAATATTAATATAGAATTCTCTCGATTAATTCTTGTTTCTTTGCACGTCCTCGACGCCTTTGAGCCCTTTCAATTTGCTTATCACGCTGTCAAGAATGTCAATATTTGCGACTTCCACCGCAAGGTTGACAATCGCCATTCCGTTCTTTTCTTTCTTTGCGGATATGTCGGTGATAGCGATTTTCATATTTGTCAAGGTTGTCGCGACCTCGACGACAAGTCCAATTTTGTCCCACGCATAGACGTTGAGCCCTGCGACAAATTTCTCGCTGGAGTTGGTCGGCCACTCGGCTTCTATCAATCTTTCCGCCTCAAGGTTTTTGCAGTTTGGACAGTCGGCGCGGTGAATTGTCACGCCACGACTGCGCGAAACGTAGCCAATAATCGCATCGCCCGGCAATGGAGTGCAGCAGTGCGAGAACCTGATTTTCATTCCCGAACAGCCCTTGACGATAATGCCCCTGTCTTGTTGCTTGTTGGCGCTTGGCGTTTTGATTGCAATTTCGCTCTCCGCCCTTACTTCTGGGTGCTCGGCAAGATAGGTTTCTTCCAACTTGTTGACGACTTGCAAGGCGGATATTTCGCCATAACCTATCATCGCGACGACTTCGTCCCAAGTGGCAAGATTAAATTTGTTTTGCACGCTCTCTTTTGCAGCGTTGCTGTTTGTTATGTCAGCGAGCGCATAGCCCTTGTGTTTGCACTCTTTTTCGAGCGCTTCCTTGCCTTTTTTGACGTTTTCTTCTTTCATTTCCTTTTTGAAAAATGAACGAATTTTGCTTTTTGCGCTCGGAGTTATGACAAATTTCAGCCAGTCGCGAGACGGCCCTTTTGAGTTGTTCGATGTGATAGCTTCCACCACGTCGCCGTTGGTGAGCTTGGTTGTGATTGGAACCATTCGCGAATTGAGCTTTATGCCCACGCACTTGTTGCCGACTTGGCTGTGCACGGCGTAAGCAAAGTCAATGCCCGTCGAGCCGTTTGGCAGGTTGAAAACGTCGCCCGTCGGCGTAAACACGAACACTTGGTCGGCGTAAAGGTCAACCTTGAGCGAATCGAGATATTCCTTGGAGTCGCTCACTTCGTTTTGCAGTTCCATAACGCTTCTTATCCACGACAATTTGTTGTCGTCGAAACTGTTTGGAACGCCACTTGCGTTGCCTTGTTTATATTTCCAGTGCGCCGCGATACCAAATTCCGCAATGACGTGCATTTCGCGCGTTCTGATTTGAATCTCGAACGGCGAGCCGAAACTCGTCAAAACCGTCGTGTGCAAAGACTGATACATATTCGATTTTGGCACGGATATATAGTCCTTGAATCGCCCCGGCAACGGCTTCCATTTTGTATGAATCGCGCCAAGCACGGCATAGCAATCTTTGACGTCGTCAACGATAACTCTCAACGCAATCAAGTCATAAATTTGCTCGAAAGTTTTGCCACTTTGCAACTTGCGATAAATGCTGTAGAAGTGCTTTGGTCTGCCGTTTATGTCGCCTTTTATTTCCAACTCGTCGAGCATAATTTTGAGCTCTTTCGAGAGAGAATCGACGTCATTTTGTCTTTCTATTTTCTTTTGCGCAACTTTTTCCGCTATGTAATAGTAATCGTCAGGGTGCAAATATCTGAGACTTAAGTCCTCCAACTCGCCCTTGACGTTGGCGATTCCAAGTCGGGCTGCGATTGGCGCGTAAATGTCGAGCGTCTCGGTCGCAATTCTTATTTGGCTTTCTTCCGTCTTGTAAGACAGCGTGCGCATATTGTGCAATCTGTCGGCGAGCTTGATAATTATAACTCTTATGTCATTGCTCATCGCGAGAAACATTCGTCTGAGATTCTCGGCTTGTTCTTCTTCTTTGCTTTTGAAGTTGAGCTTGTTGAGCTTGGTCACGCCGTTGACAAGCATAACCACTTCGTGTCCGAACGCCATTTCTAGGTCTTCCGCCGACCGTTTTGTGTCCTCGATGACGTCGTGCAAAAGCGCCGCGATAATTGTGTCCGTGTCGAGCCCAAGGTCGACCAAAATTTCCGCGACCGCGCTCGGGTGGATAAAATAATCTTCGCCCGATTGGCGTTTCTGCCCTTCGTGCGCGCGCATGGCAAAATAATACGCCTTTTCTATGCGCTCATAATTCGCTTCGTTGAAGTTCTGTTGAATTTTTAATAGGAAATCACTATCCATTGTTTTCCCCTGCAAACAATTTGTATAAACTGCTATTTTCTATTTTGTTTTGTTTGCCTGTAAATATTATACCATCTTTTCCATTTATTACAATACCCAAATCAACAAAAATATAGAAAGCTGACAAAAATTGTGAATAATTTAGGTTTAATTTTGTTTTTTTGACAACATTATTGAATATTTTTGACATTGGCAACAAATTACTAATTGTTACAATCTCTTTTGTCGCGACAAAAATTTGTCCAATTTGGGCGTAAGTCAAGGCTGGCAAGGCAAGTTGCAATGCGTTGTCGCAACAATCGTTCGCGTTTTGGTTCAAGCTTTCGTTCGAGCTTTTCTCGTCAACAAAGAAAACTTTGACTGACTTTTTGACTTTCAATTCGTCGACAAGCCCCTTTCTCAGCGGTTTGTCAAGAAAAATAATATTGTCAAAATACGCCAAATTATTTGTCTCGCTCATATCAATCACACAAGTGTTATACGGCGCTGTTTGAGTGATAATTTGATTGCATTTGCAAACAATTTCGCCCTTGCAATTTGACACAAATCGCTCATAAGTTTGCGTTGAATAGCACACAAAACAATGTCCATATTGACTGCCCGCGCACAAATTGCACGCTTGCTCAAAGGTGATATTTTGAATGTCAAAAATGCTCTCGTCGGGATATTTTGTTTGCGAGAAAAAATTTTCGCCAAGCGCCATGCTCTCGTCATTACAAGATATGCCGACAACTTGCGTATTTGCGCTCTTAATATTCTGGAAAATTTGTGAGCCGACAACAAAATTGAGCTGTTTTTCCAAAGGATTAGTCAACAAATTAAGGTTTTCCGCGCCGCCAAAATATATGTAAGAATTTTCTTTTTCTTTGCATTTTACGTGAGTTGTAACGCCAATTCTTTCGAAGTTCATCTCGCCGACAGCCTTGCAAAATGTTGGTCGTGGGTTTGTCTCGCCACAAGGCTCGAGCATTTCCAACTGCTCCGCAAGCGCCAGTGTAATATCGCCGACAATTTCTTCTTCCGCGTGATTGTGTGGATAAAACATTTCTTTTGGATATAGAATTTTGGCATAGTTGTTGATATTCTCGCGGAAAGCTTGCACGTTTTCTTCTTTGAGAGTTACTCCGCAAGCCATTTTGTGACCGCCAAATTTTATCAAATCGTCCCTGCAAGTTGACACACATTCGAGAATATCGACGCCGTTTACACTTCTGCCCGAGCCCTTGACAATCTCGTCATTTTTTGTCAACAAAATCGTTGGGCGGTTGAACATTCCAACAACTTGCGATGCGACAATGCCGACAATTCCGTCGTCCCAATATGGATAATATAGCACAATTATTGGATATTTTGCAAAGTCATAATTTTCCAACAATTCCACGCAATGTTCGGTCAAATCTTTTGTAAGTTCTTTGCGCGTTTCGTTGGTTTTGTTAATCTCGTCAATCAAGCAAGTGAGCAAAAAGTGGTCGGTTTCTTTGAACAAGCCCACGACTTTGCCCGCGTCGCCCAGTCTGCCGACCGAATTTATGCGTGGCGCAAGTCGGAAAGCGATATCATTGCTCGTAACTTCCCCTTTGAGACAGCTCGCGCACAACATTTTTATGCCAATTCTCGCGCCAGCGTTTATGCTTTTCAAGCCAAAATATACAATAATTCTGTTGTCGTCTCTCAACGGCACAACGTCCGCGACAGTCGCGATGCACGCAATGTCATAGAACTTTTTACTGCGCTCAAGTCCGCCAATTTTTTCAACAAGTCTCAGCGCGACGCCAGCTCCGCACAAATCTCGAAAGGCGTTTTCTCCGCTGAGTTTTGGGTTGAAAATAAAACACGACGGCAGTTGGTCGCTCGGCTCGTGGTGGTCGGTTATCACAAGGTCAAAGCCAAGCACTTCATAGACATATTCCGCTTCTTCCACGCTTGTAATTCCGCAATCGACCGTGATGACAAGGTCTGGGCAATACTCCTCGGCAATCTTCTCGAGCGCCTCAATATTAAGTCCATAGCCCTCAGAGTGGCGGTTTGGGACATAATATGCCACGTCAACGCCGTTTTCCGCAAGAAAAGAATACAATATCGCTATCGCGCACAGTCCGTCACAGTCATAATCGCCATAAAGCACGACTTTTTCTTTGTTGTCAATCGCTTGTTTTACTCTCTCGGCGACTTCTTCCAAACCAACATAGTTGGACAAGTCGGTCAAATTGGAAAGTGTAGGACGAAGAAAAGCTCCCCCCTTCTCGGCGGTGTCAATGCCGCGATTGAGCAAGAGTTTTGCAATCATTCTATCAACTTTCAACTCACTTGCAAGAGAGTTTATTTTTTCGTTTTCCACAAGTTTCCCCCAACGGCGCATTTTTGTTTGTTCTTTTCTATTTCGTATTAATATTTTTTTAATTTTTCGTTTTCAAATTTAAAATACTTTTCAATTTTTTTACGCAATATTTTTGTTAGCCTTTTTGTCAATAACAAATTTACGCTTTTTTTTTACTTTTTGCTTTTATGACAAAAGGAGATTGCGTTTTGTGCAATCTCCCACCGTAAAGTCTTTTATGCTTTTACAAACTTACATTCCGGCATATTTTACTTTTTTTGTTTTGTCCGAGTCGATAATTCCTTTCTTGATTGCCTTTCTCTTGTCCGCTTCGTTTTTCATCAAGCAATAGAGTGATGGCGCGATAACCAATGAAGAATAGAAACCTGATATCAAACCGAATATTACTGGAAGCGCAAATTCTCTTACGCTTGACGCGCCCAAGATTGCGAATATCACGATTGCCACCATTGTGGTAACGGTCGAGTTGATAGAACGCGACAATGTTTCCTTGACTGCGCCGTCGGTAATGCGATTGTTGTCAATCATTGCGCCGAGTTGAATTTTGCTGCTCAACTTCTGATCTTCTCGCACTCTGTCGAACACAACGATTGTGTTGTTGATAGAATATGACACGATAGTAATCATAGCCGCGATAAATGCGCTGTTGATTTGGATATGGAATATTACTGTCAACGCGAACATTATGATAACGTCGTGCGCCAATGCGATGATAGCTGCAAGTCCGCTCCAAATTTCGAATCTTATAATGATATAAACCAAGATAAGAAGGAGAGTTATGCCAACCGCCAACAAAGCAGTGATAATCAAGTTTGTGCTTGCGGTCGCTCCGATGTTGCTTGTTGTAACGATAACGCCATTGTAGCCGTTTTCGTCGTCATAAGTCGACTTTAGGCTGTCAACAATCAACTTGTTTCTTTCTGCGGTTACGATATTGTCAGGGTCATAAGTGGAAGATATGTTGTCATATTTGACAATGATTGACATACTTTCGCCCACGTCCGACTTTTGCGTATAGCTGATTGAGCCGACTGTAACGTTTTGCGGAACGGTAAGCCCCTTTGTTGTCGCATACTCAACTACGCTTTTTGCAATAGCTTCGTCGACAATCGCATTTTTGATAATAGCCAAATGCTTGTTGTAGCCTTCGTTTGTGCCAATTTGTTCCTCGCCAAGCGTAACTGTGATAACAGAACCGCCCGCAAAGTCAATACCGATATTTATGCCCTTTGAGATATCCTTATAGCTGACTGCAAAACCGGTAAACACCGCCGCCGCAATAACTATTATGATAAGTGGAATGATAAGCCAAATCATATATCTGTCAGTCAAACCTTTCTTTTTTGTCAAAGTGTTCAATTCTTTTTGTTTGCTCATCTCAGTTTCCTCCCTTAACGGTTTCCGCGACAACTTCGTCATCGTCAGAAGATTCTTCTTCGACTTCTCCAACGTTGCGTTTCAAACCATAGAACTTCGCATCGTCGCCAATTTTCGAAAATGAAACAAAGCACGAAAGCAACATTCTTGACAACAACAAAGATGAAAGCAATGACAGAATGATACCAATCAACAATGTGATTCCAAAGCCCTTAATAGACGCCGCTCCAACAACAATCAAGACAACTGCGCCGATAATTGTGGTTACGTTTCCGTCCAAGATTGCGCCATAAGAACGCTTGAACCCGGTTGAGATTGAGTGTTTCAAATTCTTGCCGCTTGCATATTCTTCCTTTACTCTCTCGAAAATAATTACGTTTGCATCGACCGCCATGCCTATGCTGAGCAAAACGCCGGCGATTCCTGACAAGGTAAGTTGTACCCAAGGGAATATTGACAAGAAAAATACATAAGTCATAGTGTAGAAAATGAGTGACAAGCTTGCCGCGATGCCCATGCCTTTGTACAATACGCACAAATAAACAATGATAAGCGCAAGCCCAAGCAAGCAAGATATAACGCCAGCTTTGATTGCGTTTTCGCCAAGCGTAGCGGTAAGAGTATTGCTTTCGATAACGTTCAATTTGAGTGGGAACGAACCAGCTTGAATCTTGACCGCCAACTCATAAGCAGTGTCATAAGTGTAACCGCCACTGATTGTAGCGCTTCCGCCCGTGATTGATTCGCTTACGCCAGGGGCGATAACAAACTCGTTGTTGATATAGATTCCCATATTTCCGCCAACGCATTCTGCAGTCGCGTCAGCAAATTTTTTCGCGCCAGCCTTGTTGAACTTGAGAGCGACAACATATTCGTTTTTCTCATTGTCAAAAGACACGCCTGCTTCTTCGATATCATTTCCGGTAATCTTGTTTTTGAAAGAAGTGCCCTCTTTTGTTTGGTTGTCATATTTCTTGAATTCCAAACTTGCAGGACGACCAATCAACTCAAAAAGTCTTTCTGGGTCATCAACGTTTGGCACTTCGACACGGATAGTTTGTCCGCTTGTCGCGCCTTGTGTTGTGACTTGCGCCTCGGTGTAGCCCTTTCCGAACAAAAGGTCTTCCAAACTCTTGCGAGTGCCCTCGACAGCCGTCTTTCTTTCGTCTGCGGTCATATTTTTATACTCGTCGGTTGTTTCGTCAACTTGGTATACGGCATATGCGCCACCGCTCAGGTCAAGACCAAAACTTATTGTCTTTGGATATGCAGTATAATTATATTTGCCCAACTGTCCGTCGTCCAACGAAACGAAAGCAAAAACCGCGCCCAAAACTATAAGGATTGAAAAAACAGTCAAAATCACAATTGATTTTACATTAGATTTTTTCTTATTCACCTTATGTTGCCTCCTAAAAATTGTTTACACCAAAATGGTTCTTTTAATATTATATATATATATCACTACAAAGTCAATAAATAAAATAACAAAAAAACATATTTTATCAAAATAGATTGCATTTGTATGAATTCGAGTAGAAAAGTCAGGAATTTTGGAAAATTTCCTTTGCTTTTGCGAGAGTTTTCGAAAGTTCAAGATTAATTCTGAGTAACTTTCGATTAATTGCAAAAGCTTGAGATTGTTTTCGATTAATTTTCGTTCGCTTGCGAGTGCTTTCGTTCGCTTGAGATTATTAGCAATCATTTGCGAAAGTTTGCAAGGGTTTTCTATTAATTTTCGTTCGCTTTCGTTTGTTTTCGAAACTTTACAATTAATTTTCGCTCGCGCCTTCGATTGCGGCAATGCCGAGTGACAATTCCAAGCGTTTGCGCATCATCGCGCAACTTATGTCATAAGGCTTGTTCATATCGCCCGCAAAGTTGAGATTGTTTGCGCAACAACCACCACTGCAATAATATTTGGCTGGACAATCGGCGCAATCTTTTTTGTTTGTGACGATATTGTCCGCAAATTTTTTGCTTATGTCAAAGTTTATTTTGCCCTCAAAAACATTCCCCATACAAAAGTCTGCTTTTTCTGCAAACTGATGGCAAGGATAAATATTCCCGTTTGGAGTAACCGCAAGATATTCGCACCCCGACCCACAACCTGTCAAACGCTTGACAACGCAAGGTCCGCCTTCCAAGTCAATCATAAAATGGAAAAAGTTGAACCATTTGTCCGTCTTTCGTCTGTCGATATACGCCTCGGCGAGCTTCTCATATTCGCCCAAAATTTGTGGCAAATGTTCTTTTGTAATCGCCAATTCCGCAATGTCCGTGACAACTGGTTCAATGGATATTTGGTCGAACCCTTCGTCATTGAGCATCAAAACGTCCGCCGCAAAGTCAAGGTTTTGCGCGGTAAAAGTCCCACGCACATAATATGACTTTTTGCCACGAACTTGGCGGAAACTCTTTGCGTTTGCAAGAATCAACTCGTGACAACCTTTGCCGTTTGGCGTGCGCCTTACGCGGTTGTGCACTTGTTCGCGCCCGTCGATTGACAGCACGACATTGAACATTTCTTCGTTGAGCCAATCAATGGTTGGCTTGTCCAAAAGCACGCAATTTGTGGTCATTGTAAAGTTGAAAGACTTGTCGGCTGCTTTTTCTCGACTTCTTGCATAAACGACGATTTCTTTGACAACGTCAAGATTCATCAGCGGTTCTCCGCCAAAAAAGTCAATCTCAAGGTTGTGTCGTTTTCCGCTTTTTTCTATCAAAAAGTCAACGGCTTTTTTGCCGACTTCCAATGACATATACGCCCTGTCTGACGTGTGATAAGTGCCTTCGTCCGCAAAGCAATATTTGCATCTGAGATTGCAATCGTTGCAAATATTCAAGCACAAAGCTTTGACTTCGCCATATCTTTTGCTGGTCGGGTTGAAAGTGCAAGGGCTGTTGAGAACGCCTTGTTTTTCCAACTCGTCGAGCTCGCTTTCGATATCGCGCTTTTCTGAGAGGTCAATCGCGTCAAAGGCGCGTTTTTCTTCTTCGGTCAAGCTTTCGAACTTGTTTTTTGCAAACAAAAAAGTGTGAAAGTCTACGTTGTGTAAACTTCCACTCTCGTTATCCCAAATAAAATGATATTTTTTTTCGTGATAATTAAAATAAAAAGAATGTGTCATCGTGCCGCGCTTCTTATATCAAAGGCTTTTTGACAGTGTTAATCTTTTCGTCTCTGTTTCTGCAACTTTGGTTGCCAACTGTGCAAGATGTTTTGCAAGCTGATTGACAGCTTGATTGGCATTCGCCGCAGCCGATATTTCCTGATTTTTTCATTCCGTTTGTAACAATACTGTTTATATGTTTCATAATAGCCTCCGAGCTTTTCGCTTTTTCTTTATTTTAGCTTATTTTTCAAAATTTTGCAAGCATTTTGCAATTATTTTCCATTACTAGCAAGAAAAAGATTAAGAAACTCTCGGCTTTTGCCAAATACTATTTTTTTGCTCTCATTGCGCGCAAATTTACACTGCAAATGCCCGAGATTGCGCCCGCGACAACTTCTGTGATAATGTCCACCGCGGTGAGCGGATTGATAACAAAACTTTTGTTGATGAGCGAAAAAATAAGAAAGCTCACCAAGCCAAAAAACAACCCGACCACAATGCCCTTTACAAGCCCCAACTGACAGCTTTTCATTCCTACCAAACAGCCAGCGAAAATGCTCGCGACTTTGATGCCAATATTCACGCCTGCGATAACCTTTTCATTTAGGTTTGCAAACTTTACCACCAACGCAAAAAGCATTACCAATACGATAGAAAACACCACGGCGAGCAAAACCGCCTTGCACATATCCAAAATATCCGATTTGTTTGCTTTCATAATAACTACTCCTATTTTACAATTGTATTCTACAACTGCTCTATATTATGATAGCGACAAAATTTTTATGCCTTGCTTTGTTTTGGTATTTTTTTGTTTATTTTACATATTTGTGTTTTTTCACTTTTGAATTTTGCTTTTTCCACAAAAAAATTGACAACCTTGCGATTGTCAATTCGAATTGTTTTCAATTTTTTGTTTTTCCAAAAGTATTACTTGTTTTCTTCAACTTTTGCTTCTGCAGGTTGAGCGTTTTCTGTCTCAACGTCTTTTTTTGCAACTTCTTTTTTCGCTTGAGCTTTTGCTTTCTTTTCCGCTTCTTTCTCAGCTTTTTTCTCAGCTATAGCCGCGTCAACGTCTTTGTCGTCAGCAGCCGCAACAGTCTCAACTGCAGGAGCAGCCTCGGTTGTTGTGTCGCCTTGTGGAGCGAGTGGAGAGAGAACGGTATATACAGAACTTCTGTCGATAGTCGCCAACATAGAGCCGTCTTCGTTTACGCTCAAGTCGATAACGAACGAATTGTTTTGGTTGTCAACAACTTTGATAACGCCAACAAATCCGCCGATAGTCTTAATTTTTGTGCCAACAGTGATGTTGTTCATCATTTCTTGTTGTTTCTTTTGGCGTTTTTTGTTTGGAATGATAGAGAGCAACATAAAGCCCACAACCACAACAAGCATAAGTCCAATCATCAACCATGATGATGCGCCAGAAGCAGCCTCTGCTGCCAATATATTATTAAAAAACATAATTATAGTCTCCTTTTTTTCTTTTACTACAACAACAATATATTATTTTGTCCAAAATTGCAACTAAAAACAGTCACTTTTTGACATTTTATCATAATTTTACAAAGTTTTATTAAATTATCGCTTTTTCTACACTCAATTTCAGCTTTTGCCCCACTTATATTTCGAGACAAAGTCCTTGTAAAAGTCGCCAAATCTATCTTCCCAAATTGATTGACGAATGTCTTCCATAAGTTTTGTAAGAAAGCGAATGTTGTGAATCGAGAGTAGCACTCCGCCAAGAATTTCGTCGCTTTTGATAAGGTGACGAATATACGCGCGCGAAAAGTTGCGACAGCAATAACAGTCACACCCTTCTTCGACAGGTAAAAAGTCCTCGGCGAAAGTTGCGTTTCTTATCGTGAGATTGCCGTTGCGAGTAAACGCCGTGCCGTTGCGCGCCATTCTTGTCGGAATCACGCAATCAAACATATCAATGCCACGCAAAACGCCTTCTACAAGGCAGTCAGGGCTGCCTACGCCCATCAAATAACGCGGTTGGTCAACTGGATAAAACTCGCGCAAAGTGTCGAGCATCTCATACATAACGGGCTTTGGCTCGCCGACCGACAGACCGCCAATCGAAAAACCGCATTTTGCATAATCGAGCGCGCGCTTGACGCTTTCAATTCTGAGGTCCTTGTACATATTGCCTTGCACAATCGGAAAAAGCATTTGATTCTCGTTTTTGTGTTCTTTGTAACATCTATCAAGCCACAAATTTGTTCTTCTCAGCGCCGTTCTTGACTCAGCGTAATCAGCGTTGCCTTCCGTGCATTCGTCGAACGCCATAATGATATCCGCGCCGAGTTTGTTTTCTATTTGAATAGCTTTTTCTGGGCTCATAAAGTGCTTCGAGCCGTCAATATAAGAACTAAAAGTTACGCCGTCGTCATTAATTTTTCTGAGTTTTGACAAAGAAAACACTTGGAAGCCACCGCTGTCGGTCAAAATTGGCTTGTTCCATTGCATAAAATTGTGCAGTCCGCCAGCCTTTGCGACCAAGTCCTCACCGGGGCGCAAATAAAGGTGGAAAGTATTGGCAAGAATAATCGACGCTTTCGTTTCTTCCACGTCGCGCGGAGTGAGACCTTTGACCGTCGCATTTGTGCCGACTGGCATAAAAACGGGCGTCAAAATTTCTCCGTGCGGAGTGGTAAGCTTGCCGACGCGCGCGCCAGACTGTTTACATACTTTCAAAACTTCATATTTGAACATAATTTCCTTTATTTACTGTACTTTTTTTGCAAATTTTCTTCTTTTTGCTTTTGTCTTTTGCAATGTCATTTAGCTTTTTTACATTGTTATATTTTATTGCTTTTATCAATTTTTTTATTGTTTAATTGTTTTATTTCTACACTATTTACAACGATGTTTTTTGTTTTTTATTTCAACAATTTTATTATCAACATATAGATTGTTTTTTGTTTTTTTTCAACAATTTTTGCAATGTTTTATTGATTACAATTCCACTTTAAATGAGCAAAGTTGCGTCGCCAAAAGAGAAAAATCTATATCTTTCTTGCACTGCAATCTTATACATATTCAATGTTTCTTCTCTGCCAATCAATGCGGAGACAAGCATAATAAGCGTGGACTCTGGCAAGTGAAAGTTGGTGATAAGCCCCTTGACGACCTTATATTTATAGCCGGGATAAATGAAAATTTGCGTATCGCCACTGCACGCTTTGACAAAGCCGTTTTCGTCAGCGACACTCTCAACCACGCGCACCGAAGTCGTGCCGACACAAATCACGCGACGCCCTTCTTTGACAGCGTCATTGATAAGTTGCGCGTTTTCTTCATCAATTCGATAATATTCGCTGTGCATTTTGTGTTCGAGAATGTTTTGTTCTTTGACCGGTCGGAACGTGCCGAGACCGACGTGCAACAAAACTTTTGCAATTTGCACCCCTTTGTCGCGCAGTTTTTCCAACAATTCTTGCGTAAAATGCAAGCCTGCAGTTGGCGCGGCAGCCGAACCGCTATATTGAGAATAAACTGTTTGATAACGGTTTTTGTCTTGCAATTTTTCTGTGATATAAGGTGGCAAAGGCATATTTCCAATGCGGTCGAGAATGTCCTCAAAGACCCCCTCGAACTCAAATTTCACAATTCGAATACCCTCTTCGCCAAAGCCAACGACCTTGCCTTTGAGGCTTTCGTCGAACCTTATGACGCTGTTCATTTTCAGCTTTTTCGCCGGGCGAGCAAGACATTCCCAAGTGGTATAATCAATGCGTTTGAGCAAAAGAATTTCGCAGTTTTTTTCTGACGAAGTGTTCGCGGTAATGCGCGTGCCAAAAATTCTCGCTGGGATAACTTTTGTGTTGTTGATAACCAACAAATCGCCCTTGCCGAGATAGTCGACCAAGTCAAAAAAATGTCTGTGTTCAATGTTTTGTGTGTCGCGGTGGAAAACCAACATTCTTGACGCGTCGCGCGGTTCAATTGGCGTCTGCGCAATCAATTCTGGTGGCAAGTCATAATAAAAATCGCTTGTCTTAAATTCTTTTTCTTCCATATATTTTACCTAATATTTCCTATAACAAAATTTGTTTCTAATTAAAAAACACCTATTCTTTTTCGCTGTCATTCAAACTGTCATTCAAAGTTCCATTATAACGTCTGTTCAAATGCGAATAGGCTTCAGGCAAGCAAACTCTACCGCGCGGTGTCCTTGCGAGATAAGTTATTTGCATAAGATATGGTTCATAGACGTCCTCGATTGTGCCACTGTCCTCGCCGATTGACGCAGCCAAAGTGTCCAAGCCAACTGGGCCGCCGTTGAATTTGTCAATGATAGTAGAAAGAATTTTTCTATCTACATTGTCCAAGCCGAGCTTGTCAATTTCCATTTTTCCGAGCGCGTGGTCAGCTGTCTCGAAGTCAATTTTTCCGCTTCCGACGACGTCGGCAAAGTCACGGACACGCTTCAAAATTCGGTTGGCGATACGCGGTGTGCCACGGCTTCGTCTTGCAATTTCGACCGCTCCGTCCTCGGTTATTTCCACGCCAAGAATAACGGCGCTGCGCTTGACAATCGTCGAAAGTTGCTCTGGCGAATACATTTCGAGACGGCAATTTACGCCAAATCTATCTCGCAAAGGTGACGTCAGCATTCCTGCTTTTGTCGTCGCGCCGATGAGTGTAAATTTGTTGAGAGAAAGGCGAATGCTCTTTGCGGACGGACCTTTTCCGACCACAAAATCGAGCGCATAATCTTCCATCGCAGGATAAAGAACTTCTTCGACATTGCGATTGAGACGGTGAATTTCATCAATAAAAAGCACGTCATTTTCTTCCAAATTGGTCAAAATCGCCGCAAGGTCGGCTGCTTTTTCTATCGCTGGGCCTGAAGTAATGCGAATTTGCGAGTGCATTTCGTTGGCGATAATGTGCGCGAGCGTGGTCTTGCCCAGCCCGGGAGGACCATACAAAAGCACGTGGTCGAGCGATTCGCCACGAGCGATTGCCGCGCGAATATATATCTCAAGGTTTTCTTTTATTTTCTCTTGTCCGATATAATCTTCCATTGTTTTTGGACGGAGAGAATTCTCATTTTCGTTGTCGGTCGCCCCCTGCATTGAGGACATAAACCTATCTTCGTTTTCCAAATCTAATTCCATTATTTGTCAAAGCTCCTCAACGCCAGCGTTATTATTTTTTCCAATTTGTCCGATTGAATTCTTGCGGCGGCGACGGCTTTAACCGCTTCCGTCTTGCCAATTCCGAGTGAGGCGAGCGCCATAACAGCGTCGTTGGACACTTCGTCATTGAGAATTTGTGTCATATCGACACTGCCTGCCAAAGAATTTTGCAAGCCTGTGATATCGACTTTTTCTTTGAGTTCAAGAATAATTCTTTCCGCAGTTTTTTTGCCAATGCCTTTTATTCTTGTCAGCGCCGTGACGTCGCCATTGACGATTGACAAAGCGAGACTTGTAAGGTCAATGCCCGACAAAACTTGCAACGCGACTTTTGCGCCAACGCCACTGATTGTGATGAGCTTCAAGAACATATTTCTTTCTTCTTTCGAGAAAAATCCAAACAATCTGAGCGCGTCGTCGGTCACTTGCAAATAAGTGAGCAACGTCACGCAATCTTGCGAATTTACACACTTGACAAGCGTGTTGTTGGAGACAGCCACCTCGAAACCAACATTGTTGCAGTTGACAACGACCCTGCCTTCTTCATAGAATTCTACCTTGCCAGTAAGCGAATAAATCATATTTTCCCCTTTGTATGTTGTGCAAAACGATAATTATAACAATCTTTTCCAAGTTTTTTGGTCGGAATTTTTACTATTTTTCTTTTTAATTTTTTTGTCTTTCAGTCAAATTCTTGTTATTTTTCTATTATCTTTTTTATCAAATTTACATTGTTTGACCAATTTTATTTATTATTTTTTCTATTTTTCTTTTGTTATTTTTATGTTGTAACTTTAGCAAAGTCAGTCAATTTTCGACCGCTATATTTTAAAAAGTCCGCCCATTCTTGCTGTTTGCGCGTGAGTCAAGGCGACCGCCAAGGCGTCAGCCGCATCGTCTGGGCGCGGAATGGAATTGAGTTGCAACATTCTTGTCACCATAAATTGAATTTGTTTTTTGTCCGCCCTGCCATAGCCCGTCATCGCTTGTTTTATTTGCAAAGGCGTATACTCGAAAAGCTTTGCGCATTTGGTCGTGCACGCCAACAAAATAACTCCGCGCGCCTCCGCGACCGCAATGCCCGTGGTGATATTGTTTGTAAAAAACAATTCTTCGAGCGCGATATTGTCTGGTTTATATTTGTCAATCAAAGCGTTGACTCCGTCGAAAATCAAATGCAATCGCGTGGGAATATTGTCTTCTTTTGGCGTATTTATCACGCCATAATCGACCACGACACTCTTGCCTTTTTCGACCGATATCACTCCGTAGCCTACGATAGCAAGCCCCGGGTCAATGCCAAGAATTATCATTTGCGCACCTGACCATTGCCAGTTATGACATATTTTTCGCTTGTAAGTTGTTTCAAACCAAGCGGGCCTCTCGCGTGCAATTTTTGTGTAGAAATGCCAATCTCCGCGCCAAAACCGAACTCAAAGCCGTCGGTAAATCTCGTCGAAGTGTTGATATAAACGCAACCAGAATCGACGTTCGCGACAAAATAATCAATGTTATCTTGCGACTTCGAGAGAATCGCCTCGCTGTGATGCGTGCTGTTTTCGTTTGTTCTCGCGACTGCTTCTTGACAATCTTTGACAACAAAAACCGTCAAAATATAATCGAGATGTTCGCGCGTATATTCGCTCTCGTCCGCAAGTTCAATCGCGTTTGAGATGGAATGCGCCTTTTGGCAACCATTCAGTTTGCAACCGAGCGGAATGAGTTTTTGCACAAGTTTTGGCAAGAATTTTTCCGCGATATTCTCGTGCACGAGCAGTTGTTCGAGCGCGTTGCACGTTGATGGACGGGACATTTTTGCGTTGCAAATTACTTCCACCGCCATATCCAAGTCGGCGCTTTCGTCAACAAAAGTGTGACAATTGCCACCTGCTGAGGCGATAACTGGCATTTTTGCATTTGCCAGCACAAACTCTTTGAGACCGTTGCCACCGCGCGGAATTATCACGTCGATATACTTGCTTTGTTGCAACATTTCCATTGTGCCGTCGCGAGATGTGTCGTCAACAAACGCCACAAAATTGCTGTTGAAGCCATTCTTTTCCAACGCGTTTTTGATAACTTGATAGATTGCGCGATTGGAGTTGACCGCTTCTTTTCCACCACGCAAAACCACGCAGTTGCCCGACATAAGGCACAAACTTGCCACGTCCGCCGTAACGTTTGGACGCGCCTCAAAGATTACGCCAATCACGCCCAACGGCACGCGAATTTTGGAAAATCGCAAGCCTTTTTCGTTTGTCCATTCTTCCGTTTTTTCGCCAATTGGGTCGTCGAGTTTTGCCACTTGGAAAACGCCTTCCGCGATAGCTTCAATGCGTTTTTCGTCCAATCTCAATCTGTCTTGCATGGCGATTGACAAGTCGGCGGCGTTGTCAAGGTCGAGTTTATTTGCCGATAAAATAGTTTTTGCATTGAGCAAAATTTCCTGCCCAATGCAATTCAACATTTCAGTTTTTTGTTGTGATGATTTGCTTCCAAGCTCATAGCTCGCGCGTTTTGCTTTGGAACAAAGTTCTTGAATATTTGTCATCAAGGTTACTCCCTTTGATTATTCTTCGTCGTCTTCTTCGTCGAGTTCCGCGTTGTGGAAAACGTTTTGGACGTCGTCATTTTCTTCGAGCATATCAAGGAATTTGCGAATTTTGACTTGCGTTTCTGCGTCAGGCGCAACGGTATTGCTCGGAATCATATCAATTTGAGCCGTCAAGATTGTATAATCCTTGTTTTTTTCGATAATATCTCTCACTTGACCAAACATATTTGGGTCGGTATAGATCTCATAAACGCCCTCGTCAGCGACCACGTCGTCCGCGCCGTTTTCCAACGCGTACATCATAATATCGTCCTCGTCAACGTTGACCGCGTCAATGACAATCACGCCCTTGCGCTCGAACATATAAGACACGCAACCGCTTGTGCCCATCGCCCCGCCGCACTTGTCGAAGTGGTGACGAATGTCGCCCGCCGTGCGATTTTTGTTGTCGGTAAGCGTCTCAACAATCACCGCAACGCCACCAGCGGCATAGCCCTCATAAGTGTTCTCTTCATAGTTGACAGCGCCAAGTTCTCCGCTTGCTTTTTTGATGCCACGCGTGATTATGTCGCTTGGCATATTGTTGGCTTTCGCTTTCGCAATAGCGTCTCTCAAGCGAGAATTTGAGTCAGGGTCGCCCCCGCCTTGTTTAACTGCAACGGCAATTTCTCTGCCAATTTTTGTAAAAACGCTGCCTCTTTTCGCGTCGCTTTTACCTTTCTTGTTTTTAATATTCGCCCATTTGCTATGTCCAGACATATGAACCTCCACAATGTCAAAATTATCTATTAATTTTGTTAATTATTTTTCTAGTAGTATTTTTTGAGTTTTTCCTGTTGTTTCTTTTTTTTCTATTGTTTCTTTTTTTTCTATTATTTCTATTGTTTCTATTTTTCTGTTGTTTCTATTTTTTCTGTTGTTTCTATTTTTCTGTTGTTTTTATTTTTCTGTTGTTTCTGGTGTTTCTATTATTTCTATTGTTCTTATTGTTTTTGACAAGTCAAACAAAATTCGTCCTTTTTTTGTAAAGTTGAACTGCTTTTTGCTCATCAAATTCGATAAAACTTTTGCAAACAACAACACATATCTATATTATATAATAAACTTTGCGCTTTGTCCAACAAATTGATAGCGTTTGCCCTTGTTTTTCGACAAAAGGCTTTTATTTATTTTTTGGTTTGGTCGCCAAAGACAAGTTGATAGAGCCCCACCGATGCCGACACCGCCGCGTTGAGCGACTCGATATCGCCAATCATCGGCAAAGCCACCAGCTCATTGCGCATTTGTCTCATTTCTTGCGACAAGCCGTTCGCCTCATTTCCGACAACCAACGCAAATTGCTTTGACTTGTCTCTTTGATATTCAAAAATATTTTTGCCAGCCATATCCAACGCAATAATTGTATAATTATGCAACAATTCCGCTATTTGTGTATAATCTGATTGAATAATATTCACTCGGAAAATGCCGCCCATTGACGAGCGAACAACTTTTGGTGACGTCCAATCAACACAATTTACGGCAAAAATATTTTCGATTCCGCACGCGACGCAAGTTCTTATCACCGCGCCAAAATTGCCAGGGTCAGCCACTCCGTCGAGAATCACACAATCGCCCTTGTCCACAAATTCTTTGCTCGGAATTTGCAACACGGCGAGAAGTCCGCAAGGCGTGACAGTGTCGCTGAGAGACGTCATAACTTTCTCATTTACAACAATGAGTTTGTCGGCATATCTCTCACAAATTTTGTCGAAGTTTGCGAGCTTATTCTCTTGCGCAATCAACATATCAACAACGATATTGTCGGGCAAGTCTTTGATAATATTGCCCCCTTCCACGACAAACAAACCGCTTTCTTTTCGGTTTTTCTTGTCGCTCAGTTTTTTGACAAACTGCATTTTTGTGTTGGTGATAG
>JAVXBP010000011.1:0-23083 GCA_036659935.1 Clostridia bacterium
CTGGAGCTTTGTCGATTTCGTCATATCTCATTTTTTGAGCGTGACCTTTTCCTGCGCTGTACATTGTGATAGCTGCAGTAAGGGTTGTTTTGCCATGGTCTACGTGACCGATAGTACCAACGTTTACGTGTGGTTTATTTCTTTCGAATTTAGCCTTAGCCATTGTATAATCCTCCTAAAATATTGACCTCGCGGTCATCTTCTTTTTTATTTTATAATGTTTTTTTGGTTTTGTCAACACTCTTTGAGCATATATTGTCAAAAAGTGCTTTTTCCGACCAAATTAGTCTTTTTTTGCTCTGTCGCCAATGATTTTCTCAGCAACGTTCTTTGGAACTTCCGCATAGTGGTCAGGTTGCATAGTAAAACTTCCGCGTCCTTGTGTGCAGCTGCGCAATGTTGTCGCATAGCCGAACATTTCTGACAAAGGAATTTCACAATCAACTTTTTGCACGCCTGCGTGAGCGTCCATAGCTTTGATATTGCCACGACGACCATTGATTGTCCCCATAACGTCTCCAAGATAATCTTCTGGAGTCTCAACTTCGACAGCCATGATAGGTTCGAGCAATACTGCGTCAGCTTTCAACGCGCCGTCTTTGAATGCCATTGAACCTGCAATCTTAAACGCCATTTCTGATGAGTCAACTTCGTGGTAACTTCCGTCCATAAGGTCGATGTTGAAGTCAACAGTGTCATATCCAGCGATAATGCCGTTGCGAGCAGAATCTCTTATACCAGCCTCGACAGCAGGAATATATTCTTTTGGAATAGATCCGCCGACAGTCTTGTCGTTGAACGTTACGCCCTTGCCTTGTTCGTTTGGAGACAATACGATCTTACAATGTCCATATTGACCTTTGCCGCCTGATTGGCGTTTGAACAAGCCTTCTGCGTTGACAGTCTTGCGAATTGTCTCTCTATAAGCAACTTGTGGGCTGCCTACGTTTGCGTCAACCTTGAATTCTTTCAACAATCTGTCTACGATAATGTCAAGGTGCAACTCGCCCATTCCTGAGATAATTGTTTGACCAGTCTCGGTGTTTGTATAAGTCTTGAATGTTGGATCTTCTTCTGCAAGTTTGACAAGCGCCATGCCCATTTTTTCTTGCCCAGCTTTTGTTTTTGGTTCAATCGCTACGCTGATAACAGGCTCTGGGAACTCCATACTTTCCAACACGATAGGTTTGTCGATATCGCAAAGCGTATCGCCTGTGGTGGTGTTTTTGAGTCCTACAATTGCGATAATGTCGCCGGCAAAAGCCTCGTCAATATCAACTTTTGTATTGGAGTGCATTCTTACAAGACGGCCTACTCTTTCTCTTTGTCCTTTTGTGGAGTTGAGAACATAAGAACCAGCCTTGATTGAGCCAGAATATACGCGGAAGAAAGCAAGTTTTCCGATAAAAGGGTCAACTGCAATCTTGAACGCAAGTCCGCTGAATGGCTCGCTGTCAGATGAATGACGGACAAGTTTTGTCTCTTTGTCGCCAACAACTGTGCCTTCGATTGAAGGAACGTCGATTGGTGATGGCAAATAGTCAACGATAGCGTCCAACAAAAGTTGAATGCCCTTGTTTCTGTAAGCTGAACCACAAATAACTGGGGTGAGCTTCATTGACAAGACGCCCTTGCGGATAGCAGTTCTGATTTCTGCAGGAGCAATTTCTTCGCCTTCCATAAATTTCATCATCAATTCGTCATCGAACATAGAAAGCGCGTCGAACATTTCTTCTCTTGCTTGAGAGCATTTTTCTTTGAGCTCAGCAGGAATTTCTCTGATTTCGAACGTTTTTCCTTCTTTGTCAGTATAAACGATAGCGTGGTTTTCCACAAGGTCAACCATTCCGATAAAGTCTTCTTCTTTTCCGATAGGAACAACGATAGCGACTGCATTTGCGTGCAAACGCTTTCTCATACTTTCTATTACGCCTTCAAAGTCAGCGCCGTCTCTGTCCATTTTGTTAACAAATGCAATGCGAGGAACTTTGTATTTTGTAGCCTGACGCCATACTGTCTCAGACTGTGGTTGAACACCACCACGAGCGCAGAAAACTGCGACCGCTCCGTCCAAAACTCTCAAGCTTCTTTCTACTTCTACTGTAAAGTCCACGTGTCCCGGGGTATCAATAAGGTTTATACGAGTGTCACGCCAATGAGTTGTAGTAGCCGCCGAGGTGATTGTAATGCCACGCTCTTTTTCTTGCTCCATCCAGTCCATAGTAGCGCCGCCATCATGAACCTCTCCTATCTTGTGATTTATACCCGTATAGTAAAGTATTCTTTCGGAAGTTGTAGTTTTACCTGCATCGATGTGAGCCATGATGCCGATATTTCTAACTTTTTCCAAAGTAAATTCTCTAGCCATATATTATTTCCTCTTATATAATGATATCTATTGATAAAAGGATTACCAACGATAATGCGCAAACGCCTTGTTTGCTTCTGCCATTCTCTGCATATCTTCTTTCTTCTTAACAGCGTTTCCGGTGTTGTTGAAAGCGTCCATCAATTCTGCAGCGATACGTTCAATCATAGTTTTTTCGCTTCTCTTGCGAGCGAACGAAACGAGCCATCTGATTGCCAAAGTTTGTCTGCGAGCTGGTCTGATTTCCATAGGAACTTGATATGTTGAACCACCTACGCGACGAGCTTTAACTTCCAATATAGGCATTGCGTTTTCCAACGCTTTGTTGAAAACCTCCATTGGATTTTGAGCTAACTTTGTCTCAATAATATTAAAAGCTCCATACACGATATCTTGCGCGATACCTTTCTTTCCGTCCATCATAACTTGGTTTGTAAGCTTTGTTACGATTTTGCTGTTGTACATTGGGTCAGGCAATACGTCTCTTGCAGGAACTCCACTTCTTCTTGGCATAAAATTCTACCTCCTTTCTAGATTTTGTTTGTCTCTCTAGCTGACAGCTAGACATTGTAAATATGGAGAATTGACCTTATTTAGGTCTTTTAGCGCCATATTTAGATCTTGATTGCATTCTTTTAGCAACCCCTGCGCTGTCAAGTGTACCACGGATAATGTGATATCTTACGCCAGGCAAGTCTCTTACTCTACCACCCCTGATCAAAACTACGCTGTGCTCTTGCAAGTTGTGTCCGACTCCAGGAATATAAATTGTTCCTTCCATACCGTTCACAAGACGAACTCTGGCAATTTTTCTCATAGCAGAGTTAGGCTTTTTCGGGGAAGTTGTTGTAACAGAAAGACAAACGCCTCTTTTCTGAGGACATCCCGCCAATATTGGCGTAACACTCTTCTTAACTTGCTTCTCGCGACCTTGCTTGATTAATTGATTGATTGTTGGCATTTTCGCTACCTCCTATATTTATAATGACAAAACCCAAAAAGGGAGTCATTTTATTCACCGCTTTTGGCGGCGTCGACAACATTTTGACGTTTTTGTACAAATATTTTGAGAATTTTGTACACTAACATAGCTATTTTACACGCAAAGGCAAAATATGTCAAACATATTTAAGCGTTTTGACAATTTTTTTTATTTAACTTTCCGTTCAATCGACAATCTTGACATTTGCGTTTGCGTCGAGCGACAAGTCGGCTGGCTCACAACCATTTCTTATCATATTGTAAGCTTGCGAGGCTATCATCGCTCCATTGTCCGTGCAAAGAATCAACGGCGGATAGAAAACTTCTATGTTATGCTTGTCCGCCTCTTGTTGCATTTTTTCTCTGAGACGCTTGTTTGCGCCCACGCCGCCACCGATAACAATCTTGTTGACTTTTTTGTCAATCGCGCACGCGACCGCCTTTTCCACCATCAAGCCGACGGCTTTTTCTTGGAAAGAACACGCCACGTCAGCCTTGACAATCTCGTTGCCTTTTTGTTCGTTTGTATGCACATAATTTATCACTGCGGTCTTGATTCCGCTGTAAGAAAAGTCATAATTGTGTTTGTCTTTGAGTGGAGTTGGCATAGGAATAATATTTTTTCCGCTCAAGGCAAGTTTTTCTATTCTTGGACCGCCCGGATATTCGAGCCCAAGCACGCGCGCGACTTTGTCGAAAGCTTCTCCGCACGCATCGTCTTGAGTTGTGCCAACGATTTGCATATCCATAATATCTTTGACATAAGCCACCGCCGTGTGTCCGCCACTTGCAATCAAACAAATATAAGGCGGCTGTAAGTCAGGTTTCGCAAGATAATTCGCCGATATATGCCCCTTGATATGATTGACCGCGACGAGCGGTTTGCCTGACGCGTAAGCCAAAGCCTTTGCGTAAGACACGCCCACGAGCAGCGCTCCCAACAGCCCCGCGCCATAAGTCACCGCGATGCAATCAATGTCCGCGAGCGACAATTTCGCTTGCTCGAGCGCCTCGGCGACAACGTTGTCAATCGCCATTGTATGATTGCGAGATGCAATCTCAGGCACGACTCCGCCAAAACGCTTGTGGATTTCTATTTGTGACGCGATAACGTTTGCAAGAATTGTTCTGTCGCGCGTGATTGCGCAAGCAGTTTCGTCGCAAGACGATTCTATCGCGAGAACAAGCAAGCCTTGCCTGTCCCGCAAGGCTTGTAATTTCTTTTTTGAACTTTCTAGATAATTTTCCATTTGTAACGCCCAATTAACTTTCTTAATATAATCAATAACTCTCGCGACTTTCTTCGTCAAGATAATTTCCTACTTGCTACGCTTAATTCTCTTATAATATAATCAATAACTCTCGCGACGCTTGATTTGCTTATAATATAATTAATACTCTTGCGACTTTTCGCCAAGTTCATTTTTTACACTCAACTCTTAATTCGCTTATAATATAATATCTATACTCTTGCAACTTTTTTTGTCAAGTATAATTTCTACTCGCGACGCTTAATTCGATTTTTTGAGATAATCAATGATAAAGTCGTCCAAGTCGCCGTCCATAACCGCAATAATATTGCCCGTCTCAAAGCCCGTTCTGTGGTCCTTGACCATTGTGTAAGGACAGAAAACATATGACCTAATTTGACTGCCCCACTCGATTTTTTTGATATCGCCTTTCATCGCCATTTCTTTTTCTACAAGCTCGTGTTCTTGTCTCTCGATAAGTTTCGAAAGCAACATTTTCATTGCTTGCTCGCGGTTTTGAATTTGACTGCGTTCATTCTGACACTGCACGACAATGCCAGTTGGCAAGTGCGTCATACGCACCGCGCTGTCCGTCTTGTTGACGTGCTGACCGCCCGCGCCGCCACTGCGATAAGTGTCTACTTTGACGTCGTCCATATTAATTTTTACCGTCGCGTCCGTCTCAACTTCTGGCATAACTTCAAGCGATGCAAACGATGTGTGCCGTCTCGCCGACGAGTCAAAAGGAGATATTCTTACAAGTCTGTGCACTCCCTTTTCCGCCTTGAGATAGCCATAAGCGTTTTCTCCTTCGACAAGGAAAGTAACAGTTTTGATGCCTGCTTCTTCGCCGTCGAGCTTGTCCAAAATTGTTGTTTTGTAGCCGACGCGCTCAGCGTAACGCATATACATACGGAAAAGCATACTCGTCCAATCTTGCGCTTCCGTGCCGCCCGCGCCTGCGTGCAGCGTGAGAATTGCGTTGTTGCCGTCATATTTTCCGTGGAAAAGCGTTTCCAACTTCAATGTTTCGATTTCCGTTTCCAACGCGCCAATTTCTCTTGCGATTTCTTCCACGTCGTCTTCGCTTTCCGCTTCCAACGACAATTCTATCAAGACGTCGACGTCGTCAACGCGCGCGCTGAGTTTTGCATAATGATTGAGCTTGTTGTTGATTTTTGCAAGCTCTTTGTTGACAACTTGGACTTTTGCCATATCGTCCCAAAAGCCAGTTTCTTCTTGGACAAGATTCAACTCCGCCTTGCGTTTTTTGAGCGCGTCAATATTGAGCGCGTCGCCAACTTCGTGCAAAGACTCAGTCACTTCTTCCAATCTTTGTTTGTATTCTTCTATCAATATCATCTAGTATTTCCTTACCAAATAGATTTATTCTTTGCCGCAACAGTTCTTATATTTTTTTCCGCTTCCGCAAGGACAAAGGTCATTTCTGCCAATTTTCTCGCCACGGTGAACTGTCTCAATTTTTTCGTTTGTTTTGATTTCTTTTTGTTCTTTGACTGCGGTTTTTGTCTCTCTCTCGAACTTTGACTTCGCAAGAACTCTGACCGTGTCGCGTTGAATAGCCTCAATCATCTCATTGAACATATCCGCGCCTTCTTTTTTGAACACCATTACTGGGTCGCGTTGGGCGTAAGCCACAAGTCCAATGCCTTGTTTCAACTCGTCCATAGCGTCGATGTGCTCGTTCCATTTGTTGTCAACGTTATAGAGTAAGCAATCTTTCTCAAATGTGTCAAAGTCAATGCCCAATTCCGCCTTGATAGTCTCGACTTTCGCTTGATATTGTTCAACGGCTTTGTTGTAAACCACTTCTGACAACGCTTCCGCCGAGTTGTTTGCAAGCACCATTTCTGGAGTAACAAAATTTGTATCGTTTTCCAAAACGTTGCTTTCCAACTCTTTGTTGAATTTCTCATAGTCCCAATCGGTATAATCAACGTTGTAATCAATATAATTTGGAACAATGCCTTCGACAACGGCGCGCATCATCGCGAGAATTTGTTCGTGAACGCGCATTCCGTCAAGGACCATTCTGCGTTGCTCATAGATAACAGTTCTTTGCTTGTTCATAACGTCGTCATAACCAATTACGTGCTTACGAATAGAAAAGTTTCTGTCCTCGACTCTCGCTTGAGCCGACTCGATTTGTTTGGTAATAAGCTTGTTTTGAATTGGGTAGTTTGGGTCAAGGTCAAACTTTTGAGCGACGGCGAGCATAGTTTCTCCGCCAAAAACTCTCATAAGGTCGTCTTCCATTGACAAATAGAAAACTGATGAACCAGGGTCGCCTTGACGACCGCTTCGACCTCTCAACTGATTGTCAATACGTCTCGACTCGTGTCTTTCTGTGCCGACAATTCTCAATCCGCCAAGCGCGATAACTTCTTCTTTTTCTTTCGACGTGTCCGCTTCGAAAAGTTTGAAAAATTTCAAATAATCTTCGCGCGCTTTGATAATTTCTTCGTCGGTGAGCTTCGCGTAAGACGTCGCCTTCTCAATAATATCGTGTGGGTAGCCCATATTCGCAAGCTTTTGTTTCGCAAGGAACTCTGGGTTGCCGCCGAGCAAAATATCCGTACCACGACCTGCCATGTTGGTGGCGATTGTTACCGAACCTTTTTTGCCAGCTTGAGCGACAATTTCCGCTTCTTGCTCGTGATTCTTCGCGTTCAAAACTTTGTGCGCGACGCGTTGTTTTGTGAGCAATCTGGACAACTCCTCACTCTTGTCAACGCTTACTGTGCCGACCAAAACTGGTTGTTGGCGCTTGCTGCAGTCAATCACGTCAGCGATTACCGCGTCATATTTGCCTTTGATTGTGGTGTAAAGTTTGTCTTTTTCGTCAATTCTGATGACAGGCTTGTTTGGTGGCAATTCGATAACGTCGAGCTTGTAAATGCCCTCGAATTCGCTTTCTTCTGTCTTTGCCGTGCCAGTCATTCCTGACAATTTGCGATACAAACGGAAAAAGTTCTGGAAAGTAATTGTCGCCAAAGTCTTGTCTTCCGAGCGAATTTGAACGTTTTCTTTCGCTTCGATAGCTTGGTGCAAGCCGTCAGAATAACGTCTGCCTATCATTTGACGGCCAGTAAACTCGTCGACAATGATAACTTCGCCGTCCATAACAATATAGTTGGACTCTTTTTTCATAATGAAATGCGCCTTGAGCGCGTTGTCAATATAGTGTTTCAAGTCTTGATTTTCGTAATCTGTAAGGTTTTCGATGTGGAAATATGTCTCGGCTTTTGCCGCGCCATTCTCGTTCAAATAAATTGATTTTTCCTTTTCGCCAATCTCATAATCGTCGTCTTGGAGAGTTTTGACAAAGCGGTTTGCGGTGATATAAGTCTCACTGCTTTTGTTCGAACGACCGCTGATAATCAAAGGAGTTCTCGCTTCGTCAATCAAGATTGAGTCAACTTCGTCGACGATTGCAAAGGACAATTCTCTTTGAACGCAATTCTCTTTTGACTTGACCATGTTGTCACGCAAATAGTCAAAGCCAAGCTCGTTGTTTGTTGAATAGAGAATGTCACAATTGTAAGCGGCTCTTTTTTCTTCAGTTGACATTTGGGAAATATTTACGCCAACAGTAAGCCCAAGGAAAGTAAAGACCTTGCCCATCCACTCGGCGTCTCTTTTTGCAAGATAGTCATTGACAGTGACGATATGCACGCCCTTGCCAGTCAATGCGTTGAGATATGCTGGCAATGTCGCGACAAGCGTTTTGCCTTCGCCCGTTTTCATCTCGGCGATTCTGCCCTGATACAACACGACGCCACCGATAAGTTGCACGTGATAATGTCTCATGCTGAGCACTCTTTCGCTGGCTTCTCTCATCGTTGCAAAAGCTTCCGGCAACAATTGGTCAAGTGTCTCGCCATTTGCGAATCTCTCTTTGAATTGCGCCGTCATAGCCTTGAGTTCATCGTCAGACTTCGCTGCGAATTGCTCGGCCAAAGCCTCAATTTTGACAACGGTTTTTTCTATTTTTTTGAGTTCTTTCTCGTTGTAACTCGGAAATATCTTATCAAACAATCCCATTTGTGTCCCTCGCTTTGTAATTAAGATTGACGCATGTTTGCCAAAACGCCACTTTGCGCTGTCATCAAAGACTTACGCATTATTGATATATTATACTATAAAAAATTATTCTAGTCAAGTTTTTTCTTTGCGCGCGCGGGCTTGAGCGCGCCCATATAAGGCTTTTTTTGTAATATTTGTGTAAAATAATAAGAATTTTGTTAAAATTTACTCTTTTGCAAATTTTTTGTCCCCTTTGCCGTGAGTAAAAGCCGTCGAAAATAATCGCTTTTCAAATGTTTTTTCGTTAAATTTTCTCGTCAAAAGATTGCAATTTTGATTGCATTTGGAGCATATCTGCAAGCATACTATAACGCTTCTCGGTAAAATTGTTCTTCACCATTTTTTCTACACTGTCGCGGTTGCCGACAATGACGACCATATTTTTTGCGCGCGTAACCGCCGTATAGAGCAAGTTGCGCGTCATAATCATATAACTTCCGCCTGCAATCGCTATCAACGCGACCGAAAACTCTGACCCTTGCGACTTGTGTATTGATATCGCGTAAGCCAAAGCAAGTTGTTCAAAGTCCGACTGCGCATATTTTGCGACCTTTCCGTCCTCGAACTCAACCACAAGGCTCGGCTCGCGCGGAAAAACGTCGACGATATAGCCGATATCGCCATTAAAAACTCCTGCCCCTGCGGAATTGTCAAGCTTGTTGAGCCATTCCATTTGATAATTGTTGACCATATGAATGACTTTGTCGCCCTTGCGGAAAATGCCATTGCTTCCAATTGTAATTTGCGGTTTGTCTGGCGCTAACGGATTGAGCGCGTCTTGCAACTGAACGTTCATATTTTCCACGCCTGCCAGCCCCTTTTTCATTGGGCAAAGCACTTGAATATCGCTCGATTTGACATTCGCGAATTTTGGAATTCTCGACGTAACCATATCAATTGTGTTCTTAAGAATTCCCCCCTGCTCGACTTGGTTGTCAAAGAAAAAGTCGGCTGATTTGTTGTCAAGAATTGGCATTTCGCCGTGATTTATTTTGTGCGCGTTTTCGATAATTGTGCTTTCGTCCCCTTGACGATAAATTCTTGTCAAACAGTTGACCGACACAAGTCCGCTCGCGATGACGTCAGCAAGAACGTTGCCAGCGCCCACCGACGGCAACTGGTCCTTGTCGCCCACCATTATCAATCTTCCGCCCGTCGGAATTGCGCTGATAAGCGCGTTGAAAACATATTCGTCGCACATGCTCACTTCGTCGACGATGACAATATCCGCGTCGAGTTTTGAGCTTTCGTTGTAAGTAAAAAAGCCTTTGCCGTCCTTAAAGTCAAGGTCGAGCATACGGTGAATTGTTTTCGCCGTCTCGCCCGTCGCCTCTGCAAGGCGCTTGGAGGCTCTGCCCGTTGGCGCGCAAAGACAAACTTTCTTTCCGAGCGCGGTAAGAATTTCCATAATGCACTTTATGATAGTTGTTTTGCCCGTCCCCGGTCCACCAGTAATGACGTTTACGCCATAAGATATGCAGTTTTCTATCGCCTTTTTTTGGCTTTCGTGCAATTGAATTTTGTTTATTTTCTCATATTCGGTCAATTCTACGTCGAGATTGAGCGATATATTGTCGCAATTTTTTATCATTCTGATAAGTTTGAGCGCAATCGCCATCTCGGTATTGTAGAATTTGGACAGCATTATGCGCTTTTCTTCGCCGTTTTTTATCTCGACAATTTTGCCTTGCACGACGCACTCCGCCACGCAATCATTCAACAAGTCTGCATATTCGTCAAGGTTGAGTTTCAACAACTTTGACACCTCGCCAAAGAGTTTTTCCTTGGGCAAATAAGTGTTGCCGTTCATCGACGCCGTCTCTCTCAACGCGTAACAAATGCCCGAACTTACGCGGAATTTGCTGTCGCTTTTTATCCCAATCTTGACCGCGAGTTGGTCGGCGGTGACAAAGCCCACGCCGTCGATTTCGTCGACGAGTTTGTAAGGGTTTGTCTCGAGAATGTTGCCTGCCGACTTGCCATATACTCGATAAATTTTGATAGCGAGATTGAGCCCGATATCATAATTTTGCAAGTACATAATCACCGCTTGCATATCTTTGAGTTCTTTGAAAGTCTCGCCAATCAGCATAGCTTTGTTGGTCGATATTCCCTTAATTTTGGAAAGTTTTATCGGTTGGAATTCGATAATATCCAATGTTTCCAGCCCGAACATTTCCACAATGCCAGCCGCAGTGTGTTCGCCCACGCCCTTAAAAAGTCCGCTCGAGAGATATTTTATAATCGTTTCCTCAGAATTTGGTTGTACAACTTTGACTTTTTCAACAGAAAATTGTTGCCCAAAGCGTTTGTTTTCCAACCACTCACCTTGCATTTGCAGTGTTTCGCCACTGCCCAAAGGCGGAAAAATGCCGACCGCAGTAACTAATTCGTTATTGCAGTCGACAACCAAAACGCTATAACCATTTTCGTCATTACGAAAAATAATTTCTTCTACGCTTCCTTCTAATTGCACCTTCTACACCTTTCTTACAGCTTGCAAAATTTCGTCAATTTTGTCTGTTTTTTCCCAAGCAAAACCTTGGTCTTCTCTGCCAAAATGTCCATAATTGCTCGTCTTGGCAAATTGTGGTTTTCTCAACTCGAGTTTCTCGATAATAGCCAAAGGTCTCAAGTCGAAAACTTTGCTGATTACTTTTGCAATTTGTTCTTTCGAATATTTGCTTGTGCCAAAGCAATTCACTTCGACAGCGACTGGCTTTGCCACTCCGATTGCATAAGCGATATCGAGCTGACATTTGTCGGCAATTCCGCTCGCTACAATGTTTTTTGCGACATATCTTGCCATATAGCAAGCGCTTCTGTCCACTTTTGTGGCGTCTTTTCCTGAGAATGCGCCACCGCCGTGCGGACAATAACCGCCATAACTGTCAACAATAATCTTTCTTCCTGTCAGTCCACTGTCGCCGTTTGGTCCGCCGATAACAAATCTTCCAGTCGGATTGATATAAATTTTTGTGTTTTCGTCCATAAGCTCGGACGGAATAACTTCGTCAATTACAAACTTTTTGATATCTTTTCTCAATGTTGGGATATCAATGCTTTCGTTGTGTTGAGTTGACACGACAACCGCCTCAATTCTCGACACTTTGCCGCCGTCATATTCGACCGTAACTTGAGCTTTTCCGTCAGGGCGCAAGTAATTCAACACGCTTTCTTTTCTTATTTTTGCAAGTTGCGCTGTCAATTTATGAGCCAAATGTATAGGCATTGGCATAAGTTCTGGCGTCTCATTGCAAGCAAAGCCAAAAACCATTCCTTGGTCGCCCGCGCCAATGCGGTCATAAACATCATTGTCGTTTTCTTTGTTTTCCAAGCTGTTGTCCACGCCGAGCGCAATGTCGGCTGACTGCTTGTCAATTCTCATCAAAACGTCACACTTGTTGCCGTCGAAACCTTTCGCTTCGTCGTCATAGCCGATATCAAGAATTGCTTTTCTGATAATTTTCTCATAATCTACGACTGCGTTGGAAGTAATCTCTCCCATTATCATAGCGAGCCCAGTGCAGCAGCAAGTTTCCGCCGCAACACGGCTGTTTGGGTCTTGTTCCAACAAAGCGTCAAGCACGCTGTCAGAAATTTTGTCACAAACTTTGTCAGGGTGACCTTCTGTCACGCTTTCGCTTGTAAATAATCTTTTTTCCATAGTATTCTCCTAGAAAAATACCGCCACCTTATAGCGAAACACTACAAAGATAGCGGTATTCTTGTTCTTCTATCTTTCAAGTATTTTTCTTGTGGAATTTAGCACCTTATTGCTAGGTTGCTGTGTGTTCACAGTGTCCAATCACTCCCACACTCTTTATAGAACTATTAATATTAAGTTTTAGTCTTTTATGTCGCTTTTGTCAAGAACTTCTCAACAATTTTACTTCGACATATTGCGTTTTTTATTCAATGCCGTCTTTTGTCGAGAACTTCTCAACGAGAAATTCTTCGACAATTTTCGCTTCGACATTGTAAGTTTTAGTCTTCGATATCGTCTTCCGCCGAGAACTTCTCAACAAGAGATTCTTCGACGATTTTCGCTTCGACATTGTTTGCAGGCAACGCCGTAACGTTGCGATACATTTTGAGACCTGTTCCTGCAGGAATCAACTTGCCAAGGATAACGTTTTCTTTGAGTCCGTGCAAGCCATCAATTTTGTTTTTGATAGCGGCTTCGGTAAGAACTTTCGCTGTCTCTTGGAAGGCTGCCGCCGACAAGAATGATTCTGATGCAAGCGACGCTTTTGTAATTCCGAGCAACGCTCTCTTTGCAGTAGCTGGCTCACCGCCCGCCTCGATAACTTTCTCGTTTTCTTCTTGGAAAGTAAAGATATCGACATATTCGCCAGGGAACATCGCTGTTGTGCCTTGCTTTTCTACTACAACCTTTCTCAACATTTGACGAACGATAATCTCGATATGTTTGTCGTTGATGTCAACGCCGGCTGATTGGTAAGTGTCTTTTACTTCCTTGATGATATATTCTTGAACCGCCATGTGTCCTTTGATGCGGAGAATATCTTGTGGATAAATGTTACCATGTGTCAACGGGTCGCCCGCTTCTACAACTTGACCATTTTCTACGCAAGGTTTTTGACCAAAGATAATCTTGTATTCAACTGGCTCTTTGTCTTTGTCAGTTGGAGTAATTTTGATAATCTTTTTGTCGTCGAGCATCTCAACTTGACCTTTGACTTCCGTTACCAACGCTTGACCTTTTGGACGTCTTGCTTCGAACAATTCTTGCACACGAGGCAAACCGTTTGTGATATCGCTATCCAACGCTACGCCGCCGGTATGGAAGGTTCTCATAGTAAGCTGTGTTCCTGGCTCGCCGATTGATTGCGCCGCGATAATGCCGACTGCTTCGCCAAGTTTTACTGGGTTGTTGGACGCCATATTCTTGCCATAGCACTTCGCGCAAACGCCGTGTTTCGACAAGCAAGTCATAGCGCTTCTGATCTTCATTGATTGAACGTTGTGCGCCATAATAACGTCGAGAACATCCGCGCCAATGAAAGTATCTTTCTGGAAAAGAACTTCGCCAGTGTCGCTGTCAACAACGTCGCCCAAGGTATATCTGCCGTCAATTTTCTCTTTGAACTCTTTGCGAGCTGTCGCGATATCGTCGCCAGCAGCAAGTTTGACCATGACTCCCTTGACGTCTCCGCAATCTGATTCGCTGATAATAACGTCTTGCGCTACGTCAACGAGACGACGGGTCAAATAACCTGAGTCAGCTGTCTTCAACGCTGTATCTGCCATACCTTTACGACCGCCGTGTGATGAAATAAAGTATTCCAAAACGGACAAGCCTTCGCGGAATGACGACTTAACTGGCAATTCGATGACTTTTCCTGACGGGTCTTGGACAAGTCCTTTCATACTGCACAACTGAGAAATCTGTGTCATGCTACCACGCGCGCCTGAGTTCGCCATCATCCAAATTGGGTTGAATTTGTCCATTCCCTTTTTGAGTTCTTCGTCGACGTCGGCTTTCGCTTTCTTCCAAATCTCGACTGTTTGACGGCGTCTATCTTCGTCGCTCAAACGACCACGCTTGAATTGGTTTTCGATTGCGATAACGCTTTGTTCTGCCGCAGTGATAATCTCTTTCTTCTTTGGTGGAACGTGCATATCGAATACGCTTGCTGTGATAGCTCCTATTGTTGAATATTTGAAGCCCAACGCCTTGATCTTGTCAAGGATAATGGAAGTTTCTGTCGCGCCCTTATATTTGAAGCACGCGTCAACAATTCTCGAGAGTTCCTTTTTGCCAACAGTCATATCTATCTCTAGGTCGAGCTTTTGGTCAACGGTTTCTCTTGGAGTAAAGTGCAAATCTTGTGGAATTGCCTCGTTGAAAATAATTCTTCCGATAGTAGTTTTGAGCATTTTGTGGTGAAGTTCACCGTCAATCTCTTTTTCTATGCGGATATTAACAACTGATTGCAACTCAATTTGATGAGCTTGATAAGCCATTTTTGCTTCGTTGGCGTTGCGGAAATATCTTCCTCCGCCAAGTCCGTTTTCTTTGTCAATCGTAAGATAATAACTTCCGATAACCATATCTTGAGAAGGAGAAACGACTGGTTTGCCATCACTCAACTTCAAAATATTGTTTGTCGCGAGCATCAAGAATCTTGCTTCCGCTCTCGCTTCTATTGACAACGGAACGTGCACCGCCATTTGGTCACCATCGAAGTCGGCGTTGAACGCGCCGCAAGCCAATGGATGCAATTTGATAGCTCTGCCTTCAACCAAAACTGGTTCGAAAGCTTGGATTGACAATCTGTGCAAAGACGGAGCGCGGTTGAGCAATACTGGGTGGTCTTTGATGACTTCTTCGAGTATATCCCAAATTTTGACGTCTTGCGCTTTTTCGATTACTCTCTTTGCCGACTTAATATTCAAGCAAGTGCCATAATCAACAAGCTTTTTCATAACAAACGGCTTGAACAATTCGAGCGCCATTTCTTTTGGAATTCCGCATTGATACATTTTGAGTTCTGGACCAACGACAATAACCGAACGACCAGAATAGTCAACACGCTTTCCGAGCAAGTTTTGACGGAAACGACCTTGTTTTCCTTTGAGCATTCCTGTCAAAGACTTCAATTCTCTGTTTCCTGCGCCTGTAACGGCCTTGCCACGACGACCATTGTCAATCAATGCGTCAACGGCTTCTTGCAACATTCTCTTCTCGTTGATGACCATGATTTCTGGCGCGCCAAGTTCCATAAGTCTTTTGAGACGGTTGTTGCGGTTGATGACACGTCTGTACAAGTCATTCAAGTCTGACGCGGCATATCTTCCGCCATCGAGCGGAACCATAGGTCTCAACTCAGGAGGCAAAACTGGCACAACGTCCATAACCATCCACTCAGGACGGTTGCCACTGCGACGGAAAGACTCAATAATTTGATATCTTTTTACCGCTTTTTGTTTTCTTTGACCAGTAGCCGTCGCGATAACTTCCTCGAGGTCTTTCGCTTCTTTTGGAAGGTCAATGCGCATCAACAATTCTTTGACTGCTTCCGCGCCTTTGCCTGCCTTGAAAGAGTTAGCGCCAAAGTTTTCTATCGCTTCTCTATATTCTTTGTCGTCAATAACTTGTTTTGCCTCAAAGTTGGAAGTGCCCTTGTTTGTTACAACATATTTGCTGTAATAAAGCACGTGCTCCAAGTCTTTCTGAGACATATCGAGAGTATATCCAAGAGATTGAACGCCCTTGAAATACCATATGTGAGAGACAGGACAAGCAAGTTCTATATGTCCCATTCTCTCGCGTCTTACTTTTGCCTTTGTTACTTCAACTCCGCATTTGTCACAAACTACTCCCTTGTAACGAATACGCTTATACTTTCCGCAATGGCACTCCCAGTCCTTTGTAGGCCCAAAAATTTTCTCGCAGAACAAGCCGTCTTTTTCTGGCTTTTGCGTTCTATAGTTGATTGTTTCCGGTTTGGTAACTTCGCCGTGCGACCAAGATCTGATCTTCTCAGGCGACGCTATACCAATTTGTATGGAATCAAAATTGTTTATTTCTGACATACTTGTTCTCCTTACTCTTCGTCTTTGTCAAACAAGTTGCCAAAAATGTCATCATCTTTTTCTGCATTTTCGTCTTGTTCTCCAAAGTCAAATATGTTTCCGTCTTCTTCGGCGAGCTTGAACACATCGTCGTTTCCGATATCGAATACATCTACTTCGTCTCTTTCTTGTTCCTTTTCCGCCAACAATTCTACATCGTCGTCAATCATTTCTCTGAGTCCGATTTCTTCCTTGTTTTCGTTGAGAACTTTCACGTCCAATCCAAGCGCTTGGAACTCTTTTATCAATACTTTGAATGATTCTGGAGTGCCTGGTTCTGTGATAGGAACGCCCTTGACGATTGACTCATATGCCTTTACACGACCTACGACGTCATCTGATTTTACCGTAAGAATTTCTTGCAATATGTGCGCCGCGCCATAAGCCTCGAGAGCCCAAACTTCCATTTCTCCGAATCTTTGTCCGCCGAATTGAGCTTTTCCTCCCAAAGGTTGTTGTGTAACCAAGCTGTAAGGACCTGTTGATCTTGCGTGAATCTTGTCGTCGACAAGGTGGCAAAGTTTCAACATATACATATATCCGACAGTGACTGGGTTCTCGAATCTTTCGCCCGTTCTGCCGTCGAACAACTCAAGCTTTCCGTTTGCAGGAATGTTGTTTTGTTCGAACAATTCTTTGATATCCGCTTCCGTCGCGCCATCGAATACTGGTGTGGCAATTTTCCAACCGAGCATCTTCGAAACCAAGCCCAAGTGAACTTCCAATACCTGACCGATATTCATACGAGAAGGAACGCCCAACGGGTTGAGCACGATTTGCAATGGAGTGCCGTCCGCCATAAATGGCATATCTTCACGAGGCAAAACGCGTGATACAACGCCCTTGTTTCCGTGACGACCTGACATTTTGTCGCCGACGCCGATTTTACGCTTTTGAGCGACATAGATTCTTACAAGTTTGTTTACGCCCGGTGACAATTCGTCGCGGTTTTCTCTTGTAAATATTTTGATATCAACAACAATGCCATATTGACCGTGAGGCAATTTGAGTGATGTGTCTCTGACTTCTCTTGCCTTTTGACCAAAGATAGCGCGCAACAATCTTTCTTCTGGAGTAAGCTCCGTTTCTCCTTTTGGAGTAACGCGCCCTACGAGAATGTCGCCACTGTGGACTTCTGCGCCGACCATGATTATGCCGTCCTCGTCCAAATATCTCAAAGCGTCATCGCCAAGGTTTGGAATGTCGCGTGTGATTTGTTCTTCGCCGAGTTTTGTATCTCTCGCCTCGATTTCGTATTCTTCAATATGTATTGATGTGAACACGTCGTCTTTGACAAGGTCTTCGCTTATCAAAATAGCGTCCTCATAGTTGTAACCTTCCCACGACATATAGCCGATGAGAATGTTGCGACCGAGCGCCAATTCGCCATTGTCAGTTGACGGACCGTCCGCCAAAACCATGCCCTTGAAAACTTTGTCTCCGCGAGCGACAATAGGCTTTTGTGTTATGCAAGTGCCTGCGTTGCTTCTTTCGAACTTTTGCAACAAGTAACTATCTTCGTCGCCGTCTTCTGTCGAAACAACAATCTTCTCAGCGCTTACGCTCTTGACCGCGCCTGGGCGCTTTGCAAGAATCATAACTCCACTGTCATAAGCGATTTTGTATTCGATGCCTGTCGCAATGATAGGAGCTTGTGGCTTGAGCAATGGAACTGCTTGACGTTGCATGTTAGAACCCATCAACGCGCGGGCTGTATCATCGTTCTCCAAGAACGGGATAAGCGCTGACGCGACAGAAATAACTTGCTTTGGAGAAACGTCCATATAATCGACTTTTTCTCTGTCAACTTCTCTGATATCTTCTTTGATTCTGCAAGTTACGCGAGCGTTGACAAATTTTGAGTTCTCGTCCAACGGAGCGTTCGCTTGCGCGACGATATATTTGTCTTCTTCGTCAGCTTGCAAATATTCAACAGTGTCCGTAACATAGCCGTTCTGCTTGTCTACCTTGCGGTAAGGCGCTTCGATAAAGCCATATTCGTTGACTCTCGCATATGTCGCAAGGGACGAGATAAGTCCGATGTTTTGACCTTCTGGCGTCTCAATAGGACACATACGACCATAGTGCGTGTGGTGAACGTCGCGGACGTCAAAGCCTGCGCGCTCTCTGTTCAAACCGCCAGGTCCAAGGGCTGACAGCTTACGTTTGTGAGTAAGCTCGGCGATTGGGTTGTGGTGGTCCATAAATTGTGACAACTGTGACGAGCAGAAAAACTCTTTGATGACAGCGGTGACTGGCTTGATATTGATAAAGCTTTGCGCCTTATATTCGCCGTCGTCTTGAGTAATGCTCATTTTTTCTTTGATGCCTCTGTCAAGTCTTGCCATACCAATTCTAAATTGGTTCTGCAACAATTCTCCGACAGAACGCACGCGTCTGTTTGCCAAGTGGTCGATATTGTCAGTCATTCCAAAGCCGTGAACCAAGCCGAGATTGTAAGAAACCGCAGCGATAATATCGTCGCGAGTAACGTGTTTTACAACCAAGTCATCTCTGTTTGCGCGAATTTGCAATTTCAATTCTTCAACGTCAGGATATTGCGCAAGCAATTGTTTGAGGGCTGGATAATATACTTTTTCGAGAATTCCGAGGTCGCGTGGAGTGCAGTCAACAAAGTTGCTGAGGTCAACGGTATTGTTGCCAATAACCTTGAACTTTCCGCCGTCTTTTGTCGCGATAAACACACTGTTGATGCCCGAATTTTGGATTTCGATAGACTTTTCTTTGTCAACAACTTCGCCAGCGTAAGAGAGCAACTCTCCCGTTTCCATATTTACGACGTCCTCTGCGAGAGTTTGTCCTTCAATACGGCTCGCAAGGCTGAGCTTTTTGTTGACCTTGTATCTTCCTACGCGCAAAAAGTCATATTTGCGAGAATTGTAGAACAAGTCGTTGATAAGGTGAGTTATGCCGTCTTGAGTAGGAATTTCGCCCGGCTTCAATCTCTTGTAGAGTTCGATTTTGGCGTCTTCTTCTGTTGACGTGGTGTCCTTTGCCAGAGTTTCTTGGAGAATTTTTTCTTCTCCAAACAATTCCAACAAAGCGTCGTTTCCGCCCAAACCAAGGGCGCGCAACAAAATTGTCGCGAGCAACTTGCGGTTGCGGTCAACGTTTACCCACAAAAGGTCGTTGGTGTCTTGTTTGAATTCGAGCCAAGCGCCACGGTTTGGCATAACGGTCGTCTCATATCTTTCGATACCGGACTTGTCCACGTTAGCAATCGTATATACGCCAGGGCTTCTTACCAACTGGCTGACAATAACACGCTCAGCGCCGTTGATAATGAAAGAACCGTTTTCTGTGATGATAGGAAAATCACCCATAAAAACTTCTTCTTCCGTCATATCTCCTGTTTCTACTCTCACAAGTCTAACTTTGACTTTGAGTGGTAGCGAATAAGTGGCGTCGCGGTCTTTGCATTCCTTGATGCCATACTTTGGCGTGCCTTCCAAACTGAAACCAAGATAGTGCAGTTCCAATCTGTTTGCTCTGTCAACAACCGGTGAATAATCGTCCAAAACTTCCTTGATTCCGGTGGTGATAAATTGCTTGAAGGACTCCTTTTGCAACTCTATCAAATATGGAATTTCGAGAGTGTCTTTTATTTTTGAAAAACACTTTCTTGTAGTATTGCCATATTTAACTTCGTGAATTCTCTGAGGCATATAATACCCTCCTTAAAAATTTTCAATTGCGTAGAATAAACACATCTCTTTTTTCGTCTTACAAAAGAAGTTTTCTTACAACTTTTGGTTAGAAAATAACAGCAGACACATTCCTTTCTATATAATCATACAAATAGCATTGTAACACTTGCGTGTAAATTCGTCAACGATTTTGTGCATATATTTTAATATATATAGGCTTTTTTGTTGTTTTTCGTTCATTTTTTGCCGATAGTCGAAAATTTGTTAAAAGATTGTTTTTTATCGCAATTTTATTTTCTTTTTGTGTAAAATTTGTGTAAAATATTTGTAAAATTTGTGTAAAATTGACTTTTGTATTTGTTTGTTTTTTCTTCGAGCGTTAAGTTTTTGAAGTAGCTTTTTTGCTTTTTTTCGTTTTCTTTTGCGTTTTTGTCTTTTCGTTTGTTTTTTAACTTCCTTCTTTTCGCCGAGCGATAAGTTTTCTAGCTTTGTTTTTTGTCTTTATTCTTTTGTCTTTTGCATTATTTGCAAGCGTTTTTTGCCTGCGATAAGTTGCAAGCTCGCTTTTTTTGCTTTTTCGCATTTTTTGTCTTTTTCGACAGCAAAATTTGTCGCTACTTTTTATTTGACGAGTTTGCTTTCAATTCGCAATTGACAATTCGTCCCCGATTTGTTATAATATTCAAAAGAATATAGGTGATTGTATGCGATTGGACAAATTCCTCAAGGTTTCTCGAATAATAAAACGCCGCACTGTGGCAAACGAAGCTTGCGACAGCAAACGCGTGCAAATAAATTCTCGCCCTGCAAAGGCTGGCGCGCAACTCAAGTTGGGCGATATCGTCACTTTGCAATTTGGCGACAAAACTTTTTCTTTCAAGGTGTTGCGCCTTGACGAAATTGTCAAAAAAGAAGAATGCGCGGATATGTATGAGGTGCTGATTGATGGTTGATATTATTCTCGCTTGCGGTGGCAATGGAAGTCGCGCGGGGCTTGGTTACAACAAGCTCAAATTTGACATTGGCGGAATGAGCGCGCTGGAAAAAACTTTGAGCGCGTTTTCTCGCGATGACGTCAACGCGATTTATGTTTCTTGCTCGCCCGACGACAAAGAATGGATAAGCGCTATCGCGCAGAATTCTCACTTGCAAATTATCGTTTGCGATGGTGGCGCGTCACGCACGCAATCGGTTTGGAACGCATTGTCGGCAATCAATCGCAATGAGAGTTCCAATCAAAAAAACATTGCATTTCAATCTCAAAAACAATGCAACAATATCGCGGAAAATTGCCAAAATAGTGGCGAAAAACGCAAAAATATCGCGGAAAAACTGCAACAAAACGCGCATTTTGTTCTCATACATGACGGCGCGCGACCGTTTGTTTCCCAACAGCTCATCGACCGCGTAATATCGACCTGCGAGCAATTTGGCAGCGCAATTCCTTGCTTGCCTTGCTCGGACAGTCTCAGACAGTTGGGCGCGCAAAATGACACACAAGCGAGCAACTCGACAAACAATAATCAAAAAGTTACTCAATCAAGTCATACAAGTAATTCACTCGATTGCTGTCAAAATAATACACAAGCGAGCCACTCTGTCAACCGCAATCAATTTGTGAGAGTTCAAACGCCACAAGCCTTCGAGTTCTCAGCTCTTTTTTCCGCTTACTCGCGCGCAATCGCTGACAAAAAAGACTTTGCTGACGACGCGAGCTTGTTCGAAAATTATTGCGGAGAAGTTCACCTTTGCGACGGCGAAGAAGAAAACACAAAATTGACTTATCCAAGTGATTTCCGAACCTTTACGCCCGACAACTTTTTTGTCGGCAACGGCTGGGACACACACCAACTTGTCGACGGGCGCAAGCTAATTCTTGGCGGGCTGGAAGTTCCGCACTCAAGGGGCTTGCTCGGTCACAGTGACGCGGATGTTTTGCTACACGCGATTATGGACGCTATACTTTCCGCATCCAACAACCGCGATATCGGCTGTCTTTTCCCTGACAGCGACGAGCGTTACAAAAACGCAAACTCAGCCAAACTTTTGCAAGAAGTAATGACGTTGATAACATCGCAAGGTTTTGTCGTCAACAACCTTTCCGCAGTGGTAATGGCGCAACAACCAAAATTGAAAAATTATATTCCACAAATGCAAGCTATTATCGCACAAATTTTGAATGTCTCCCCCCTGCGAGTTTCGCTCTCTGCCACCACGACAGAAAAGCTCGGACTTGTCGGCCACGAGCAAGCGATAAGCGCAAACGCATATTGCTCACTGCGCAAAAAAACTTTTTGAACGACTTTTGATTTGTTTGAATAGCAATCAACACAAAAAAGTATTGTGATAAATTTTAATTTGAAAATAAAACAATCGCAACAACAAACTTTTTGAACAAATTTATATTAATAAGTTCCACAACGCAAAATGCGAATATCGAATTATATTTTCGATTTTGCAAAACGGCGGAACAACTCAAAACAATATAGTATTGTATATAATATATATTATAATAGAAAGCGCGATTGCTTTCTATTTTTTTTGCCCAAAATTATCAATCAACAAAATTGCAAAACAGTTACAACAAAACAATCAAGTTAAACTTTACAATTGAAAATAATTACAATAAAAATTGTCAATCAAACAAAATTTGCAAAATTGAAAATATTTGTAACAATACTTTACAATCAATAAATTCCAAAATTGCAAGGAAAATAAAATAAAAAAATTATTATATTAAAAATATTTATAACAAACCATTGAAAGCAACAAATTTGAAAAATTAAAAACATTGGCAACAAACCTTTGCAATAAACAAATTTCTAAAATTGAAAACATTGGCAACAATACTTTGCAATCAAGTTAAATTTCTTAATATACAATAAAATAATTTACAATAAAAAAAACAGCGCTATATTTGCATATAACGCTGTAAAATTTCTTTTTAAAATACCAAACGAAACAGAGAGTTGGTTGAATATACGGAACTAATTTATACTCTTGCGAGTGATACGAATTGCTTCATATCTCGACAAAGTAGCACAATGCTACTCCTTAAAAGGAGGTGATCCAGCCGCACCTTCCGATACGGCTACCTTGTTACGACT
>JAVXBP010000012.1:0-22834 GCA_036659935.1 Clostridia bacterium
AAACGCGACGCCGATAATAATCACAATAAGCAAGGTCAAATTTTTGGACACTGCCGACGTCATTTTGCTAAATCTTTCGTCGCAAAGTGGCTCGACAATGCCACTTACAAGTTTCAAACCTAGCGAAAACACCGCAATTTTGATGATTGGCGAAAGAATTGTCGCGACGATTATCACAATAAACGCCACCCCCATAGAGTTTTTGATAAGCACCACGCTCGCCATCAACAAGTCGAACCCGTCAGAGAGATATCCCCCCAAAATTGGCACGTAAGATTGCATCGCAAACTTTGCAGTTTTGACCGAAACGCTGTCCAAAATGTTGCCAGTCAAGCCCTGCAGTGATAAGAAAGTTACAAATATGCTAAAAATCGCGCCCAAAACTGTTTTTGCAAGCGAGTGGAAAAAGTTTGTAATTTTCTCCAATCGAATTTCTTTCGAAAGATTGCCCACGACGCAAAAAATGATTATCGCGATAAACAACGGCATAACGAACTTTGATATAACGCTCATAATCGACGCCGACAGCACCGCCATCATTGGCTTGAAAACAGCAGCCGTGTTGATTCCGCCAAGCATTGTAATCGCCGTCACAAGCAACGGAAAGGCGAGCTCCATCAGTGATTGCATTGAGCCAACGACGCCCTTTGTGAGCCCAATGAGCTGTGTTGTTTTGACCAAAATCATAATTATCATCGAGCTGTAGCACACAAAATAAATTATTTCTTTTGTTTGCGTCGACAAAAACCCCGATGTCAAGCCGTTGAGAATGCTAAACAGCACCGCTATCGCGACCAACATCAAGAGCATTGGCATAATGTCAAGGAGCGCGCCCGCAAAACTTTTTAAAAGAATGTTGGAAAAAGTGTTAAAATCGCCCTTAAAATTTCCGTTAATTATGTCATTTATCATCGCGCGAAAGCCATTCCCTGCGACTCCGCCATACTCGCCGTCAAGCCCAGCCAACCATTTGTCAAGGCTGTCAAAATCAAGAATATTCAAATTGTCATCGACATTTTGCTCGAGTTCGTTTTGCAATTCGCCACTTGCGGAATTTTTCTTGTCGCTGGCAAAACATTCTTTTTGGAAAACGCACACACAAATGCACGCTATCAAGCAAACAACAACGCTGGCAATCAAAAACGATATCAAAAATTTTGACGAACGCGGAGCGAATTTCCACTTTTTGTTTGCAGAAAACTTGCATTTTTTCGCAAAATTATCGTGTGTCGCAAACATTTGTTGTTGAGCGAATTTCTTGTTTTGCGCAATGTTATTTATAAAATTTATTTTACAATTTGTTTTAAACAAGCGCAGCCACCACCTCGACCAAGCCTTTTACAATTGGCAAGGACATGATAAAAATTGTAATTTTGCCTGCAAAGCCCAACTTTTTGCCAATACTTCCGCACTCCAAATCAGCGCAAATGCTCGCGGAATATTCCGTAAGATAACCAATTCCAATAATTTTGAGCAACTGCGCGAACAATTTTTGGTCAACGCCCGTCTTGTCGACAATTTCTTGGAACGCGAGAATTACTCCGTTGAGCGAGTTTACGCAAATTATAAGAATGACAAGCCCCGTCGCGAGCGTTACCAACAAGGCGTATTGCGAATGAGTGTTTTTGAGCACAAGCGAACAAATCGCGCCGACAAGCGCCACGCCAATAATCTTAAAAATGTCCATACGCTCACCCGACATAGATATTTAATATTGAACGCAGGCTGTCGAAAAGTCCCGTTATCATATCAATTATCAATGTCAAAACAATCAAAACGCTCGCAATAGTAACAATCGTGGCAATTTCGTCCTTGTCACTTTTCTTGAGAATTATATTGATAATCGCCGTAATCAATCCAATCGCGGCAATTTTGAAAATAATATCTACTCCCATACTTTCTCCTAAATCATCAAAATCATCAATGCGAGTCCCAACAAAAAGCCCAATTTATACGCCAATTTTCCGTTAACATTTACAAATTTATTCGACATTTCAACTTCTTTGGTGAGCAATGAGCGAGACTTTTCGAGATGATTGAGCTGGTTGGCATAATCGAGAACTCCAAACTTGCCAAAAATTTCGATTGACACAAATATCTGCTTTTTGTTGAGAATTTTGTTTTGACATATATCATACAAATTTTGTTTGCCAATGGTTTTTGACTTTCCAAACTCACTTTTCAATTCTATCAAAGTTTGGGCGAACGGTTTAATTTTTTTATTTTTTACGCAATTTTCAGTTAATATTTTTCTTGTATCAAGTCCATAATATTGTTGCAGAAAGTCATCAAAAATTTTGTCCGTATTATCTTTCGCGAATTTTATGTTTTGCAAGGCAAATTCAACAAAGTTTAGAAAGTCTTGCATATATGCGTTTCTTTTTTTGTAATATCCTTCAATACAAATTCCGCAAAAAGTTGAGCACAAGCAAATTATTCCGCCGACAATCAAGCCAATCATATTTTACCGTTTTCATAGAGTTTTCCGACACACCCTACGCCTTTCAAAAGTACGATATATTTCATTTCTTTTATCAAATTTTTATAATACGAGCTTTCTATCAACTTTTCCAAATTGTCACAATGCAACGTCGCGAGAATTTTGACGCCACACCTTGAGCAATCAAGCAAAGCGTCAACTTCGTCTTGCCCAAAAATTTCGTCAGTCGCGACAATATCAGGTCGCATTGTTCGAACATAATTTGTATATGCAACTTTTTTTGGCACTCCGACGACGATATCACAACTTGCGCCAAGGTCAAGCGCGCAGTTGCCGTCGAACATTCCGCTCAATTCGGCGCGCTCGTCAAGCACCAAAATATTGTAATTTTTGTTGGACAATTCTCTGACAATTTCTCTCAATAATGTTGTTTTTCCAAGTCCGGGGCGAGATATTATCAAGGTATTTCCAAAATTACTAACAATTTTGCTTACGCTGACGGGCAAGCTTTTTATCTCGTGAGGCAAGCGAATGCACAAGCTGGAAAAATTTTTGATAGCGCTCAATTTGTCACAAACGCTAATTCCTTCGCCGATTATTCCCACGCGCACGCCGCCGTTGCAACAAATATATCCTTCTTTTATCGCTTCGTCATACGCATAGAGCGAATGCTTGCACGCCTTGTCTATTATATAAAATATGTCGCTTTCGAGCGCGATATAAGGCATATTTTGCGAGACAAGTTGCCTATATATTCCGTTGAAAGCGTAAGTAATAGGCAAGTTTTTTCTTATTCTTATCTCTGTCAACAAGTTCAAATTCACTTGGTTCGACAACTCGCTCAAAATCGCGCGTGGCAATATATCATCCAACATTCTCCACCTCACTAGAACTTTATGGCAAAATATGGACAAGTATGACAAATATAATTTTTGTAACAAAATTTTGCTTTTTTCGACAAAAAATTGTTTAAAAGTTGCCGAAAAACTGCCGAAAACCGAAAAATTACAAAGTAAATTAACCGAATTAATATTAAAAAACGCAAATAAACGCGTGAAAATTATTGCAATAAAGTGTAAGTACAAAAAAGTTAGAAAAATAAAAAAAATCGTGAAAATTATCGCAAAAAAATACGCCCGTCAGTGACTTGCGTATTTTGTATTTTATTTTTTTGTTATTAAGTTATTTCGAAAATTAAACTCTTGACATATATGTCCCAGTTCTTGTGTCAACTTTGACTGTTTCGCCCTCATTGACAAACAAAGGAACTTGCAAAACATAGCCAGTTTCTAGAGTTGCAGGCTTTGTTGCGCCTTGAGTTGTGTTGCCTTTTGCGCCCGGCTCACAAGTTGTGATGAGCAATTCTACAAAGTTTGGAGCTTCAACTGAGAAAGCGCTTCCGTTGTAGAAAGAAACGGTAACTTCGCCATTTTCCATAACAAAGCTCAACGCATCTGCACAAATTTCCGCATTCAAAGGAATAGAATCATAAGTTGCCGCATCCATAAAATAATAGAATGAGCCGTCATTGTATGAGTAAATCATAGGTTTGCGTTCAATGTGAGCTGTAGGAAACTTTACTGTTGGGTTGAAAGTCATTTCCAATGTGCCACCGTCGATAACGTTGCGAAGTTTTGTTCTTACAAACGCAGCGCCCTTGCCCGGTTTTACATGCAGAAAGTCAACAATAGTATAAACTTTTCCTTCCATTTCAAAGGTTACACCTTTTCTAAATTCGCCTGCCAATACATAATCAGCCATAAATACCTCCGTATATTACAAAATAATAAGTTTTTTATTTGATTGAGTCAAATCTTCGACACAAGTGTCGTGAACGACAACAATATCTTCTATTCTCACACCGCAAAACCCTTCAATATAAATGCCCGGTTCGACCGAAACTATCATATTACATTCAAGTTTGTCCGCAGTTTTTGGCGTCATTCCAACGCCTTCGTGAATGTCAACGCCCACGCCGTGACCAAGACTGTGCAGAAAATATTCGCCATATCCTTTGTCTTGGATAACTTTGTTGGCAATCTGGTGACAATCTTTGCCCACCATGCCCGCTTTTATGTTGTCAAGCGCCGTTTGTTGAGCCAAAAGCACCGTGTTGTATATGTCAATTTGTTTGTCAGAAAGTTGCCCGCAAGCGACTGTTCTTGTCATATCCGAACAATAACCTTGATATTTTGCGCCAAAGTCCATTGTAATGAACTCTCCGCTCACAAGCTTTTTTTCCGAGCGATGCGCGTGTGGAGAACTTCCGTTTTTGCCACAAGCGACAATGCTGTCAAAAGCAAGTTCGCCACCATTTTTGAGCATAATATATTCTAGCATCGCTGCAATTTCTATCTCTGACTGCCCTTCTTTGATAAATTTTAAAATCTCGTCAAACGCAATCTCGGTGATAGCTTGAGCCTTTCTTATTTTTGCAATCTCTTCCGCATTTTTGATGTTTCTTGCGGCAGAAATTTGTTTCGCAATCGGAGAAAAATCTTTTATGTCAGCAAATTTTTTCGCTGTATCATAGACTGCAAGAAATTCGTTGTAGCTTATATTGTCGTCCCAACCAATTTTTGCAATGCAGCCGTCTTTTTGCGCGATATCGAACAATTGCTTTTCGCCTTCGCCATTCGACGCCACAACAACAAATCTTCCGCCAAGAACAAGCGATGCCTCATTGAAATATCGCATATCTGTGACAAAATATTGATTGGTTTTTGTAATGACAATTTGACAATTGCTGCTTTCGTAACCGCTCAAATAAAAAGTATTCGAGGGGCTCAAAACAATCAACGCGTCATAAGTCATATTTTGAAATAATTTTCTAGCTATATCCATAACGCTATTATTCTACCATAAAATCTAAAATATGTAAAGATATTTTAATTATTATGCAAAATTTTTCGCAAAAAATGCTAACAAAATATTTTAAAAGCCCTTATTGCAAGTTATTAAAATAATTTTTCATAGCAAGCGCGTCCAAAGTTTGCGTTCCTGCCGACTCACAAACGATATATGGTTGCAACGCATATTCTTTGTACGCTTCCAAAAGTGGTTCGAAAGGCGGACCAAAAAGCGAATCTTCGAAAGTCAAATGTCGCAGTTCTCCGTTTTTCGTAAACTCAATTTTGGAAAAATGGACGTGCATTTCCGACGTTTTTTTCTCCCCAAGTCCATTCAAAAGCTTGTCGATTGCGCGCTTATAATCGTCTTTTGCAAAGAAAGCTCCGCAATCACGGCTGTTCAAATGCCCCCAATCAATGCACGGCACAACGTCGTCGCCGCCCAACTTGCACAACTCGATTATCTCGTCAAGGTCGCCCAATTGAGCCTTTTTGCCCATAGTTTCGGGGCAGAGAATCAAGTCATTCATGCCAAGTTGTTGTTTAATTTTCAAAATATTTTCAAAACTCGACATCATAACTTTTACCGCGTCTTTTCGGTCGGCTTTGAGTGGTGAGCCTGGGTGGAAAACGCATCTTTTTCCGCCAAATTCTCTGAGCATAGCAAGCGAATCTGTGATATATCTTATGTTGTTGGTCGCTTTTTCTTCTTCAAGCGTGGCGAGATTGATAAAATATGGCGCATGAACGGATATTTCTATATTATTTTTTGCAAATTCCTTTCCAATCGCGCGCGCGGTGTCAACCTTGACTTGCACGCCCCGACCAAAAGAATATTCAAAACAGTCCAGCCCAAGATTAGCGAGCCACTCGGCCGCCTCAATCGTATGAGAATGACCTTGTTTCGCAAACTCTTGACAGCAACCGCTTGGTCCAAATTTTATCATATTTTCTCCTGTCTACACTTTTTCGTTACAATTTTTTATAAATTTAGCATTGCGTTCAATCAATTTCCAACGCGCGTTCAACGTCATTGTTTATCGCTTTTTGCAACTCTTCTTTCGAATCAAATTTCTCTGTTTCTCTGAGTCTTTTATAGAACTCGATTACGACTTCTTTTCCATATATTTCTTGATTAAAATAAATGATATGCGCCTCAATGTTATAATTAAAGTCATTATATGTCGGATGTGGTCCAACATTGCAAACCGCCTTGAGACTTACTCCGTCAACGATTACTCTACAATAATATACGCCTGCGCGCAAGAAAACTTTGTCTTTGTCGAGCTCAACATTTGCCGTCGCAAAAAAGTTTTTTCTTCCGTCGCCACGACCTTTGACAACCTTTCCAATGATAATATATGGCGAGCCAAGTTGCAGAAAAATTTCTTCAACTCTGCCGTCAGAGACCATCGCCCTGATATCTCGCGACGAAAGTTTGCTTCCATTGTCGGCAAGTTTCAAATTTTCTACTGTCAACTCGATATTTTTGCTTTGACAATAAGCTGCGAGCGTTTGGATATTTCCGACAGCTTGCAAGCCGTAAGTATAGTCATTGCCTACGACGACGGCGCGAATATTTTTGTTGTCAAAAATTTTGTCAAGGAACTCGATTGGGCTCAATCGCGCAAATTCTTTGTCAAATTCCGCTTGCAATACCACGTCAACGCCGAGTTTTTCCAGTCTGTAACATCTCTCATAGAAAGTTGTAACTTGCAAAGACGAGTTGCCAAGCACTGCAAAAGGATTGTTTTTGAAGGTAAAAACTCCCACTTTGCAATGATATTTGTGCGCAAGCAATCGCGCCTTGTCAATAAGCTTGATATGTCCAAGGTGCAACGCGTCGAAAAAGCCCAAACATAGCGTAATAGGCCTTTGATATTCTTCGTCATATTGAATTTGTTCTATCTCAACTATTCCCATAAATTTATCACTACTTTGAGTTGTCCGTCATTTGATACGTTTGCCAACCCCAACAATTTGCCTTTTATTGTCACAATATATGCGTTATTTTCCAATTTTTTGTCATATTCTATCGCGCAACCGTTGCAAATTTGTTTAATTTTTTCTTCGTTTTCTATGTCAATCACTTCAAATATTTGCGACAAGAAAGTTTGAACACTGACAACTTTTGAGCAAGGTTCGGCGACAAATTCGTCCAACAAAACGCTGTTTTCCACACAAAAGCCACCGCAAATTGTCCTCTCCAAGCTTCGCATATAACCTACGCAATCACTTTGCGCCGCGATATCTCTCGCAAGACTTCTGATATATGTTCCGCTTCCGCAAGTTATTCTAACCTTTATTGATTGGCAACGCTCGTCTACAATATTCGTCTCCAAAAGCTCGATATTCTCGATATTTATCACTTTGGAAGGAATCTCGAACTCAACGCCTTCGCGCGCCAAGACGTAAGCGCGTTTTCCGTTTATACTTTTTGCAGAATAATTTGGTGGAATTTGGCTTATTTGTCCAATGTTTTGTTTGATAGCGTTTTCTACGTCGGAGACTTTCGGCAAGTCGCTTTCGGCGACAACAATTCCGCATTCGTCGAGAGTGTCGGTTTGTTTGCCAAAAACAAATTCCGCGACATAAACTTTTGTCTTATCCAACAAAAAATCAAAAAGTTTTGTAGCTTTTCCAAAGCCGACCAACAAAACTCCGCTTGCGTTTGGGTCAAGCGTGCCCATATGCCCGCATTTTACTTTTTGCCCAACTGCTTTCGAATACGCATTTCTGCATTTTACAACAACGTCGCTCGAAGTATAACCGCAAGGTTTGTTTATCGCAACAACTCCAGCTATCATATACAATCTCGCGTTGCCTTGAGCAATTTTTCTTTGACGTCCTCATAGAAGCCATTCAATCTGCAACCTGCAGCATTTTTGTGTCCGCCACCGCCAAAAATTGACGCAATTTCACTTGCGCTGACATTGTCTGACGTGCGAATAGAAACTTTAAAGCTGTTTTGAGAAGGCAACTCGGTTATTGCAATCGCGACTTCCACACCGTCAATATTGCGGATATTGTTGATAATTCCGTCCGTAAAATCTTCGTTTGTGCCAGTTTGTTCAAAGGCGCTTTGCGTAAAATAAATAATTCCAACCGTATCATTTTCGAAAAATCTTGCATTCGAAAGCACAATGTTTTTCAACAAAAATTTCTTCATAGGAATGTTTTTCATAAAATATTCGCATATCAAAGCCGCGTCAAAATTATATTTTTTCAACTCGCTTGCAATCGCGTGCGTTTGGCTCGAAACACTCGAAAAAGTAAAGCCTCCGCTATCCGTCACAATGCCAGTATATAGCAATTTTGCAATGATATCATCAAAGCACGGAGCAATTTGCTTGTCCATTTCTTTGATTATTTTAAAAATAATTTCACAAGTCGCGCTCGCGCCCCTTTCCAAAATATTGATATTGCCAAAGCTCGAATTTGTCTGGTGATGATCAACGTTTGCGGTCACTCTTGCGCGAGAAAAAAGATAGTTCATTTTTCCCAATCGAGAAATATCGGCGCAATCGCAAGCAATCGCAAGGTCGAATTTTGTTGAATCGTCGCCCTTGTTATAGTTTTCCGCGCCGTCAATCGCGAGCAAAGTCTCTTTTATATCGTTTTCACAAAAAACAAAGGGCTTCTTGCCGATAAGCGCAAAAGCCCTAAATAATGCAAGCGCGCTCGAACACGTGTCGCCGTCTGGATTGATATGACTTATGATTGCAATGCTTTCAGCTTTATTGATTGCTATTATCAGGTCATCTATCATTTTTCACCTCAATGTAAATCTTTGATTATTTTTTCAATTTTCATACTGTATACAATGCTGTCGTCATAAATAAATTTGAGTTGTGGCAATGCGCGCAGTTTAATTTTGTTTTTAAGACAAGACTTGATATAACCTTGCGCGCTGTTGAGCCCTTCAATAACTTCTTTTTCTCTGTCGTCAGCGCCATAAATACTTACAAAAATTCTTGCCAAAGTCAAGTCTGAGTCACATTCTACGCGCAATATGCTGACCATGCAGCCTTGCACGCGTGGGTCTTTGATGCCGTCACTCAGAATGATTGCCAATTGTTTTTGCAATTCTGCATTTGTTCTTTCTTGCCTAATCATTGTTCACCTTTTCTACAACAAAACTTTCGATAATGTCGCCGATAACGATATCGTTGCATTTTTCCAAACTAATACCGCACTCATATCCAGTCGCAACGTCTTTGACGTCCTCTTTTTCTCTGCGCAATGACGCGAGTTTTCCTTCATAGATTACGATATTATCTCTGAGCAATCTTACGCTCGAGTTTCTTGCAACCTTGCCGTCAGTAATATAGCTGCCTGCAATAAGTCCCGAAGTGCTGAGTTTGAACACTTCTCTGACTTCCGCGTGTCCCAAAATTGTTTCTTTGAAAACTGGCGCAAGCATACCTTTGAGCGCTTTTGTAATATCGTCAATTACGTCATAAATTATACGATAATTTCTGATATCAATGCTATATCTTTCCGCAAGAACTTTTGCTTTTGGCTCAGGTCTAACGTTGAACGCAATAACAATTGCGTTTGCCGTGTCGGCAAGCATAACATCTGATTCGTTTACCGCGCCAACGCCGTTGTGAATGATATTAATTTTGACATTGTTGCTTTCCATTTCTTTCGAAAGTTTTTCGAGAGATTGTTTTACCGCTTCCGCAGAACCTTGAACGTCAGCTTTGACAATCAACTGCAAAGACTTAACTTCTTCGAGAGTCGTATCTTTGAACATATCGTCCAAACTTCTTGCATTGCTGCGCATTTGCATTTCTGACCTTTCTTTGTCAGCTCTTTCTTGCGCGACTTTCTTTGCGAGCTTTTCGTCCTCAACCGCCACGAGAATATCGCCTGCGTTAGGAACTTCTGTAAAACCTTGTATTTGAACCGCATATGACGGACCAGCTTCTTTGACACGTTTGCCAGTATGGTCGGTCAACGCTCTGATTCTGCCAATGCAAGTGCCTGCGACAACATAATCTTTGACTTTCAAAGTGCCGTTTTGCACAAGAACTGTCGCGATAGGACCAGTGCCCTTGTCAAGGCGAGCCTCGATAATAGAACCGCTTGCGCGACATTTTCTGTTCGCTTTCAATTCCAACACTTCCGCTTGCAACAAGATGTTTTCGAGCAATTCTTGCACGCCCAAGCCTGATTTTGCGCTTACTGGGCAAACCATAGTTTCGCCGCCCCACGCTTCTGGGATAAGGTTGTGAGTGGAAAGTTGATTGTATATTCTGTCGAGATTTCCGTCTGTTTTGTCAATCTTGTTGACAGCGACAACGATAGCGACGCCAGCGTCTTTCGCGTGATTGATTGCCTCTACTGTTTGTGGCATAATTCCGTCATCGGCAGCCACAACAATAATAGCGATATCGGTAACATTTGCGCCACGTTTTCTCATCGAGGTAAACGCTTCGTGTCCAGGAGTGTCCAAGAAAGTAATTTTCTCGTTGTTAACATCGATTGTATAAGCGCCGATATGTTGAGTAATTCCGCCTGCCTCGTTTTTGACAACGCTTGTTTTTCTGATATAGTCAAGCAAAGATGTCTTGCCGTGGTCGACGTGTCCCATAATCGTAACGATTGGTGGGCGCTTAACCATATCGACTGACTCGTCGCTCGAGCTTACTGCAACGATATCGTTGAGCTTGTCTTCTGCTGACTTGTCAGGACGAAGTTCGAGCGTAATGCCATATTCAATAGCTACAAATTCCGCGTCTTCGAAGGTAATCGCGTCATTGATTGTCGCAACTTTGCCCATATCGAACAATTTTTTAATAATTTCTGTTACGCTTTTTCCTATTTTTTCACTAAATATTTTGATAGGAACGATATCTGCGTTCAAAATAGCGTGTTCAATTCTTACAAATTGTGGAGTAAAGTTCTCTTTTTTCGCTTTTCTCGCCTTGTAATATCTCGTTTGAGAAGCGTCACTGTCAGAAGCAAGAGTGCCGTCCATTTCATAACCTTTCTTGAACAAGTCTCTCTTGTTGAGCGCTTTCTTTGAGTCGTCTTTTCCAAACGAAGGAGTAATTTTCTTCTTTTTTGTATCTTTTGGTGGTTCAACCGCAGGCATTGACGAGCCAAATGGTTTTGCGCCATTGCCAAAAGGTCTTGGTGGGAATGGACGACCGCCCGCCTGTCCGCCGTTGTTGTTGAAAGGACGATTGCCACCGTTGTTTCCAAATTGACCAGCTGGTCTGTTGCCAAACTGACCGCCAGCAGGAGCGGGACGATTTGGATATTGTCCATTTGCAGGACGAGTATTTGTGTTTGGTCTCAAGCCATTGCTTGGCGCGCCCGCAGGACGTGGCGCATTTCCGCCAAAGCTGCCTTGTTGTTGTCTATTGTTGTCGAACCTATTTTTGTTGACAGCGTCTTGATTGATATAAGTTCTTGGTTGCTCTTTTTGAACTGGAGCAACGCCGACGCTTGCGCCGTCGTCTTTCTTTTCTATCTTGACTTCCGCCACAACAGGCGCGCTAACTTCGACTTTCGTCTCAGCTTTGCTTTCTTGCTGGGCAGGTTCTTTTTCGGCTGTTTTGACTTCTATTGGAGTTGTTTCTTTTACTACAACTTTTTCTTGGACGTGTTCAACAACAGGTGGCTCCACCTTTTTTTCTTTATGCTCTTCTGCGCTCGCGCTGACAGCAACCTCTGGCTGAGCCACAGCTTGCGCCTCCGCAACAATTGCCTCCGCAAGCTTGGCTTTGTCTTCTTTTATCTTGTTAATTTTTGACAAAGTTTCGTCTATCGAAAACTTGATTGCGCTAATATCCGAAGCAAGCGGATTTACTCTGCTTGTAAGAACTTCGTTTATTTCTTTAAGATTTTTGATTTGTTCGTTTTTGTTGTCATTATTCACAAAAACACCTCCAGGAATTAAAATAGATTTATATATTAATTAAGATTATTTTTTATTGCAGTTGCAAGATTCAATTCAATTATTGACAATATCTTGACATTTTCTCTTTTCAACAAATTGTTGAGAAAGTTTTCTTCCGTTTCTATAATTTCGACTGTCGAATGGCGCTCTTTGTAGAGATTTATTTGTTTGAGACTGTTTTTCCCAAGCGCCTTGTCAATCAATATGATATATGGTGGCTTGCGAGATGTCAACAACATATCCAAGCCAAATATTGCGCAATTACTTTTGACCGCAAAGCCTATATAAGAATTAACTTTGTTTTTTCTCAAATTCTCTTCTAAGCTCATCATACACCTCTTTTGGCACGTTTTGTCCAAAAACTCTTGACAATCCATTTTGTTTCGCGCATTTGTCCAAGCACTTTGTATCTTTGCAAATATATGCACCGCGACCATTCATCTTGCCAGTTTCGTCTATCGCTATATCACCGCTTTGCGACTTTACAATGCGAAAAAACTCATTTTTTTCCGCTTGATGTCGACAAACAATGCACATTCTGATAGGAGGATTTTTCATAATTATTCCTCAACGACAGCATCTTTTGTTGCGTTTTCTACGCTTTCTGCATTCTCAACGCTTTCTGTATTCTCTACGCTTTCCGCATTTTCTACGCTTTCGTCGTCTTCTGAGCTTTCGTCATTTTCTGCGTTCGCTTTGGTCATTTCTTCGACAGAACTATAAGGCTTTACGTCGATTTTCCATTCGGTTAATTTTGCCGCAAGTCTAACGTTTTGTCCAGCCTTGCCGATTGCGAGAGAAAGTTTGCCGTCAGGAACAATGGCTCTTGCGCACTTGTCGTCAGCGTTCAATTGAACCATAAGCACCTCAGATGGACTCAACGCTCTCGCGATAAATTCCAACGGGTCAGAACACCAATTGATAACGTCAATTTTCTCGCCGTTCAACTGTTGAACGATAGAATTTATACGCATACCTTTGTTGCCTATGCAAGCGCCAATAGCGTCAACGCTTTCGTCTTCTGCAAAAACAGCAATTTTTGTTCTATAGCCAGCTTCTCTCACAATCTTTTTGATTGAGATAAGCCCTTCTTTGATTTCTGGAACTTCCAACTCAAACAAGCGTTTTACAAAGCCGATATTTGAGCGAGAAACAATAACTTGTGTCGAGCCACGAGGAGTTGAACGAGTAGATTTTACATAAACTTTGACAACGCCGTTCACTTCGTATCTTTCGCCTTTTATTTGGTCAGAAAGCATCATAACGCCTTCGAGTTGCGTGCCTGACATTTCGAGATAAACAGTATCATTTTCCACTCTGCGAACGATAGCCGTAAGAATTTCTCCTTCTTTTTCGTTCATTTCGTCCAAAACCATATTTTTGTGAACGTCATTGAGTCTTTGCATAATTACTTGTTTTGCAGTTTGCGCGGCAATTCTCGTAAAGTTTTTTGGAGATATTTCTTCCGCGACCAAGTCGCCAACTTTGTAAGATGCCTTGATTTCTTTTGCGTCCTCGAGAGAAATTTCTTTTTCTGGGTCAGCGACTTCTTCTACGATAGTTTTGTAAGCTATAGCCGTGATTGAGCCCTTTTCTTCGTTCAATTGAACGCTTACGTTGCGAGCTTCTCCACATTCTTTCTTGTAAGCAGAAACCAAGCCTGCCTCCAATGATTCAATGAAAACCGCTTTGTCGATTCTTTTTTCTCTTTCCAACTCATTGAGAGCAGCAAAAAAATCTTTGTTTATCATTTTGTCCTCCTAAAATTTTATAGCAGACCTAATAACTGCTATGTCCTTTATTCCAAGTTTTATTATTTGTGATTTATATTCTACGGTTACGAGTTCGCCGTCAAAGCTGATGAGCTTCGCTTCGAACTTTTTCGAGCCGTTGAGCGCTTTGTAGAGAGATATTTCGACGTCGTCGCCGATGTGTTTGTCGAAGTCTTTCTGTGTCTTATAAGGTCTATCCAGCCCCGGTGACGAAACATTGAGATTGTAAGGCGCGCCGTCCGTCGGGTCAGCGTCATCAAGCGGTTGATTGATTGCGTTGCTTATTTCTTCGCAGTCGTCCAAGGTTATTCCGCCGACTTTGTCGATATAAACAGTCAGCGTATCTTGACCATACAACTTGCGATATTCGACCTCAACCAATTCCATATTGTGAGCCACAACGATAGGTTCAACGCACAATGTAGCGTTATCAACTACTTTTGACATAACATTTCTCCTATTTGATAAAACATAAGCGACTGAAAAACAGTCGCTTAGCAAGTCAAAACTTATCTTGTTATTATCTTATCACTTTAATTATGTTTTGGCAACCATTTTGGACACTATTTTGTAAAAATATTAAATATTTACTATGCGCGCGGTATATATAGGGACTATTTTTTCAAAAAATTTTAATTTGAAAGACTTTTAACTCGCAATAAGTCAAAAGCTAGTTGTTTTCTCGATTATATTTTTGTTAAAACATTCAAAAAACCAAAATTCAACCGACTTTAACATTAAAGCATTCAAGAACTAATCGTTTTCATTCTCATATTTTTTGTTGAGCAATTTGATAAGCAATTGCGCGGTCGCTTCCGCATCATAATATGCCCTGTGCGCGTTGAGTAATTCGATATCATAATGTTTGCACAAATAGCCAAGATTTACTTTGCCCACGCCGGGCTCGACTTCTCTTGCCAACTCCATAGTGTCAATCACGCGATTTTCCAACACAAGCCCGACTTTTTGATAAACTTTTCTTATAAAGCCCGTGTCAAAGTCAGCGTTGTGCGCGACAAGATAGCAACCTTTTGTATAGTTGTAGAAGTCGTCAATGACGTCCTCGATATAAGGCGCGTCTTTGACCATATCATTTGTAATGTGATTTATTCTTGTTGCGTCATCAGATATTTCCTTTTCTGGGTCAACATAAGTGCCATAAAAACTAACAATTTCGCCGTTTTCTATCTTAACCGCGCCAATTTCTATTATTCGGTCGGTGGCTTTGCTGAGACCAGTCGTCTCAAGGTCGAAAACTACAAACGTGTTGTCGCGCAAAAATTTGCACGGCTGTTGGGCAAATTCGAGCAAGTTTTTTTGGCGCGTATCGACATATTTTTGCGGATAAGATTTGACTTTGACTTTCTGCAAACTTTTCAATTTTTCTTGTCTTTCTTTCAATTCAAGAAAGTCAATTTCGCAATAATCCATTTTGTCGACGAACAATTTATTCCCTTTTGCGCTGTAAGAATCTTCTTCCAACTTGCCAGTAACGATGACAGTTTTTTCGTTTTCAAAGCCGTCAAGGCACGCGTGATTTTTGCCGACGGTAAACTTTGCGCAAGACATAACGCCCGTTGTGTCAGTCAGTTGGAAAGTATAGAAAATTCTGCCCTTACTTTTCGATATATGTCTTTCAAAATTCTGTACGATTCCGCACACGCAAACGCTGTCGGCAGGTTTTGTGCATTTGGATATATATTTTGGGCTGTCGCCAATGCCCTTTCCGATGAGCGCGTGCTTGTTTGACACATTTATGATATTTGTGTCCGCGTAAATAATTTCGTCTTTTATGTCAACAATTGAGGTAGTTTTTATGTTGCCCATTTCGACAAAATTGATTTTATTGTCGCCACAATAACAGCTGTCGAGATATTCCTCAATCTTTTTGTCGAGACCGCTCCCCTTGCAAAACACGCAAATATAGTCATACGCGGATATATCAATTTCGACTTTTTTGCCTGTGATATTGACTTTTATTTCGTCCATATCAATTTGCCCAATCAGAGCGACATATTGTTCCTTGAAAAATTTTCTCACATGTCGTCTCACAATATCTTCGTCGAGCATACTTTTAATATATTTTATTTCTTTCTTGAATTGTTTTGGCAAAATTTCGCAACACGCGTTTTCTATTTCTTGGAAGTCAATATCGGTCAACTTTTTTGTAAGAATTTCTGACGGAACAACAAAAGTAATGCTTACAAGGTTTTTTTCCTTGTCAACAACAATTTCGTTCAGTCGCAGAAACTCAAATTTGTTTGCTGTCAACTCATTAATTTTTTCCAAAAAGTAATTTTCTTTCAATTTGTCCTTAATTTGTATGTTTTTTATTATATTTGTTTTATGTCTTTACTCGTTTACTTATTTTTTATGTTTGTTTTTTTTAATTGCAATTTTTATTTTGTGTTTATTTTAAAACAATTTTTCGCCCAAATAATTGATACACAATCAACAACAACGCTCATAATTTGTTTTTACAAGGCATTGTACAGCTTATTTTTCGTTGAATTTTTCTATCAATTCTTGCAATGAGACAAATATATCTTTGTTTGGCACGACTTTGAGCATTTTTCCATTTTCGAAAATTGCAGACTTATCTTTTCCGCCAGCCACTCCAAAATCGCAACCTTGCGACTCGCCAATTCCATTTACAATGCAGCCCATAACGGCAATTTTGATGTTTTTGTTGACATTTTTGCACATTTCTTCGACCTGCAAGGCGATATCTTTGACATTAATTTCCGTTCTTGCGCAAGTTGGGCAAGAGATAATTTCCACATGCGGTTTTGCATATTTGTCGCACGCTTTGAGAATGTCAATGCCTGCGTAAACTTCTTTGACAGGCTCGTCAGTCAGAGAGACGCGCACTGTGTCGCCGATGCCATCGCAAAGCAACGCGCCAATGCCAATTGACGACTTGATAAGCCCTTGACGGAAAGTGCCAGCCTCGGTCACGCCGATATGCAAAGGATAATCGCAAGCCTTGTCCAACATTCGATAAGCTTTGATCATCTCGCTCACGTTCGATGACTTCGCCGATATGATTATGTCAGAAAAGTTGCAACTTTCCAACAATCGCACGTGCTCCAACGCGCTTTCGCACATAGCTTGCGCGAGTGGAAGTCCCGAATATTTCTTATCCAACGAACCGCCGTTTACGCCAATTCTGATAGGAATTTCTCTTTCTTTGAGATAGCTCGCAAGATATTTTACCTTGCTCAAGTCACCAATATTGCCCGGATTAATTCTAATTTTCGCCACACCGCTATCCGCCGACATAATCGCCAAACGATAGTCAAAATGGATATCCGCGACGACAGGAATGTTGACTTGTCGAACAATTTCTTTGATTGCGAGCGCGCTTTTTTCGTCAGGAACAGAACAGCGAACGATATCGCAACCAGCATTTTCCAATTGAAGAATTTGAGCGACAGTGCCGTCAATATCGCTTGTCTTTGTATTTGTCATTGATTGAACGGTAATCGCTCCGTTGCCAATCAACAAATTCCCTACTTTTACAACTTTTTTCATAATTCTCCTTTAGTAAATCTTTCTTATTTTGCACAACTTAACAAAATGCAAAACAACTTTCTTTATATTTTATATTACATTTATTTTATTTTGCACAACAATTATATTTCTTTTCAAATTTTGTGACCATTATTTAATATGTTTTTGTGCAACTATTTATTATAAATTTATTTTTTTACAAAGCTTTGTTTGTTGCTAATAAATTTTTATCAACAAAGTTCTTTCTACTACAACAGTTTTTAAGCAAAAAAGTGCAGCAAATCGAGTATAATCGCCAGCGCAAACAACGCGACAAGCCCAACTGTATGGATAATATTTTCGACTTTTCGATTCAGCGGTTTTCGCCTTATGCCTTCGATAATCGCAAACAAAATTCTCGACCCGTCCAACGCAGGCAGTGGCAACAAGTTCATAATCGCCAGTGATGACGACAGCACGCAAACGCCATACATAACAGAAGCGAAGCCATATTTTGTCAACTCTGCAAGCGACGCAATCGCCGTGACCGTTCCGCCCATCGTGTCGGCGACATTGACCTTGCCCGTAAATACTTGCCCCAACGAGGTGAAAATTACTCGAATAACGTCAAAGCCAAACACAAAAGCGTGCCCAATCGCTTGGAAAAACGGCAGTTGTTCTTTTGCGTATTTGATAGATATGCCAAGTCCATTTGCGTTTTTTGTTTGAGTATTGCCATCGTCGTCGGTCATGGTGTAAGAATAATCATTTTTTGTGACCGTTATATCTTTTTCTTCTCCGTCTCGTCTCACGGTGATAACAATTTCATTTTTGTTTTTGAGCAATTGCGCCAACTTGTTTGGTTCAAGCAAGCTGTAAGTGTTTTTTCCGTCGACTTTGAGAATGACGTCGTCTTGTTGCAATTGTTGAATCGCGCCATTTTGGAATTGGTGTACGTCCGCGACTTGTGGCAAAAATTCGCCAAAACTCATAAAAAATATGCTTATGATAACAATCGCGCTGAGATAGTTAAAAAACGCTCCTGCAAATAGCACAATTATCCTTTGCCAGACAGGTTTTGAGTTAAAATCGCCCTCTTGCGCGACTTCCGCATCTTCGCCTGCAAACGCGCAAAAACCGCCAAGCGGAATGCACCTTATTGAGAATATTTCGCCCGTTTTTTTGTTTTCTTTTTTGAATATTTTCGGTCCAAACCCGATAGCGAATTCGTTTATTTTAAAATGAAAAAGTTTGCCTGCAGTATAATGTCCAAGCTCGTGAATGGTTATCATAAGCATCAAACAAAGCAGCGCTACAAGTATATAGCCTATCCATTTTGCAACTTCCAAAAAGCTGATTGCCAAAATAAAACTCATTTACACCTCAAATTGTCGTGTCAAAAACTCATTGCATAACTTGTCATATTTGTAAACTTGTTCGATAGCGGTTATTTTTTCGTCATTCCCAAGTTTTTCCAACGCCATATTTATAAAGTATGGAATATCATAAAATTTTATTACATTATCGAGATATTTTTTCACCAAAAATTCGTTTGCGGCATTCATAATTATTGGATAAACGCCCTTTTTTCTCGCGCAATATTTTGCAATTTCCAAACACGGGAATTTGTCGTAATCTGGCTTGGAAAATGACAAGTCAAGTCCGCAAAAATCGAGTGGAGAAAAACAAAAATCGCCCCTATTTGGATAGAACAAAGCTATTTGAATCGGCAGTTTCATATCAGGAAAACTGAGTTGCGCAATAACGCTTCCGTCGGCATATTCGACCATAGAATGCACAACGCTTTGTTTGTGGACAATCACTTCGATATCGTCTACACTCTTGTCGAACAAATACATCGCCTCGATAATTTCCAGTCCTTTGTTCATCAAAGTTGCGCTGTCAATGGTGACTTTTGCCCCCATATTCCACGTTGGATGCTTGAGCGCGTCGCAACTTTTTGCAACTTCCAACTCTTGTTTTGTTTTGTCGCGGAAAGCTCCGCCACTCGCCGTCAAAAGAATTTTTTTTATTTTGTCAGCTTTTTGGAAGTTTATGCACTGCCAAATAGCGCTGTGTTCGCTGTCAACAGGAAGAATTTGAACATTATATTTTTTCGCCAACGGCATAACAATCTCACCGCCTGCGACAAGTGTTTCTTTGTTTGCAAGCGCAATATTATTGCCCGCTTCAATCGCTTTTATTGTCGGCGCAAGCCCAGCAATGCCAACAATCGCGTTGACAAGAAGGTCGCAATGCGAACTCGCGACAAAGTTTATTCCGTCGTCCCCTGACAAAACTTTGCAAGAGACTTTTTGAGCAAGAATTTCCGCTTGTTTGCAGTCTTTTATCGCGACAAATTGTGGGTGAAAGCGTTCAATTTGGCTTTGCAACTTTGCTATATCGCTGTTGCAAGTCAAACCAAGCACCTCAAACTCGCCTTGATATTGCGCTACAATGTCAAGTGTTTGCGTGCCAATCGAACCTGTGCTTCCAAGAATAATTATACTTTTCATACTCTCCTACATAACAATAAATTTTGTCATAATATACACAATCGGCAACATAAACAAAATGCTGTCCAATCTGTCCATAATTCCGCCGTGTCCGGGGAAAATTTTGCCAAAATCTTTTATTTGAGCTTGTCTTTTTATCCAACTTGCGCCAAGGTCGCCAAGCTCGCACACAACTGCGCCGACCAAGCCAACCACGACATAAATTGTTGCTGATATGCCAATATCACTTGTCAAATGCGTGATTCCGACATTGCCAAAACTTGCAAAAACGTCAGCGACGTCGAACAAAACAAACACCAACATTGAGCCCATCACACCGCCAACAAGTCCGCCAATTGCACCGCTAATTGTCTTTTTTGGGCTGATATTTGGACAAAGTTTTTTCCCTTTGCAAGTTACGCCTACAAAATAAGCCATTGTATCCGTCAAAATTGGCACGAATAATGTTAGCATAATCGCAAGCAAACCTATCGCGCTGCCGTTGATAATAAAGAACGGCGCAAACAACAAAATCGGGTAAAACATAATAAATATTGTCGCAATCAAATCTTTGAGCGTATATTTGTGTTGGAAGGTAAATATGACGATTGACAAAAGCGCCGCCAAAATAAATACTATCAAAATGCCGAATTCTTGCAAAATAAAAATCGCAGGATAAATTGCGAGACACATCAAAATTATCGGCAACGGCAAGGGGTTGTATTCGGCTTTTTTGAAAGCGTGGAACATTTCGTACGCCCCAATCAACAGCACAAGAATGCCAAGCGCGTCAACAAACGCAGTATGTATTTGTCTCAGTCCAAGCAGCGCGCCAAGCACAACAACAAGCAGCAGCACTGCGGTAATAATTCTTTTTAACATTATCTCACCTTCGCAAATTTGCAAATTTTTTTGTTCAAATTAACTTTTTATTTATTAACATTTTATTTTATATCGTTTTCTTCTTTTTTTCGTTTTAGATTTTTTATATTTTATTTCTTTCGTTTTTTTTGTAAAGAATTGTTTTCATTATATTTTTTAACAATATTTATTAACAATATTTTGTTAACATATTTTCTAACATTTTAATATCATATATTTTCTATTGTTTTTTATATGCTTTTTGTTATTCTACTCTCGCAATTTTGCCAAATCTTCTGTCTCTTTTCGAATATTCAACAAGAATTTTTTCGAGAATTTTCTTGTCAAAGTCTGGCCAATGCTCGTCAACAAAAACAAATTCCGAATAGGCGCATTGCCACAACATAAAGTTGCTCAATCGTTTTTCTCCGCTTGAGCGAACTATCAAGTCAGGGTCAGCAAGCCCGGCGGTATACATACAATTGCTCAAGTCGTCCATTGTAATTTGAGCAAGTCCACTTTGCAAAGCAATGTTAACTGCGCGCAAAATTTCTTGTCGTCCGCCATAATTTATCGCAATATTGACAATCATACCGTTGTTTTGTGAGGACTCTCTCGCAATCTTGTCGAGAGAATCTTGTGTTTGCTGTGGCAATTGCGATATATCGCCCATAGTCATAACGCGATATCCAAGCTTGGAATATTTGTCCAATTCTTCGTCGGCAAATTTTGTTACGAGCGAAAACAACTCGTCAATCTCCGCTTGCGGTCGAGACCAATTCTCTGTTGAAAACGCATAGAAAGAAACCATTCCAATGCCGAGCGCGTTGCACTCCTCTACAATTTTTTTGAGCGCGACAACACCTTGCTTATGCCCCATTTTGCGTGGCAAAAGATGAGCTTTCGCCCACCTGCCATTGCCGTCCATAATAAAAGCGATATGCTTTGGAATTTTTATTTCTTTGTCCATAATTTCTCAATAAGTCCTACAATTTTAGTCGTTTGTCAACTTTGTTCAAAAGTCAACTTCGCGACAAATATATTTTCCACACAAAAGCGTAACAAGTTGGAACTCAACTTGTTACTCAATTTTTTTGTTAGACGCTCATCACTTCGGCTTCTTTTTCTTTCGCCATTTTGTCGATGATATCAATTTGTTCCGCAAGTTTCTTGTCGACGTCTTTTGCATAAGTAGCTTCTTCGTCCTCAGAGACTTTGCTGTCTTTTTTCAACTTTTTGATAGCTTCGTTTATGTCGCGTCTTGCATTTCTCAACGCAACTTTGTTTGATTCAGCTGTCGACTTAATTTGTTTTGCAAGGTCCTTTCTTCTGTCTTCCGTCAACTCAGGGAAAACAAGTCTGATGACTTTGCCGTCGTTGTTTGGAGTAATTCCTAGGTTTGCCGCGACCAAAGCTTTTTCTACGGTTTTGAGCATAGACGCGTCCCAAACGGATATCATAAGCACTCTCGCTTCTGGGCAAGAAATATTGCCGACTTGCTTTATCGGAGTAAGCACGCCATAATAATCTATCACAATTTTGTCCAACATATGTGGGTTGGCGCGGCCTGCTTTGAGAGATACATACTCTTGTTTAAGATTGCTTACGCTTTTTGTCATTTTTGCTTCGAATTCGTCGAAAAGTTCGAGAATTTCCATAGATTCATATGCCATAGTTTACACCTCATTGTTTATTAGCTTTATTATACCAAAAATAATAGAATTTTTCAATACATTTTTCAATTTTATTTATTTTTTTACATTCAAATGGTTTTATAACTACAAATTAAGCGTTTAATAAGATATTTTATCTTTTTTACGGCAAATTTATCTACAATTTTTAATAATTTTTGCATTTTTAATTATCTTACGCCTACTATTTTGCAGTGTTTGGCAGTCTATCACTTATCTTTTTGCCTTTTGATTATCTTGCACCTACTATTTTTGCCCGAAAACGAATTTTATTACGCTAAAATGTTTAATAATGCAAATTTGACATTTTCAAACAATTTT
>JAVXBP010000013.1:0-22805 GCA_036659935.1 Clostridia bacterium
CGGTCGAGAATTGCAAAATTTTCTATAAAATATTGATAAAATATTATGCGTATATAGTAACATTATATATAAGAAATTTTGATTGTGACACGCAAATATATATTACAGTATATATGCAATATCAAAAGTTGAAAATAACATCAGTAAATCAAAAAGAGAGCGAGACAAAAAGCTCGCAAGAAAAAGACGCTCAAAAAAAGTAAAAAAAAACTAAAAACAACAAACCAAAAGAAAAACAGAGTGGCAGCTTGCCGATTGTGTTCAATCGTCGACTTGCAAAGGAATTTTTGTGACAGAAATAATAATAGAATTTTTCCGCAACTTGTTGCACAATGACATTCTTACGACATTTGTAATATCAATTATCCCAATAATCGAGCTCAGGGGGTCGATTCCTGTCGCGATATCTATGGGAATAAATCCGTTTCTTGCCTTGACATTTGCTTGGCTTGGCACGGGACTTGTCGCGCCTGTCTTGCTGTTGTTGTTGCGCCCTGTTTTGAACTGGATGAAAAAATTCCGCCCTTTTCGCGCGATTGCGGAAGGCTTGGAAAGCATTTTTGACGGCAAAGCGACAAAGGTCGCGGCAAAGGCGACTTCGGTTGACCCAAAAGTTGTCGAAAGGAAAAAGTTGTGGGGCGTGTTTGCGTTTGTCGCAGTGCCATTGCCTATGACGGGCGTGTGGACGGGCAGCGCAGTCGCGGTGTTTATGGGCTTGCCGTTCTGGAAGTCAATGCTCGCAATTCTTGCTGGAAACCTTGTGGCTGGCGTGATTATCACCTTGCTCGCGTTCTATCTCAGCGCTTATATGGACATAATTCTCACGGCGTTTTTGATAATTGTTCTGGTGGTGTTGTTGCTGTTTGTAACAAAACTCATTCTCAAAATTGTGGCGAACAAAAAGCTTGCGGCAAAAAATGCGGAGAACAACGCTGACAAAACCACAGAGAAAGACGAACTTAACAACGCGGATAAGAACAATATCGACAAGAAAAATGCCGACAAAACCAACATTAACAACAGCGGAAACAACGCCGACGAAACTATTGTTGACGGCGGAAACGAAAAAGCGCAAATAGAAGTTCGCGCGATTGTCAAAGACGACAAAGACATCAATTAAAAAAATTAGCTTGCCAAAAAAGTTAAAAACAAGCAAAATATAGAAAAATATAGAAAAAAAGAATAAAACACAGTTGTCAAAGACGATAAATATAAAAAATGTTAGGAAATTCGATTGTCAAGGACGGCAAAGGCAACAAAAACGCAAAAAATAGTTTGCAAAATTTTACAATTAATAACCATAAACTGTCAATATTGTTCAATTGCTGTCCGAAAAAGAAAAGATTGTCAAAATAATGTCAAATTTTACTTGATTTTTACATTCGAGTGTAATATGATATTAGCATAAACAAAATGTGAGGTATTTATGAAGAAATTTGTTACAGTAATTTCTGTAATGTTGCTGATTGTGATTTGCGCAAGCGCTTTTGTAGCGTGCAAACCAAAAGACAACAGCGCATTATTTACAAACGTAGATGATTTTGCGTTGGAAGCTTCAACGTTCGGCGCGGTTAAACCTACCGCAGCTCCTACCACAGCTATCAACAAAAATATGTCAGCAGAAGAAATGTTCTGGGCATCAATCGAAAACTTTTATGGCGCGGAATTTGCTATGAGCAGACTTACCGGTTATGTTGACACAGAAGTTCTTGGACTTCCTGTTACACAATGGGTTGTCGGCACTGTCGTAAGAGATGGCAAAGCAGACGCTGCAAACGCTCGTTATTTTGTAGACAACAAAAGTATGTCAACATGGGCGAAAGTTTACGAAGAAACAATCGTTGACTCAAAGGGCGTAAGATATCGCAACGGAAGCAAAAATGGCGTAAAAACTGTTATGGTAGACACAGCAAAAGGTCAACCAAAGGCTATTGATACAATCATTTGCAAAAATTTGCAAGATGCAAAGATTGAGAATTTTGCAAGTCTCAGCGCATTGGTTGAGAAAAATGTCAACGACCCAACCAAAATTTGGATGTATGATATATCAAGAGAAAATGCTGGTTGCATAAAGACAGCAGGCAAACCAGTTTATGACGCGGCATCTGGCACATACAGATTTGGCTTGCTTTTCGATATCAGCAAAGCGACAAAGTCTTATATCAAAGTTATGGAGCACATGCTCAACTTGACAGTATCATGCACAGGCGTTGAATGTCTCGGCATAAAGTTCAACGTTGTTGTACACGAAAGTGGCTTTTTGAGAGAACTCAATATCAAAGAATCATACAGAATGAAAGTATTCAACGTTCTTGACGCGCCAATATTGTTGGAATCAAGAAGACAATTTTCTTATGACAAAGCAGAAACAGTTAAAATTGGTCTTGGAATGAACACTTATCAAGACTTGTTCGCAAGATTCTAATCAACTATTACAATGAATATTTACCGCTTGCAATATGCAGGCGGTATTTTTTTGTCATAATGCAAAAGAAAAACAAAAAAATATTTGGAAAAATAATTGACAATCGAATACGCTTATGTTAAGATGTAAAGGCAAAAACATTTACAGGTGAGAAATGGAAAAACAAGACAAACTTTTTGTAAGTCTTTTCAATGATTATTATGGAGCTTTGTTGACAGACAACCAACAAGACGTGGTGCAAATGTATTACGACGAGGATATGTCGCTCAGCGAGATAGGAACTCAACTTGGCATTTCTCCGCAAGGCGTCAGAGACAGGTTGCAACGCGCGGAAAAAACGCTTGTTGAGTTGGAAAACAAACTTCACCTTGTAGAAAAAACATCGTCTATGCGCAAGCTTTTGGAAGAATTATATCCACTTGCCAGCGAAGAAAAAAAGCAAGAAATTGACGATATTTTGCATTTGTTAGAAAAATAATAAGGAGTTGTTATGGGCGCTTTTAGTGGACTCAGCGAGAAACTTTCTCATATATTTTCCAAGTTGAAAGACAAGGGGAAGCTCAGCGAATTGGAAGTAAAACAAGCTATGCGCGAGGTGCGTATCGCATTGTTGGAGGCCGACGTCAATTTTTCTGTTGTCAAACAATTTGTGACAAACGTGACAGAAAAGGCAGTTGGCGACGACATTTTGCAAGGTCTCAATCCTACACAACAAGTTATCAAAGTCGTAAATGACGAGCTTGTCGCGACAATGGGCGGAGCAAGCAGCAAATTGACAATCGCAGACAAACCGCCAACCGTTATTCTTATGTGCGGACTGCAAGGAAGCGGAAAAACCACAATGTGTGGCAAACTTGCCGTTATGCTCCGCAAACAAGGCAAAAATCCTATGTTGGTGGCGTGCGACATTTATCGTCCTGCCGCAATAAAACAATTGCAAGTGGTCGGCAAAACCGCCAATGTTCCTGTCTTTGAGATGGGACAAATCGACCCGCAAAAGATTGTTAAGGGGGCGTTGAAACAAGCCCTTACAAACGCAAATGACATTTTGATTGTCGACACGGCAGGCAGACTGCACATCGACGAAGAACTTATGAGTGAGATTGCCAGTCTCAAAAAGACTCTCAATCCAAGCGAAATTTTGCTTGTTGTCGACGCTATGACAGGTCAAGACGCTGTCAACGTCGCGCAAAAGTTCAACGAAGTGATGGATATCACGGGCGTTGTGCTGACAAAATTGGACGGCGATACGCGCGGTGGCGCGGCGTTGTCAATCAGAGCCGTGACAGGCAAGCCAATAAAGTTTTGCGGAATTGGCGAAAAACTGAGTGACATTGAGATATTCCACCCTGACAGAATGGCGTCAAGAATTCTCGGAATGGGCGACGTTATGACTCTTATCGAGAAAGCGCAGAACGCATATTCTGAGGACGAAGCCAAAGAAATGCAACGCAAATTCAAAGAAAAGTCGTTCAACTTGGAAGATTATCTCAAGCAGTTCGAAAAAATGAAAAGCATGGGCAATATGCAACAAATGTTGCAAATGATACCGGGGCTTTCCAACAAACTCAAGGGGCAAGACTTGGAAGTTGACGAGAAAAAACTCGCGCGCACAAAAGCGATTATTCTCTCGATGACGCCAAGAGAAAGACAAAACCCCGACATTATCAAGTCATCCAACAAAAAGCGCATATCCAAGGGCAGTGGGACTGAGATTCAAGAAGTCAATTCGTTGTTGAAACAATTCGAACAGACAAAAGAAATGATGAACCGTATGTCAGGCGCTGGAAAACGCGGTATGAAAATGCCGTTCTAAAATACAAAAACAATAAATTTTAAAAGGTCAAATGACCAAAAGGAGTTATTTATGGCAGTTAAGTTAAGACTTACAAGAATGGGAGCGAAGAAAGCTCCAACTTACAGAATCATCGCAATCGATGAAAGAAAGGCAAGAGATGCTCAATATCTCGACAATATCGGGTTCTATGACCCAACAAAAAAGCCATCAGAGATCAGAATTGATTCACAAAAAGCCCTCGATTGGTTGGCAAAAGGCGCTCAACCTACTGACACAGTAAGAGGACTTCTCAAAAAGCAGGAAATTATAAAATAATGGAAGAACTTGTAAGATTTATCGTCGGCGAGCTTGTCGACAACAAAGACAGCTTTTCTGTTGAATCGACCGAGCAAGACGGCGTTACCGTTATCAATATCTATGCGGAAAAAACCGAGATAGGCAAGATAATTGGCAAACAAGGTCGCATTGCAAAGGCTATCCGCACAATCGTAAGAGCTGGCGCGGGCAGAAACGGCAAAATTTCTGTTGAGATTATCGAAAAATAATGCAGAGAATTGTTGTTGGTACAATTACCAAACCGCAAGGAGTAAAGGGCGAACTCAAAGTTTTGCCCCTTACTGACGACGTGGAAAGGTTCGAAGAACTCAAAAGAATTTATCTTGATGGCGTGGGTTACGATGTGACCGACGCCAGAATTGCTCCAAACGGAGTTTTTCTGCAATTGGACGGCGTGACGACGGTTGAACAAGCTGCCGCGCTCAAAAATTGCAATATCGAAATCGACCGAATTGACGCGAAAAAATTGGCAAAGGGCGAATATTTTATCGTCGACATCATTGGTTGCGCTGTTTTTGTTGGAGATAACAAAATTGGCGTGCTGCGAGATGTTTTGCAACAAGGAAGCGCGGATATTTATGTCGTCGCGACAACCGACAAAAAAGTCGCTATGTTGCCGTGTATCAAAAGACTTGTGCTCAATGTTGACATTGCGCAAAGAAAAATTGTTTTGGACAAAACTGCATTCGAGGACTTGGTAGTTTATGAAGATTAAAGTTGCGACACTTTTCCCAGAAATGTTCGACTCATTGAGAGTGGGCATTCTTGGCAAGGCGATTGACGCGGGCTTGTTGGAGTTGGAAGTCGTAAATATCAGAGACTTCTCAGAAGACAAACACAAAAAGTGCGACGATTATCCTTTCGGCGGTGGCGCAGGTATGCTTATGATGGTTCAACCTATCCACAAGACTATTGAGTTTCTTGACGAACAACACGAATGCAAACGAATATATTTGTCCCCAAAGGGCGTTACGCTCAATCAACAAAGAGTTGAGGCGCTTGCAAAAGAGCCAAACCTGCTGTTTTTGTGCGGAAGCTATGAGGGGGTCGACCAAAGAGTAATTGACAACGATATCGACGAAGAATATTCTATCGGAGACTATGTTTTGACGGGCGGAGAGTTGCCAGCAATGGTGATTATCAACGCGGTGGCGAGATATGTTGACGGCGTGCTCGGCAGTGAGCAAGCGACCGACGAAGAAAGCTTTTCGGACGGCTTGTTGGAATATCCACAATACACCAGACCGCAAAATTATTTGGGAATGGAAGTGCCCGCCGTGCTTTTGTCAGGCAATCATCAAGAAGTTGACAAATGGCGGAAAAATAAACAGATCGAGATAACGGAAAAATATCGTCCCGATTTATTGGAGAAAAAGAATGGAAAGAGATGCAATTGATTGTTTGTTGGACGAAGAATGCGCCGACCCTGTCACGCTCGTTGACGAAAACGGAAAAAGCGTTTTGTTCGAGCAAGTGGCGGTAATTCCCTATGACAACAAAATGTACGCGATTCTTATCGAAGAAGAAAAGTGCGAAAGCGGAGACTTTGACGCAGGCGTTGTCTTTTCTGTGGACGAAGAAAATAGAGAAATAAAAGAATGCAACAATGTCAATATCATAAGCGAAATTTTTGCGATATATGACAGAATGTATGAGGAAGAAAGCGCAAAATGATGCATATACAATGGTATCCTGGGCATATGACCAAGGCGATGCGAATGATGCAAGAAGAAGTCAAACAAGTCGATTGTGTCATTTATGTCCTTGACAGTCGCGCGGTGTTGTCTTGTATAAACGAAAAATTTAACGAGATGATTGGCGACAAACCAATACTTTATGTTATAAACAAAGCTGACCTTGTCGAAAAGAGTGAACTCAAAAAATGGCAAGGTTATTTTTTTGCGCAGAAAAAAGATTGTATTATTACAAATTCGCTCGGCGGAAAAGAAAAGAAAATTATTCTTGCCAAACTCAAAGTTTTGTGCAAGGCGATTATCGCTCGTTACGCCGCAAAAGGCGCGATAAAAACTATTCGAGTTATGGTTTTGGGCGTGCCAAACACGGGCAAATCAACGCTGATAAACTCACTTTGTGGCAACAAACGCGCTATGACAGGCAACAAGGCTGGCGTTACGCGTGGCAAGCAGTGGGTAGTCTTGGAGGACGGAATTGAGCTGTTGGACACTCCTGGCACGCTTCCGCCTGCCTTCCAAAATCAACAAAAAGCAAAATATCTTGCATTTATCGGCTCGTTGAAAGACGAAATTCTCCACCTTGACGAATTGGCTGGCGAAATGATAAATTACAACCGACAATTCAACGCGGCAAATTTTGTCGCGCGATACAAAATGGAGAGTTTCCCCGACGACAATCTCGAAGTTTTTGACTTTATCGCCAAAGCTCGCGGTTATTTTCTCGGCGCAAATGGCTATGATTATGAGCGCGTCGCAAGGGCGATAATCGACGACTTCCGCAAGCAAAAATTTGGAAAACTTATGCTCGACAAAGTAGGAGACAAGGAATATGACGACAAAGCGTAACGCTTTGGATATGTCGAAAATCGAGAACAAAAAGCAAAAATTCGGCTTGCATATGCTCGACAAAGTGGGAGACAAAGAATATGACGACAAAGCATAATACACTGGATATGTTGGAGTTCGAGGACAAATATCTCGCGCAAGGCTTGCATTTGATTGCAGGCGTGGACGAAGTCGGCAGAGGGCCTCTCGCTGGCTCGGTCGTGGTCGCGTGCGTGATAATGCCACTCGGCAAGGACGAAATTATTCTTGGCGTAAACGACAGCAAAAAGTTGTCAGAAAAAAAGAGAGAAGAACTCAATGAAAAAATTCTCGCCAAGGCAATTTGTTGTAATATTGTCGAGATGAATGAGAAAATCATTGACGAAATAAATATTCTCAACGCGACAAAACTCGCTATGAAAAATGCAATAAACGGAATGGAAACACAGCCACAAATCACGCTTATTGACGCGGTCAACATTGATTGCAACTCGCCAATTGAGGCGATTGTCAAAGGGGACGCAAAGAGTTATTCTATCGCGTGCGCGTCGATTGTAGCAAAGGTTTGGCGTGACAACCAAATGAAAGAATATGACAAAATCTATCCGCAATATGGCTTTGCTTCCAACAAGGGTTATGGCTCGGCGCAACATATTCAAGCGCTCAAAGAGTGTGGAAAATGTCCAATCCACCGCAATTCTTTTATAAGGAATTTTGTAAATGAACAATAGAGAAGAAGGAATCTCAGGCGAGACACAAGCCACCGAATATCTCAAAAAAAAGGGGTACAAAATTGTCGGGCGCAATTTTTCTTGCCGACAGGGCGAGATTGATATCATCGCGAAAGACAAAGATTATCTTGTTTTTGTAGAAGTAAAAGCGAGAGAAAACACCAAGTTTGGAATGCCTTTCGAGGCGATAACCGACGGCAAAAAACGCCGTTTGACCGCCGCGGCAAATTACTATATGATGACGCACAAGTGCTTGGGGTGCGACGCAAGATTCGACGTTGTGTCCATTTTGCGCGGAGAAATTACTCATATAGAAAACGCTTTTTAATCAAAAAAGCAAAAAAATAATAAATTGTACAAAAATGCTTGCAAATATTCTTTTGTCGTGATAGAATGGACAAGCAAAAGACTTCGGGCAGTCCTCTAGATATTACAAAATTAGATATCTATGAATGTCGCGTTATTATGGAGGCAAGTCAAATGAGCAATATGATTGATATTATAGAAGCAGAAGGTATGCGTAGCGACCTTCCAAAGTTGTCCGTCGGCGATACCGTTAAGGTTTTCGTAAAGGTTGTCGAGGGCACAAGAGAAAGATTGCAAGCGTTCGAGGGCGTTATTATCGCTTTTAGAAACGGCAGCATTCGCGAGACATTCACCGTAAGACGTGTATCGTTCAACATCGGCGTAGAAAGAACTTTCCCAATGCACTCTCCAAAAATTGACCACATCGAGATTGTAAGACACGGTAAAGTTAGACGCGCGAAACTTTATTTCTTGCGCGACAGAGTTGGAAAATCAGCAAGACTTGCAGAAGTTATCCGCTAATCGAAAAAGAAAAATCAGAACAAGTTCTAGTAGCTTGTTCTTTTTTTTACAAATTTTTAAGAAATTTATTTTGAAAAGGTAGCCACTTGTTGCAAATTTGGTCAAAGCTTTTGTGAGAAAAAATAGACAATTGTCTTGAACTTTCCGCAAAGCTTTTCTGTAGAAGGTGGCTCGCAAAAACTAAAATTATAAAAATTTGTCACGAAAGTTTGCGTTTTTGTTAATTTTTGGTCGCGAAACATAATTTGTTTCTTATTTATTATAATAAAATATATAATACACTTGTCAAATCGGAAAAATTCGTATATTATATAAAGTGAAATATAAAAGTTAGAGGGAAAAATATGAAAAAGAAAATTTTGATAGCAATCTTGGTCATTTCACTCTTGGCAATGATATTTGTCGGTTGCGCTGACAAAAACAATGTCGATTCGAAAGCCATAATCAAAAATGGCTCTTTCGATATGGTGTCAGAAGATAATGGCGAGATCTTGAATTGGAAAAAGTCCGACAAAGGGACTTTCAAATTCCCAAGAAACAACAACGACGGTTCTGACAACTACAATCCTGCGCTTGGCACTGGGTACGCTTATATTTCGACGACATCCAACTCCAACGCAAGCGATTATATTTATCAACCAGTCAAATTGCAAGCGAACAAATATTACAAGCTGACGGCGTTTGTCAACGTGGAAAAAATCACCGCGTCCAACAAAATTGGCGCGCGCGTGGGCTTTCTCGAGGACAAAACTTTCGAAGGGCTCAACGTCGCGGAAGTGACTGGCGGTTGGAAAACATTCGAATACTACTTCCAATCGACCACAAGCAAAGAAATGACGCTGATTGTGACGCTTGGCAGCAAGACGGAATATGTCCAAGGTTCGGTCGGCTTCGACAATGTCAAAGTGGAAAAAGTTGACAAAGTCCCTGCTGATTACACTGGCGTTGTCGGCTCGCTCAAAGACAGCTCGAGCACTTCGCTTGGCGACGGAATGTCAATCGCCTTTGTGATAATATTTACAATTCTCTCATTTGCGATTGCATATTGTCTCTATTTTGTTCTCCGCAAGCACATTGCTGGCGAGAAAGAACTTGTGCCAACTGACGACACAACGTCATCGGCAAAAATGGCGCGCGCGCTGACAAGTCCGTTTGCATATTTTATTTACATATTGCTGGCGGCGTTCTTTGTAAGGTTTATCGCGCTGTTGACGACATATGGCTTTGGCAAAAACGTAAATGCTTTGGAAGATATCGGCGTGCTCATCTCCAAGAATGGCTTTTTGTCAATAATGACTGGCAAGAGTGGCGTAAATCAACCAATCGGAGTGGTTTATCTCATGGCGGCGCTCGGCAATTTTGCGAAGTGGATAGGCATCGAATATGGTTCGCTCGGCTATTCAATTCTTGTGAGAATGCCTGCGATAATCGCTGACGTCTTTGTGGTTTTTGCAATCTATAGCTTTGGACAAAAGCATTGCACAGAAAAAAGCGGTCAAATTTTCTCCGCGATATACGCGATTGTTCCGATATTCTTTATATTCGGGTCAATCTATGGCTCATTGCAAAGCATAGCGATTGCGTTTTTGATTGTTATGTTCATCAAAATGTTGGAAAAAAGCTATGTCGCAAGTGGAATTTATTTCACAATCGCGCTGCTTTTCAGCAACTGGGCGCTGCTCGTTTTGCCAATAATTTTGGCTTATCAAATTTATCAAATGGTTGTCACAAAAGAAAGTCGTGTTCCTGTCGCGATTACAATGGCTGGCAGTTTTGCGCTTTTCTATTTGCTTGCTATCGCGCCTTGTTGGGCGGAAGTTCAAGCTGGCAACATTCTCTTTCCGTTCAAACAAATGTTGGCAAGTTTCAAGTCGCAAGCGTTTGTAAGCGTTGACACATTCAACCTTTACGCAATATTTGGAGGGGTCAACAAGACCACAAGAAACACCGCGCTTGAGATTTTCAACTGGGCGTTTGTTATCGCGATGGCTGGCGGAATAATCTACAATATGACGCGCTCCAACTCAAAGTCGGTTGATACGCTTTTGTTGTCGGCGGTTATGATAATCGCTTATTCTGTGCTTGGCGCTCAATCAACACTAGAAATTTTGCCAATCGGGCTCGCGTTGTTGCTTGTCTATATTATGGTGGTCAACGACAGACGATTGTTCGGTTGTTTCGCTGGGTTTGCGGGTTTGAGTTTCTTGAATATCGCGCAATTGCTTTCTATCAACGGCTCACTTTCCAACTCGGAAAGTGGCAACTATATCGCGTTTATGTCGAATGACGCGTTTATGATTGTGTTCAGCGTGCTTGCTGTCGCGCTCACATTCTACACTCTCTATGTCGCGGTGGACATTGTCGCTTACAACAAGACTGACGATATCCCTCCACTCGAGAGAAAAATGAAAGACGAACTAAAATATATATGCTCATTCGCTTGGGCAAAAAAGAGTAAATAATGCTTGGAAAAGTAAAAAGTTACGCTTTGAGCGGAGTCGACGGCTTCGAGGTTGATATCGAGGTTGACTTGAATGCAGGGTTGCCTGCATATGAGACTGTCGGGCTTGGCGACACCGCCGTCAAAGAATCAAAAGAGCGCGTAAGGTCGGCAATCAAAAACTGCCTTTTCAATTATCCGCTCAAAAAAATTACGATCAATCTCGCGCCTGCTGACAGCAAAAAAGAAGGCTCGCACTTTGACCTTGCGATCGCGATTGCGATTCTTGCCGCGTCGGAACAAATTACTTGCCAGAATTACAAAGATTATGTTTTTGTGGGCGAACTTTCGTTGGACGGCGCTTTGCGCAATGTCAATGGCGTTATGCCCCTTATCATTTCCGCAATGCAAAAAGGTTACAAAAAGTTCATAATTCCGTCGTCAAACGGCGCGGAAGCGAGCTATATCACGGGCACGGAAATCTACGCATTGGACAAGCTTTCTGACGTGGTTGACTTGCTAAACGGTGTCAAAACTTTCTCACCGCTCGAGGCAAGAACGTTCAAAGCTGACAACACTACAAACAGATATAACGTTGACTTTAGCGAAGTAAAAGGTCAGTTTGTCGCAAAACGCGCGTTGGAAATTGCAGTCGCAGGCGGACACAACATTATGTTGATTGGGCCACCGGGCGCAGGCAAAACAATGATGGCGAAATGCGTGCCGACGATTATGCCAGATATGACTTTCGAAGAATCAATCGAAGTGACAAAAATTCATTCTATCGCAGGCGTGCTTGACTCGTCAATTGGCATTGTCAGTCAGCGACCTTTCCGCACCCCACACCACACGGTGACCGTGCCTGCATTGACGGGCGGCGGAGCAAAATCAAAGCCGGGGGAAGTCAGCCTTGCGCACAATGGCGTGCTTTTTCTGGACGAAATGCCAGAGTATCAAAGACACACGCTCGAGACTTTGCGCCAACCGTTGGAAGACGGCGTCGTGACTGTTTCTCGCGCAAAACAAAGCCTAGAATATCCTGCAAAATTTATGTTGGTGGCGAGTATGAACCCTTGTCCTTGTGGCAATCTCGGTTCAAAAACGCAACAATGCAAATGCTCTGCAGGAGAGATTCACAAATATATATCCAAATTGTCAGGTCCGTTGTTGGACAGAATTGACTTGCAAGTGGAAGTCGACGGCATATCTTATGACGAATTGCGTGGCAAAAGCGACGAAGAAAAAAGCGAATTTATCAAAGTCCGCGTCGAAAAAGCGCGCGAAGCGCAACGCAATCGATATCAAGGTTCGGGCATTTTTGTAAACGCAAGAATGACAAACGCGCAAGTGAGAAAATTTTGCGCGCTGGACGACAGATGCGAAAGGTTGCTCGAAAGCGCATTCCAAAGGTTGCACCTTACGGCTCGCGCAAGCACAAGAATTCTCAAGGTTGCTCGCACGATTGCCGACTTGGAAGGGAGCGAAAACATAAGCTCATCGCACATATCAGAGGCGATTCAATATCGTTCTATGGATAGAAAATATTGGGAATAATCGAGAAAAACACGCAAAGACAGCCAAAAGCGCGCGACGAAAGGGGGAAAGGCATTGACAACATACAACGACAATGAGAAAGCTCTGATTATGTTGGCGCAAGAAGCGTCGTCGAAAAAGCGCGCCTCTCTCTTGGACAGCGTGGAAGAACCTTGTCAGCTCTTTGACAACTTTGACGAGGCGGACGAGACAATCAAACAGTTGGAAAAAATTGGCGCTTGCGCGGTTTGTCTTGGCGAGAAAAACTATCCTACAAAGTTGGCTCAAATATATGACCCACCAGTCGCGTTGTTTTGCAGGGGCGACATAAGCCTGCTCAATGCGGACAACTCTCTCGCGATTGTTGGCACAAGAAAGCCAACGCGTTATGGCAGAGACGTTGTCACGAGTTTTGCAAAGAGATTTGCGAGCAATGGCATTTGTGTAATAAGCGGTTTGGCAAGGGGCATTGACACTTGCGCCCACAAAGAAATGCTTGACAGCGGCGGCAAAACAATTGGCGTTATGGCAAACGGAATTGACAAAATTTATCCGCCAGAAAATAGAGAACTCGCTCAACAAATGGCGACATACGGGCTTATTGTGACAGAGTATCCGATTGGGACAAGTCCGCTCGCATATCGCTTTCCGGAAAGAAACCGAATCATCAGTGGCTTGTCGGACGGAGTTGTTATCCCCGAGGCTGGGCTCAACAGCGGTTCGCTTATCACGGCGAATTGCGCGTTGGATCAAGGCAAAGAATTGTTCGTCGTGCCTGGGAGTATTTTTTCTTCCGCAAGCGCTGGCGCAAACAAAATGTTGCAAGAGTTGCAAGGCACAATGGTGACTTCCCCTGACGATATCTTGGCGAAGTTTGGCATAATGGCTGACAAGCCACAAGCCAACAACATACAACTCACGCTTGAGCAAGGCAAGATTATCACAATGTTGGACGACGGAGAAATGCACTTTGCGGATATCTTGCAAAAGGTCGATATGAATGTCGGCGACTTGTCGGCGTTGCTCAGCGAAATGGAGATTTTTGGCTTGGTCAAAAAGCTGTCGGGCAATTATTATCAAAATTGTCAATTAGTATAAAAAGCTAACAACTGCAACAAAATTGCGATTGATATAACAAACAACAACCGCAACAAAATTGCAATTAATATAACATATCAGGCAACTTCAACAAAATTGCCGTCTCACAACAAGGAGTAAAAATGGATTTAATTATTGTAGAATCACCGCACAAGGCAAAGACGATTTCCAAATATCTTGGGAAAAATTATCACGTTGTCGCATCGAAAGGACACGTGAGAGATTTGCCGCAAAAAAAGACTGGCATTGATATCAAAAACCATTTCAAACCTGAATATGTAATTTCTCCTGACAAGGTAGAAACGATAGCTATGATCAAAAAAGAGATAGAAAAGGCTGACAAAGTCTATCTCGCAGCCGATCCAGACCGAGAAGGGGAAGCTATTTCTTGGCACTTGGCTCAAGTGTTGAACATTGACGAAAACAGCAACTCAAGAATTGTTTTCAACGAGATTTCGCAGAAAGCTGTCTTGAAAGCGCTCAATTCGCCACGCAATATCAATATCGAGTTGGTAAACGCGCAACAAGCGCGCAGAGTGTTGGACAGACTTGTGGGCTATGAGTTGTCGCCGATTATTTCAAAGAAAATAAAGTCGGGCTTGTCGGCAGGCAGAGTTCAATCAGTCGCGCTCAAAATGGTCGTTGACAAAGAAAAAGAGATTCGCGCTTTCAAGCCAGAAGAATATTGGAACATATCCGCAAAAATTGCAAAAGAGAAGTTGACAACGACTTACAAATGCGATTTTGTGGACATAAACGACAAGAAAGTCAAGGTTACAAACAAGGCGCAAGCCGATGAAATTATCGCAGGCAGCAAAAGTGGCGTGTGGGCGGTTGACAATATCAAACGCGCGCAATCAATATCCAAGCCGTCAGCGCCGTTCACCACATCAACAATGCAACAAGATGCGATTTCCAAGTTGGGTTTCAGCGCGGTTATGGTTACGTCAATCGCTCAAAAGCTCTATGAAGGCGTCGATATCGCTGACGAAGGGCAAGTCGCGTTGGTTACTTATATCCGTTCTGACAGCGTGAGAGTCTCAGAAGAAGCGCAAAAAGAAGCCTTGAATTATATCAATTGCGAATATGGCAAGGAATTTGCTCCGACAAAGCCAAATATCTATGGCTCGGGCAAGGGCGCTCAAGACGCGCACGAAGCAATCAGACCAATTTCTCTCGACAGACGCCCAGACGAGCTCAAAAGCAAAATTGGAAGAAACGAATACAAACTCTACAAGTTGATCTATGACCGCTTTGTAGCCAGCCAAATGTCGCCTGCGGTTTATGACACGCTGACAGTGCACATCGCGTCAAAGACAGCCGAAAACAAGAGATATGGCTATGCGCTCAAAGGCAAAACCGTAGTTTTCAAGGGCTACACAGCCGTGTATAATACGCAAGAAGAAAGCGACAACGACAAGACTTTGCCAAACTTTGACGAGAAAGAAGCCGTCATTTGCAAGGACGTGTCGGGCGAGCAAAAATTTACAAAACCGCCTTTGAGATTCACTGACGGCTCGTTTATCAAAGCGATGGAAGACAGCGGAATTGGTCGTCCAAGCACATTCGAAAAGACAATTTCCACCTTGAGCAAGCGCGCTTATATCGACAAAGAAGGCAAATATATTTTCCCAACCGAGCTTGGAGAGATAGTTTGCGAACAACTTGTCAAGAATTTTCCTGACATTATGGAAGCAAAATTTACAGCCGATATGGAGACAAAACTTGACTCAATCGAAGAAGGGAAGGTCGAGTGGTATGACGTTATTGGCGATTTTTACCCAGAATTCCACAAAAAGGTAGAAGCGGTAAAATATGACGGCGTCAAAGTAAAACCAAAAGAAGAAGAAAGCGACGTCATTTGCGAAAAGTGTGGCGCAAGAATGATTATCAAAGACAGCCGTTTTGGCAAATTTTTGGCTTGTCCAAACTTTCCAAAATGTCGCAATACAAAACCGTTTGGCGAAGCTGCGGCAAAATGTCCGCAATGCGGAAAGGACGTTTTCAAAAAGATATCCAAGAAAGGCGCAGTTTATTACGCTTGTTCTGGTTATCCTGATTGCAAATTTATTTCGTGGGACGTGCCTGCGCCATATTTTTGCCCAGAGTGCAAGTCAACGATGAAAGTTGTCAAAAACAAGGACGGCGTTGTCAAATATATTTGCACAAACAAAGAGTGCAAACATCAAGAAGTTGTTGAACAAACAGTGGCGGACACAAACGAAAAAAATGTTACCAATGAATAAAATAAAAATAATAGGCGGTGGGCTTGCTGGCTCAGAATGCGCTTATCAATTGCTCAAAAGGGGCTATGCAGTTGACTTGTATGAGATGCGCGGCGTCAAAACCACGCCTTGTCATCACACGGACGGGCTTGCGGAACTCGTTTGTAGCAACAGCCTTAAGTCAGAAAATCTCGACACAGGCTCGGGCATGCTCAAGGCGGAACTCGACTTGTTGGACAGTTTGCTTTTGCGTTGCGCAAGACAAGCAAAAGTGCCTGCTGGCGGAGCGCTTGCCGTTGAGAGAACGAAGTTTTCCGCGTTGGTCGAAAGCGAACTTTCCAAGTGGGAAAATCTCACAATAATTCGCAAAGAAGTGGACGAGATTAATCTTGACGAGCCGACGGTTGTCGCGAGCGGTCCACTCACTTCCGACACTCTCGCAAGACAGATTCAAGCGTTGTGCGGACAAGAATATTTGCATTTTTTCGATGCGGTCGCGCCGATAATAAGCGCGGAAAGCATTGATTGCGCGAGCGCGTTTTTTGGCGCAAGATATGACAAAGGCGAGAAAGATTATCTCAATTGTCCAATGACAAAAGAAGAATATCTTGTCTTTTGGAATGAGCTTGTTCACGCTCAACGCGCCCAGCTGCAAGACTTCGAGGTCAATGTTTTCGACGGTTGTATGCCAATAGAAATTATGGCGGAACGCGGAGAAGATACAATGCGTTTTGGTCCATTGAGACCTGTCGGAATTCGCAACCCTGACGGCGCAAAACCTTATGCGGTCGTTCAATTGAGAAAGGAAAACACAGAAGGGGAGACTTACAACATTGTTGGTTTCCAAACAAATTTGCTTTTTGGCGAACAAAAAAGAGTGTTTTCACTTATTCCTGCGCTCAAAAATATGGAAATTTTGCGTTATGGCGTTATGCACCGCAACACTTTTATCAACGCGCCACAATGCCTCAATATCAACAATTCTTGTCGCAAGGCGAACAATATATTTTTTGCAGGTCAAATGACGGGCGTGGAAGGCTATATGGAAAGCGTCGCAAGCGGTCTTATGACGGCGATAAATATCGACAACTTTCTCAACAAAAAGCAAGAATGGATATTCCCCTCGACCACAATTTGTGGACAATTGCAAAGGCATTTGACGGCGGCGACGGCTGATTATCAACCGATGAATTCCAACTTTGGACTGCTCGCGCCACTCGAAAAGCCCGCGCGCGACAAAAAAGAAAGAAAAATGCAATATGCCCAACGCGGCGTCGATGATATGAAAGACTATCTCAGAATGCAAGACAAATCAAACATTATTTGATATAATATATATTATAAGAAAAAACGATATAGAAAAACATCAAAAGCAAAATTTAATATACAATTTACTACAACAAGGTATAATAACAATATAGTTGAATGTACAATAAGATTGTCATCTCAACAAGACTTGCACAGGAGGCAAATATGAGCAGTATGAAAATGGAAGGCACTACAATCTGCGCCGTGAGAAAAAATGGCGTAACGGCGATCGCTGGCGACGGACAAGTTACGATGGGCGAAAGCGTCATTCTCAAAGGCAGCGCAAAAAAGGTTAAAAGAATATACAACGGCAATGTTATTATGGGCTTTGCTGGCTCGGTGGCTGACGCCATGGCGCTCAGCGAAAAGTTCGAAAAAATGTTGCAGAAATACAGCGGAAATCTTATGAGAAGCGCGGTTGAATTGGCGGAATTGTGGAGAAGTGACAAGTTCCGCAAACTCGAAGCGATGATGATTGTCGCGGACAAAGAATGTATGTTGCTTGTCTCAGGTTCGGGCGAAGTTATTGACCCGGACGGCGACGTTTGCGCGATTGGTTCTGGCGGAAATTACGCGTTGGCAGCGGCTCGCGCCCTTGTCAAAGAGACAACAAATTTGACAGCGAAAGAAATCGCGTTCAAGTCGTTGACAATTGCCAGCGAATTGTGCGTCTTTACAAATGACCATATTATCGTTGAGGAGGTATAATTTATGAGTGAATATACGCCATCAGAAGTAGTAAAAGAGCTTGACAGATATATTATCGGTCAAAAACGCGCCAAAAGAGCGGTCGCGGTCGCGCTGAGAAATAGATATAGGCGCAACAAATTGAGTGACAAATTGAGAGAAGAAATCACTCCAAAAAATATCATTATGCAAGGTCCAACGGGCGTCGGCAAGACGGAAATCGCAAGACGACTCGCGAGACTTGTCAAAGCGCCTTTTATCAAGGTGGAAGCTACAAAGTTTACAGAAGTCGGCTATGTCGGCAGAGACGTTGAATCAATGGTTCGCGACCTTGTCGAATGCGCGGTTAGACTTGTCAAAGAAGAAAAAGCGAGTGACGTTGAGTCGCGCGCAAAAGAAAGAGTGGAAGACAGAATTTTGCCTTGCATTGTCAAAAAACGCAAGGAATCTTTCCCAGAAGATATGACGCCGGCGCAAATAAAAAGTTTTTGTTTGCAAGAGTTGAGAGAAGGAAAGTTGAATGACTTTGTGATTGATATCGACTTGCCTGACGTGCCAAAACAGCAAACGCTTGCCCCGGGCAACGGAATGGAAATCAATCTCAACGACCTTGTCGGCGATATGTTCGGCAACAAAAACAAGGTGAAATCTCGCACAATCGCCGTTGGCGCGGCTTACAAAGAGTTGATGGAGTTCGAAGAAAACAATCTTATCGACCCTGACAGCGTCAATGCGGAAGCTATTCGCAGAGCGGAAAACGAAGGCATAATTTTTATTGACGAGATTGACAAAATCACAAGCTCAGGTCAAACAAACGGCCCTGACGTCTCTCGCGAAGGCGTGCAAAGAGACATTTTGCCAATCGTCGAAGGTTGCACCGTCAACACGAAATATGGCAATATCAAGACTGATTATATATTGTTTATCGCGTCGGGCGCTTTCCAAATCGCAAGCGTAAGCGACCTTATCCCAGAGTTGCAGGGCAGATTCCCGATTATTGTCAAGCTCGACAGCTTGACCGAACAGGACTTCCGCCAAATTCTCACACAGCCAGACAACGCAATCTTGATGCAATATACCGAGATGCTTGCCGTTGACAATGTGAAACTCAAATTTACCGAAGACGCTATCAACGAAATCGCCTCAATCGCGGCGCAAGAAAACGAAAACAGCGAGGACATTGGCGCAAGAAGATTGCACACAATTATGGAATTGTTGTTGGACGAAGTCAGCTTTGCGGCTGGCGAAGAGGACTTTGAACAAGACGTTGTCGTTGACAAACAATATGTTGTCGACCACTTGAACAACGACTTGCGTGGCAAAAATCTCAGAAACTTTATTCTATAGGAGAAATATATGATAAACATTCCAAAAGGAACAAAAGACGTTTTGCCTGCTGAGTCTTACAAATGGCATTATATCGAAAACGTTGTGCGTTCTGTCGCGCAAGAGTTTTGTATAAGCGAGATAAGAACTCCGACTTTTGAGCATACGGAATTGTTCCTGCGCGGAGTTGGCGAGACAACTGATATCGTCAACAAAGAAATGTATACCTTTGAGGACAAAGGAAACAGAAGTATCACGTTGAAACCAGAAGGCACGGCTGGCGTCGCGCGCGCGTTTGTAGAAAACTCGCTTTACGCCAACGCTCAGCCAACAAAAATGTATTATATCACCCCAGTTTTTCGCTATGAAAGACCGCAAGCGGGCAGATTGCGCGAGCACCATCAATTCGGCATTGAATATTTTGGCGCGGAATCGCCTTACGCAGACGTCGAAGTTATGTTGGTCGCAAAGACAATTTTCGACCGACTTGGCATCGGCAAGCTTGTGCTCAACATCAACAGCATTGGTTGCGGAGAGTGCAGAAAAAAATATAATCAAGCGCTCAAAGATTATTTTGCAACAAGATTGGACAAAATGTGCCCGACCTGTCGCGAAAGATTTGACAAGAACCCTTTGAGAATTCTCGATTGCAAAGAGGACACTTGCAAAAAAATAGCCGAAAATGCGCCAAGCACGCTCGATTATCTTTGTGACGATTGTCAATCTCACCACAATATTATTTGTGAGCAATTGGACAAGCTCGGAGTGGAATTTGTTGTCAATCCACGCGTTGTCAGAGGGCTCGATTACTATACGCGCACTGTCTTTGAGTTTGTCTCGGACAATATCGGCGCGCAAGGCACAGTTTGTGGCGGTGGAAGATACAACAATCTTGTCGAAGAAGTGGGAGGCAAACCTTGTCCTGCGGTCGGTTTTGGCATGGGACTGGAAAGGCTTTTGCTCACCTTGGAGAGTTTGAATTTGACACAAGGCGAAGCTGACAAAGTTGACGTCTATATCGCGCCATTGTGCGACGAAGCGAAAAAAATGACTTTGCCACTTGCGATGAGCCTCAGAAAAGTTGGCAAAAAAGTTGAAAGCGACTTGTTGGACAGAAGTTTTAAGGCGCAATTGAAATTTGCAAACAAACTCAACGCGCAATATTTGATATTGTTGGGCGAAGAAGAAATGAGCGCGAAAAAGTGCAATATCAAAAATATGCAAACGGGCGAAAGCGAGCTTGTTGACTTTGACAAAACTTTGGAATATTTTGCGACAAAGAACTGAGCTTTACAATTGGAAATAATATAAAAAAATAAAAAAACATTTTAAACTAAATTTTAAGTGTAAAGAAATATCTTTTAATATGTAAAATGGAGAAAAAAAGCATAGCAAAAGATAAAAAAGTATAATAAAAAACAATAAATTTATAAAATTTGACGATAAAAATGTGGAAAGAGAAAAGGAGGTATTTATGGTAGATTTTCTTAACGGCGCAAAACGCACCAAAATGTGCGGGGAGTTTCGCGCAAGCGATATTGGCAACGAAGTTACCGTTATGGGGTTTGTTGCAAAATATAGGAATCTTGGCAACCTTATGTTTATGGATATGCGAGACAGAACAGGCATTGTTCAACTCGCTTTCGACGACAGCGTTGACAAGAGTGTTTTTGACAAGGCGACAACAGTTCGCAATGAATATGTCATTTGCGTGAGCGGAAAAGTTCGTTCTCGCGGTGGAAATATCAACGCGAATATGCCAACGGGCGAGATAGAAATTCTTGCTGACGATATCAAAATTTTGTCAGAAGCTGACGTTACGCCTTTTGTAATCACGGAAGATAGCAAGACAAATGAGAATCTCAGATTGAAATATCGTTATCTTGACTTGAGACGCAATTGTATGCAAAATTTGCTTATCACTCGCGACAAAATTACTCGCGTAGTGCGCAATTATTTTGGCGACAATGGCTTTCTCGAGATAGAAACTCCTTTTCTTGGCAAGTCAACGCCAGAAGGCGCGAGAGATTATCTCGTTCCGTCGAGAGTGCACCAAGGGGAATTCTACGCCTTGCCACAATCGCCACAACTCTATAAGCAGTTGTTGATGATTGCAGGAATGGATAGATATTATCAGATAGCAAGATGTTTCCGCGACGAAGATTTGCGCGCAAACAGACAGCCAGAATTTTCGCAAATTGATATGGAAATGTCATTTGTTGAGACGCCAGAAGAAGTTATGACGGTTGCGGAAGGACTTATTCGCAAAGTTTTCAAAGAGTGTCTCGATATGGAATTGGACAAAAATATTCGCCGCATAACTTACAAAGAAGCTATGAATAGGTGGGGAAGCGACAAGCCTGACACCCGTTTTGGCTTGGAATTGGTCGACCTTTCTGACATTGTCAAAGAGAGTGGCTTCAGCGTTTTTGACGGCGCGATTGCAAACGGCGGAAGCGTGCGCGCAATCAACGCAAAAGGGCTCGGCGCGCGTCTTACTCGCAAAGAAATTGACGCGTATGGCGACTTTATCAAGAGTTATGGCGCAAAAGGAATGGCGTGGGCATCATACAAAGCCGACGGAATTACTTCGTCTTTCTACAAGTTTTTGAATGAAGATATCAAGGGCGCTATCGCGCAAAAAATGCAGGCGGAAGAAGGGGACTTGTTGTTCTTTGTGGCAGACTCCAACGCAATCGCTTGCAACAGCTTGGGCGGTCTCAGATGTGAACTTGCAAACAAATTCGAGCTTTTCGACAAGAAAAAATATGATTATTTGTGGATAGTTGACTTTCCATTGTTGGAATATAGCGCGGAAGAACAACGCTATGTCGCCGTTCACCACCCGTTTACGAGCGCAAAAATCGAAGATATTCCTTTGCTCGACACCGACCCGCTCGCAGTCAGAGCCAACGCTTATGACTTTGTTATCAATGGTCAAGAAGCAGGCGGCGGCAGCATAAGAATTCACGATTGCAAAATGCAAGAGAAAATTTTTGGCTTGCTTGGCTTTGGCGAACAAGACATTGTCGACCGTTTTGGCTTTTTTGTGGAAGCTTTTAAATATGGCGCTCCACCACACGGCGGACTCGCGTTTGGCTTGGACAGACTTGTAATGTTGATTACCAACACGGACAATATCAAGGACGTAATCGCATTCCCAAAAGTGCAAAATGCATCTTGCTTGATGACGGGCGCTCCGTCGCAAGTCGAAGAAAAACAACTCAAAGAGCTTGCGATAAAATTCTAAAAGCAGTGAGTTGACAAAAATTTTGCTTGTAATGGAAAAATTCTAAAATGCGAACGCTTTACAAATTGGAAAAATTAATCTATAATACAATTGTAGGCAAAAACTCAATACATATCGACAAAATTGAGAAGTTGTATTGGGAAAAGCAAGACATAACAATAAGAACTCAACAGCCGAACAAGTTGTAAAAATTGCAAAAACAATTAAATAATAAAAAACAAAAAGATAAATTAAAAACCAAAAAAATGCAAAAATAAAAAACCTAATAAAATACAAAACAATAAACCAAAAAACATCGGTT
>JAVXBP010000014.1:0-22687 GCA_036659935.1 Clostridia bacterium
CTTGTAACAAACATTAATGACGTAATTCGCACGCTCAAAGACAAGTTTTACAACGTTTTTTGCGCGGATATGGACGGCAAAGAATTGTATTCCGCTCATCTGGACGGTGGCGATATCGCGATTGTCATCGGTGGAGAAGGCGAAGGCGTAAAGTCTCTTACTCGCAAACTTTGCGACGACGCTTTGAGCATTCCGCAATTTGGCAAAGTCAATTCTCTCAACGCATCTGTCGCGTGTGGAATTGTTTGTTATGAAGTTGTAAGACAAAGAAAAGCAAAATAAAGACAGAAAACAAAGCAACAAACAAATAAAAAAAGTAAAAAAAGTAAAAAAAGAGACGATTGTCACAAGGCAATCGTCTTTTTGATTACAAAACTTTAGTATTTTTGCAAAAATGTCTGGCATTATTTTCAAAGTGTTTTTTCTCGGCACATTGCTTCCGCAAGCTTTTGTTCTTGTCGAAAGGCGGCGTCGTGGTGGAATGTTGGGACAAGCGCCTGAAGTTGCGCTATTATATCATCTTTGTTGTTAGTCTCGCAAATAACGCGCATTTTTTCCAATTCCTTGACAAATTTGTCTTTGTCAAGTTCTATTTGATGACCAATAAAAATTTTGTTGTTTGCAGTTTTGCTGAGACCTTCTTCGTTCATAAGCATTTCTTCATAGAGTTTTTCGCCGGGACGCAAGCCAACAAATTGGATATCAATATCTTTGTAAGGCTCATAGCCCATAAGGGAAATAAGGTTTTCTGCGACGGAAGTAATCTTTACTGGCTCGCCCATATCAAGGACAAAAATCTCTCCGCCACGCGCAAAAGCGCCCGCCTGCATAACAAGGCTCACCGCTTCGGCGATTGTCATAAAATATCTTATAACATCTTTGTGCGTTACAGTGACTGGTCCGCCCGCCTCAATTTGCTGTTTGAAAAGTGGAATTACTGAGCCATTCGAGCCGAGAACATTGCCAAAACGAACGGCGGAAAACTCCGTTGAAGTGGTTGTTTGCGAGATAACTTGAATTATTTCTTCGCAACAACGCTTTGTAGCGCCCATTATGTTGGTTGGGTTGACGGCTTTGTCGGTTGAGATCATAATAAATTTTTTGACTCTGTGCAAGTTGGCAAGTGTCGCCATATTAAAAGTGCCAAAGATATTGTTTTTGACCGCTTCTTCGGGGTTGCTTTCCATCAAAGGCACGTGCTTGTGCGCGGCTGCGTGGAAAATAATTTGCGGTTTGTATTGCAAAAACAAATCATTCATTTTGTCATAGTCGGTCACTGACGCAATCTCGACAAAAAGCGGATAGTCCTTGCCGTAAATTCGCCAAATTTCTTGTTGAATAGCGTAGGCGCAATTCTCATAAATGTCGACAATAATCATTCGACGGGGCTTGTATTTGATTACTTGACGGCATAATTCTGAGCCAATCGACCCACCGCCACCAGTAATCATCACGACTTTGTCAAACAAATAAGACGATACTCCAATGTCACCAAAAGTTATTTGCGCTCGGCCGAGCAAATCATCAATCTTGATATTGCGAATTTGTTTGGTCATATTTGTGTTGTCAATCAGCTCGCTCATATAGGGCATAACTTTTATTTGACAATTTGTCGCGTTGCAAATGCGCAAAATTCTTTTTCTATTTTCTTCGTCGAGAGAAGGAATTGCAAAAATAATGTTGCTTATTGAATACTTTGCGACCACCATTGCAATGTCTTTTGTCGCGCCGACAACTTCGACTTCGTTGATAATTCTACCAAGTTTTTTTGGGTCGTCATCGACCATGCAAACTGGGTCATAAATGCTGACTTGTCGGCTGAGTTCTTCCAAAATTGTGTGCGCTGTATAGCCCGCCCCGACAATCAATGTGCGCTTTCTGAGTTTCGGAATGCGCTTGTCTTTTATTCTTGAGCAAGCAAACGCATAGACCAAACGAGAGAGCAAAAGCGTAGCTGTCGTCGAAAAGCCAATCGCGATATATGTTGGATATGCTTTGTAACTTTCGCCAATCTCGGGGATAATTATGCCTTCTTTTGCGACAAGGTTTGCCATTTGGTCAACAAATGCAAAAATTGTGACAGCAAGTACGCTTGCGGTAATGATTCGCATATAGTCGCGACCGCGCGCATATCGCCACATTACTTTTGGCACACGACAAAGCCAGAAAACGATAAAATAAATAAAAACCGCCAAAGGAAGCGCTATCAATGTATTTTTGATAAGACTTTCTTTGACGATTGGTTGATTTATAATATATATTTGAGATAGAATTACCGACATCAAAAAGCATACGCTGATTGTTAACATATCACCGAGAATTGAAGCCCATTCCCTTGCAGATTTGAGCTGAAAAGACTCTTTGGTAATTCTTTTTTTCATTAATCGGCATATCCGTTTGGATTGGTTGACTGCCACTTCCAGCTGTCTTGACACATATCCGAAAGGTTATATTTGCACTCGAAACCGAGTTCCTTTTTTGCGAGTGAAGCGTCGGCATAGCATTCTGCGATGTCGCCGTCTCTGCGTGGCGCGATAGTATATGGCACTTTTTTGCCACTTGCTTTCTCGAAAGCGCGCACCATATCAATGACGCTGTAGCCAATGCCAGTGCCAAGGTTGTAGGTCACAAGACCGCAATTTGTTTGCAATTTTTTGAGGGCGAGAATGTGTCCGTGCGCCAAGTCAAGCACGTGAACATAGTCTCTCACTCCTGTGCCGTCTTTGGTCGGATAGTCGTCGCCATAAACGCTCAAACGCGCAAGTTTGCCAATCGCGACTTGCGAAATATAAGGCATAAGATTGTTCGGAATTCCGTTCGGGTCTTCGCCAATCTTGCCACTTTTGTGAGCGCCAATCGGGTTGAAATATCTCAAAAGCGCGATATTCATAGAATTGTCCGCCTTGAAAATATCACGCAACATATTTTCTATCATAAGTTTTGTCGCGCCATAAGGGTTGGTTGTGGAAAGTGGAAAATCTTCTCTTATAGGCACGCTTTTTGGTTGACCATAAACGGTCGCGGAAGAAGAAAAAACAAGGTTTTTGCAACCAAATTCTCTCATAACTTGCACGAGATTGAGTGTGGAAATAAGGTTGTTTTGATAATATTCCAGCGGTTTGCGACAAGATTCGCCCACAGCTTTGAGCCCTGCAAAATGAATGACAGAGTCAATTTTTTCCGCCTTGAAAACCTCTCTCATTTTTGCGATGTCGCACACGTCAACTTGATAAAACTTTATCTTTTTGCCGACGATGCTTTCAACTCTTTCGAGCGCGACTTTTTTGCTGTTGCAAAGGTTGTCGACGACGACCACGTCAAAGTTGTTTTCGATCAAGTCAATGACAGTGTGGCTGCCGATATAACCAGCTCCACCAGTAACTAAAACACTCATTTTCTAGCCTCCATATATTTATTGTTGCCAATAAAATTGAATTTTATCATTCAAAAAAAATTATTTGTTCAACATTTCCGAATAGTGCTTGCCAGCAATCTCAATCATTTGTTGCGAGCACGCTTCCATTCTGCTTACAAGGCGGAATTGATTTCTTGCGCGCACAAGGTTGTGAATGTCATAGTGCGTCTTGAAATATTTGTCGCCGTCAAGGAAGTCGGTCAAGAATCTCATTCCACATTCGTAAGTCATCATAATCGAACCAATGTGCAACATATCCAACTCTTTGAGCGTAATTTTTTTGCCAATTCCTGACAAAAAGCCCTTGCAATAAGCGTCATAAAGGTTGATATCAAAGTCAACTTTTGACAAGTCCGATTCGTCTTCGAGAGCGGTGTTGCAACCAAAGCGAACAGAGTCGCCAAAGTCATAGAGCAAACTGCCTGGCATAATTGTGTCCAAGTCGATTACACAAACCGCCTTGCCGCTCACCGCGTCCATCAAAACATTGTTGAGTTTTGTGTCGTTGTGTGTGACGCGCAAAGGAATTTCTTGTTTGTCGATAGCGTTGACTATCATTTGGCAATAATCTTTGCGGTCAAAAGCGAAACGAATCTCTTCCAAGCACATTTCTTTGCGGTCGGAAAGATTGTTTTCTATCGCCTTTTCCAATTTGTTGAAGCGGTCAACGGTGTTGTGAAAGTTTGGAATTACTTCGCACAATTGATGCGCGTCAAAGCCGTCAAGAACGGCGATAAATTTGCCAAAAGCTTCGCCAGAGTTGGCGAACATCTCCGCATTGTCGACAATTTGATAAGCGATAGTGTTCTCAATGTTGAGATACATACGCCAACAACTGTTGTTGTCAAGCAAAAAGTTGCTTCCGCTTCTGGTAGGAATTAGCTTGAGCGCTTCTCTGTCAGCGTCGCCGCCAACCTGCGCGATTATTTTTTGCATATAGTCGCAAACAAGCCCAATGTTGTTCATCAGTCCAACATAGTTTGTAAAAATTGTGGTGTTCAATCTTTGCAAAATATAATTGTTTTTGCCTTCGCACTTTACAAAATAGGTGTCGTTGATATGTCCGTTGCCATAAGGCTCAATCGACATAACTATGTCTTCGATGTTGAATTGTTTTACAATGTCTAAAAATTTCACAATTTCTCCTCAATACGCGTACTCTTTCGTATAAAATTTAATTTTATATTGTTCATTTGTCCAACTCAAAGATATTGTTGGTCGCAAACGATAAATAATTTGTAGCAAACTGTAGGAATTTTTTGTCGCTTCTTTTGAAGTATACGCATTCCATTACAAAAAAATCTTGTAGCACTGTATATATAATATCTTATTTTCAAATTTTTGTAAAGTATTTGCTTGTTATTTCTCAACAACTCAAATTTTATGCAAGAAAAAACGCGTTTTTTATCACGAGCTGTTTTCTTTGTGGCGAAAAATAATTGTCGCGAGAAGATTGCAAAAATTTTATCGGGCGCTGTCATTTTTGCGAATTGGCAATGCGCGAGAAAGTATATTTGATAAAATGTATATTATAATATAAGGCAATCAAAATATTTTGCAAAAAATGCGGTTTGGCAAAGTTGCTATTTTCCATTACAACCTTGACAGCGCGACCGCAATAGAATATAATATAATTATCGAAAAATAGGTTTTGTTTCTTCGGCAGTTGCCGACGGATATACAAAAGGAGTGTTTATGCAACAAACTTTTACAAATACGCGCGCGCTTATCGGCGGAAAGCTCAAGGATAATGTCAACATTACGACTGAAAACGGCAAAATTGTCGCCGTTGGCGAACAAAAACTTGGCAAAATTGTTGATTGCGCAGGCAAAATTTGTTGCGCAGGTTATATCGACGTTCACACGCATGGCGGTTGGGGCAAAGATTGCATGCAAGCCACGCCACAAACAATCGACATTATCAGCAAATATCATTTGTCCACGGGCGTAACATCGTTTGCGCCGACGACGATGACGGCAAGCCCGTCGGATATCAATCGCGCCGTTGACAATCTCAGACGATACAACGGCAAATATTCTCGTCCGCTTGGCGCGCATTTGGAAGGTCCATATCTTTCGGCGGCTGCCGCGGGCGCTCACCCAAAAAATCTTTTGCTCAACCCCGTCGAAGAAAATCAAAGTTTCGTGTGGGAAAACATTGACGCTGTGTCAAGAATTACACTTGCGCCAAACCTTGTCGGCAGCGCGGAATTTTGCAAGAAAGCGAGCGAGCGTGGCATTCAAGTTTCGCTTGGTCACGACAATTCGATTGACGACGAAATCAACGCTTGCGTAGACGCTGGCGCGACGTCGGTCACGCATATGTACAATTGCACGTCTCGACCTTCTCGCCGTCAAAATCCAAAAAAGCACCTTGGCTTGACGGAGATTGGCTTGATTGACAATCGCTTGGTTTGCGAAGTTATCGCGGACAACAGGCACGTGCCAAACGCGCTTTTTGGAATGATATACAAGTTGAAAGGCTGGCAAAACATTTGCCTTGTATCCGACTCGTTGAGCGTGGCAGGAATGCCACAAGGCAATTATTATCTTGGCGACGGCGACTCGAAACAAGAAATTGCAGTGCAAGACGGCGTGGCGGTTTTGCCGTCGGAAAACACATACGCAGGGTCGATAACTCCGATATCAAAAATGGCGAAAGACTTGCGCGCGATTGGCTATCCGACAGAAGAATGTCTCGCGATGGCGAGCCTTGTTCCGTCGCGATTGTTGCGACTTGCCGACAGGGGCGACTTGGTGGTAGGAATGTTGGCGGACATCAACCTGCTGGACGAAAAGTTGGAAATCATTGACACTTATCTTGGCGGGGAAAAGGTTGACAAACAATCGTTGACACGCGACTAGAAAATCGAAAAAAGGTAACGCGGAAAGAAAAACAAAATCAAAAGATAGGGGCGAAAAAATGGCGATAAATCTTGCAAAATACATTTTTGATATTGACGACAAACTCAAAGATATTTTTACAAACGAAGTTTCTACAAAGCGACAAATCGCGGTAGAAAAAGATATTTCTTACGCGCAAGACGACATTTGTAAGTTGGATATTTACTATCCGCAAGAGTGGCAAGTCCAACCAAACAGCGAGCAAGAAAACGCCACTGCCGAGCCACAAGAAAAGCCAAATGTCGAGCAAAAAGAAAGCTCAAACAGCGCGTTGGAAAGTGAGACAAAAGACGAATTTGACATTGAGAAAAAATCAAATCAAAGTGACGAATTAAATGCCCAACTTAACAAAGAGCAATGCAAAGAACCAAAAAACGAGCCACAAGAAAAGCAAAATGACGAGCAAAAAGTCGAGCCACAAATTGACAAAACTCAGCCAAAACATCCAGTGCTTTTCAACATTCACGGTGGCGCTTGGGTGACTGGCGACAAGCATTGGCGCAGGGGGCAGGGGTTTATTTTTTCTGACTTTGGGCTGTATGTTATCTCTCCAAACTATGGACTTTGTCCGCAATATCGTTATCACCAAGGAGTGCAACATCTTTTTCTCGCGCTCAAATGGATAACCGAAAATGCCGAAAAATATAATTTTGACCTTGACAACGTTTATGTCTCGGGCGATTCCGCAGGGGCGCAATTGGCGTGCCTTCTCGCCGCGACTGTCGGCAACAATGACTTTCGCAAGCAGTTGGAAATTCCTGACTTTCACCTTGCGATAAAGGGCGGAATTCTCATTTGCGGCGCGTATGATATATCCAAGGCGGTTTCGCACATTTTTTCTGACGCGATAGTGGAAGATATGACGGGCTACAAAAAGAGCGATATCGAGCAATATCCATACTATGAGTGTCTCAAGCCGACCGATTGGATAGACGAAAAATTCCCAGACAATATGTTTGTCGCATATGGCGGTCGGGATATGTTTGTGGGCGGACACGAAAAATTGTTGTTCTCGCGACTGGACGAATTTGGCAAGCATTATTGCGCATATCGCGCGGGCGGAAGTGGCGAACATTGCTTCCACTTGTTCTACAAGCACAAAATATCGCGCGTATTCTATGATATGGCGGAGCAATATTTCGAGCAAATGTTGAGCGGAGACTTACCGTTGCATATCGAAGAAAAAACAATATAAGAGCGTCATAAAAACGCGAAAAAGTCAAAAACATCGCGAGTATGTCAAGTTAAATGTGTATTTATGGCAAAATTAAAGAATATATAATATGTTAAAAACTTGTTGCAAATATGACAAAAATGCCACAAAAATGCAAACTTTTTTATCATTTTTGTTTCAAATTTATTTGGACGGAAAAGTTAATTTGATTGAGCCAATTGTCGGTCAAATTTGCTTTCCAACGCTCACCTTTGACGGTAAATATCTTTTCACCAAGATAGAAGCCGTCAATATTTTTTGCTTTGCAAGTCTCGAAGCAAGACAAAATTTGGGCGGAATATTTGTCAATAACAGCTTTTTCGACGCTTTGTGGCAAGCCGTTTGTCGAGCTAGCATAGTAATTTTTGTCGGCAATCAAGGTCACTTTTGCGATAATCATATCGGTTTTTTTGTCATACTCCAACTTGCAAGACGATGACGCAAGGCGCAAGTCCTTTGACTTGCCGTCGCCGTCAGTGTAAGTCAAGACTCCGCCGCTCGTTTTTTGGTTGACAAGGCAAAAAGCAACGCTTTGTTCCTTTTCCAATAGAAGTTGGTCGCGACTTGTCGCGAGAATTGCGCGGTCAATCACGAATGTCGGCGCGCTGTCGGACGGTTGTGTTTCCGCCGTGGAAGTCACGGAATATTGTCGGTCAATCTCGAATGTTTCTTGGTTGTAGTGTTGTTGCGTTTTCGCCTTTGAAGTTGTCGAGATAATGTTGTGGTCAGTCGTGGAAGTCGCGCGAGATTGCTCGCCAATCGTCAAGTATGGCAAATAAACGCAGCCTCCGAGCAAAGAAGTTTGGCTGACGAAGTTCTTGAGCGAAGTCGGGTTTTGTCCAAGTCGGACGTTTTCGCGATTGATAATATTGAGAATGTGGAAGGTCGCCGCGCCGTCGAGAGTGACCTTTTGAGAGAGAGTTTCCTTGGCGGACAGCGAGCTTGCGACAAGCGTAATTGTGTCGGGCACAAGGTCAGAGCGCATAAAATAATCGAGTTGTGGCGCGTAATCGTCATAGAGCGCCCCCTTGCCGATGACAATCAAAAGGGCGTTTGCGAAGCTCGTTTTCACGCCGATATGCGCGTCAAGTTGGGCGATAGCGCCTGCGATATCATTGCCCGTCGCCGAGAATTCCGCAAATTTGTTTCCGCCTTGCAAGTCCTTTGTTGGCGCGACAATTTGCGCGGTCAACTCAATGCTTTCGCCGTGGAAATCAAGTCCGCAACCGACGACAATCGCTCGCGTTATCAAACCTTTCTGGGGCGCAATCGCCTCGAATGTCAGCAACAAAGCGACAACAAGGACGATTGCAAACCATTTTTTTCTTATCAATCTCAAAGATTATTCCCCCTTTGCCGTGGCGTTGGCGATGTTGTTTGTTGTATTTTGCAATGAATTTTCCGCAAAAGTTGGCGGTTCTTTTTTGGCTTGCGGAATGTCTGGAATGTTTTGCGATTGCTCATTTTGGTCGACTGGTATTGAGTTTTGTGGGTTTTCTGACAATTGCGACTTGCGAGAAAAGAAGTAAACAATCATTGGAACGAGAAATTCTATCCCCGTCACGGCATAACGGAAAACGCTTACGGACAGCGCGCCGACCTTGTCGGAATTGTTCGCCCACAGCGCCGACACAAGCCCAAAGGAAATTACAACGGCAATCGAAATTTTTGTCAAAGACAACTTTTTCCACAAGATAGAAATGCTTTCTACAATGCCAAAAACAGTCAAACCGAGCGAGATTGTCGCGCTCGCAAGCCAGGCGCAAGCGGTCGGCAAGTCGACAATTCCGACAAGGCGACTGAACTTGTTGAACATTGCAATTTTCTCGAAAGCGAATGTGACGGCGCTCGCTTTTCCGCCATAATCAATGGTCATCAACAGCGCGAGCAAGGTCGGACAAAGCAAAATTCCCACGCAAGAAAGCGTGACAAAAACCTTGGAATATCGTTTGTCTTTGCCGTTGATAGAGAGAAAAAGCAAAGGGGAAAAGTCGGCGAACCAAAGAAGCGCCTTGTCGCACGCGACAAAAGCTTTGCCGTCGAGAGTGAGTGGAAGTAGGTTGGAAAACTTGCCGTCGAGTTGGGCGAATATCGTGTCGAAAAGGAAAACCACCGCCAACAGCCAAAAGACTATTTGACAAGTTTTTGCAATCGCGCCGCCCCCCTTGTGGGCGAGATATGCGACGACGGGCAACACCGCAAGCAAGCCGACAAGCCACTGCGCGCCGTCGAAAACGCGTTGAGAGACATAATCGTTGAATTCTCCGCCTGCGCAAACAAGGCGGAAAAAGCAAGAAAACGCAATAAATATCGCAAGAAATGCGCGCAAAGCCTTTGGCATAATTATCTCGCCAAGACCACCTTTGCGAGCCGAGCCAAAGACAACGAACAACATTGCAATCTCAACAAGCGCAAGCAAGCCCACCCCAAGCCAGGCTTTGCGGTCGGCGATTGTGGCAAAAACTTGTTGCATAAATGACAATTTGAAAGGCGTCGTCGCCACAAATGCGAGCAAGAAAAATTGTGTAATTGACAGAGAATTGCGAGAAGATTTTTCTATCATTTTTCTTCCCCCGATGGTTGTTTTGATTGAGAAATGTCATTTTCTTGCGAATTTTCGTCTTGATTATTTCCAAAATCTTGTTGCAAATTTGCATTTTCTTGCGAACTTTTGTCGCGTTGTCTTGTGCGGTTTTTTGTCGGAATGCTATATGGTCGTTCGGTTATATTTGGCAACATATTTTTGAGCAAGCCGTCTTGCCAATCGTGAATTATTGACGGAGCGAAAGGCGCGATATAGTCAGCGCCAAAGCTTTTGATTGACACGAGATAGCACGTGAGCGCGACCGCGCCAAGCACAATTCCGAGCAAGCCAATTGTTCCGCCAATCGCCACAAAAACAAGTCGCAACACACTGCCTGTGTTCGCCTCGTCGGGCACGCAATAGAGCCCAATGGTTGATATCGAGATGACAAGAATTGACGGTGTGGACAACAACCCTGCGTTGACAGCAGTCTCGCCAAGGACGATTGCGCCGACGACGGAAAGCGCCATTCCGATATAGCGCGGCATTCGCACGGACGCTTCGGCGAGAATCTCGAAAATTATTATCACGCAAACCATCTCCATTGTGGGCGTCAAAGGCGCGCCCGCGACGGAATTTGTGACCGTCAGCAAGAGCTTGAGCGGAAACATATGCGCCTGAAATTCTTGCATTGCGACATAGAGCGCAGGCAAAAGCACTGCGAGAAACATTGCGAGAGCGCGCACAAAACGCACGAGCGTGGCGCGATAACTTTTGATATAATAATCTTCGCTCGCTTGGAAATGTTCATAGAGAATAAAGGGCGCGGTGAGCACCATTGGCGAGCCGTCTACGATGACGGCGACGCGACCTTCGAGCAATTTTGCGGTGACAATGTCGGGCTTTTCGCTCGAGCCGACCTGCGAAAAAAGCGAATTTGGCTTATCTTCCAGAAACCTTGCGATATAACTCGACTCAATGACGCCGTCCATATCAATTTTTTCAATTTTGGTGACAATCTCGTCGACAACGGCTTGGTCGGCGATGCCGTCAACATAAGCGACGCAAACATTTGTGGCAGTGTAACGCCCAACTTTGAGCATTTGGAAACGCGCGCACGGTGTCGCAAGACGGCGGCGCAAAAGCGTCATATTCGTCTTAAAATCTTCCACAAAGCCTTCGCGCGGGCCTTTGAGAACATTGGAAACGGGCGGTTCGGCGACGGCTCGCGTCTTGTAACTGCGCTCAGAAAAAACAAAATAGCCTTCCGCGTTGTCAATGGCGAGAATGATATTGCCACAAGCAATTTGTTCGATTGCGAGCGGCAACTCGTCGAGCAGTTTGACGGCGGTTGTGACGATTGTGCTTGCGCTGATGATTGGCAAATAAGGCGGAGAAAGCTCGTCCAATTGTTTGAGCGGGCGAGCGATATGGTCGTCGAAAAGCACCTTGTCAATCATTCCGTCCAAAAAAAAGACGACCGCATTTTTGTTTGCGATTGAATAACTCAATTTTATAAGGTCACTTGTTCCGCCAAAGACTTTTTCTATCTCGGCGACGAATTGCGCGCAATTTAGTTCCACAACGGAATTATTGCAAAAAAGGCGAATTTTATACCTAGAAGGCTTTTCGAACGGAATTGTTGTTCAAATTGCTTTACTTTTGGTTGGGCGTGTGGTATATTATTAACATATTTTGAATATTTTCAAAATCCTTGCTCCGACTTGACGGTCGGGGACACTAGACCAAAAGGAGGTTTTTCTATGAACAAGTACGAGCTATTGTTTATTATTGACAATGACGTTACAGAAGAAAACAAACAGGCCATTGTTGACAAAGTAAGCGCGGCGATCACTGAGAACGAGGGCGAAATCGTCAACGTTGACAAGTGGGGCGTTCGCAAGTATGCTTACCCAATCAACTTCAAGACAGAGGGATATTATGTTCTCATCAACTTCGTATCCAACTCAAACGCGCCTGCAGAAGTTCAAAGAATTATCAACATCACTGACGGAACAGTCAGATGTATGATAGTTAGAAAGTAAGGAGACAATTGATATGAACAAAATCTTTTTGATTGGCAATCTTACACGCGACCCTGAGACTGGCACGACAGCAAACGCTGTCAGCTATTGCAGGTTTTCGATCGCAGTAAATCGCAGATTCTCGAAAGAGCAAAACGAAGTTGACTTTTTCAACATTGTTTGCTGGAGAGGGCTTGCGGAAACTTGTGGCAAAAACTTGACAAAAGGCAGAAAAGTCGCAATTTGCGGTTCAATTCAAATCAGAAATTATGATGCGAATGACGGCTCAAAGAAGCAATCAGTTGACGTTACGGCTGACGAAGTAGAATTCTTGTCCTCTCCAAACGGCAGAGACGATTCTCAAGTTGGTTCGTCAAGAAAGTCAGAGGATATCACTCAACTTTCTGCGGTAGACGATGTGCCTCTACCATTCTAACAATATAAGGAGATATTACAATGAGCGAAGATAAAGCAGTTAGACGTCCAGCTAACAAAAGAGTTCCTCACAAGAAAGTTTGCATTTTCTGTGTGGACAAAGTGGACGAAATAGATTACAAAGATATTGCAAAATTGCGCAAGTTCGTCACAGAAAGAGGCAAAATTGTGCCAAGACGTATGAGCGGAGTGTGCTCAAAGCACCAAAGAATTCTTGCGGAAGCTATCAAGCGCGCGAGAGAAATGGCTTTGTTGCCTTATGTTTCTGACTAATCGTCGGACAACAAACAAAAATCAAAAGCAACCTGCAGAGGTTGCTTTTTTTGTGCCAAAAATAGTTTGAGCTAGCGCTCGTGTGTGATATGTTAGGCTTGGTTTTTTGCGCGCAAGACGACAAGAGTTTCTTGGCTTGCCGTTTGTGGGAACATATCATATGGCGTGATTTGCTCGATGTCATAGGCTTGCAACAGCGCCTTGACGTCGCGAGCGAGCGTGGCAGGGTTGCAAGAAATGTAGATAATTTTGTGTGGCAACGCCGCAAGAATGCTTTCGATGACAGCTGGCGAACAGCCTTTGCGTGGCGGGTCAAGCGCAAGGATAGGCTTGACAAACGCATTTTGGGCGCGCAAGTCTTTGACAAGGCGTGGCAGTGTCACCGCAACGTCGCCACAAATGTTGGTTATTTTGTCGGTGTTGTTGTTGAGTTTTGCGAGCTCGTTGGCATCAGCCACGGCATCTGGCACAATCTCCAGTCCATAGAGTTTGTCGGTATGCTTGGCGAGAATGTTGGACAAAATGCCAATTCCGCTGTAAGCTTCCACAACGACGGAATTGTCCGTCTCAGCCACAACTTGCGCCACGCGAGCATAGATTTTGTCGCGAATCTCGTCATTGACTTGGAAAAACGACAGCGGAGATATTGAGAATTTGACATTGTCAATCTCGCTCGCAATGCTACTTCCGCCGTATAGGTTGACGAGTTTTTCGCCAAGAATTACGTTGGTTTGTTGGTCGTTGATTGAGAGATTGAGCGAAAATTGAATGCCGAGCTTGCCAAGACGAGCGGTCAATTCTTCCGCAAAAGGCAGGCGCTTGCCGTTGATAACAATCGTCACCGCAAAGCTGTCGCCAACCTGACGAATGACAATGTGTCGCAACAGTCCCGTGTGGGCGCTTTCGCAATAAATGGAAAGGTTTTTCTCTTGCGCAAAGGCGCAAAACGCGTCAATAATGTTGTGAATCGCGCGGTTGTGCAAAGGGCAATCGCCGAGCGTTGGGCTGTCAATCTTGCCAAACGGCACGAGAATGTGCGAATTTGGCTTGTAATAACCAGCCACAACTTTGTCGCCAACTTTCGCGAGCGGAACTTGCGCTTTGTTGCGATAGCCGAACTGCTTTTCGCCGTGAACGGTTTCGTCGACGAGCGGAGTGAAGCCACATTCTTTTGCAAAGCACGAGATGACGTTTGCGCGCTTTATTTGCAACTGTTGGTCATAGGCAATATGTTGCATTTCACAACCGCCACATTGGAAAAACACAGGGCAAAGCGGTGTAACTCTGCAGGGCGCAGGTTGCAAAATTTTGATAACTTTCGCCGTCGCAAACTTCTTTTTGACAGAGACGAGTTGCGCCTTGACCTTTTCGCCGACAAGCGCGAGTGGCACAAAAACCACAAGCCCGTCAACGCGCGCGACACCTTCGCCATTCATACCAGACGATATTATTTCACATTCTATGATATCTTTTTCTTTCATTGTTTTATTTTAACACCAAATCGTTCCGTTTGCAATGGAATTGTTCAACTTTGCAAGATTGTATGTCACGCAACTGTTTGATTGCAAAAAAAGAGAATGCAAAAAAGAGAATGCAAAAAAGAGAACGCGAAAAAGAGAACGCGAAAGAGAGAACGCGAAAGAGAGATTGTGGACAAGCGAGCCGACAGTTTGCGTCACAAGAAAACATCGCCCGATTGTTATAAAATAATCTCGCCGTTATAAAATATTTTCTTACGCTGGTTCAATTTGTTTTGAATTTTCCGCAATTTGTGATATCATTATGACGACTAGAAAATTTGTGTTTGGGAATAATCGTAACGGATATTGTCAGCATTTTACTTTAAGGAGTTATATATGAGAAAGACAAAAATTATCGCTACACTCGGCCCTGCTTGCGACTCAGAAAGCGCAATCAGAGACTTGGCGTTGGCAGGAATGAATGTCGCGCGTATCAACTTGAGCCACGGCGACCAAAAGGATATAATCGACAGAATTACAAAGGTGAAAAAAGTTTCGCGTGAAACAGAGTTGCCAATCGCGGTTATGCTCGACACTCGCGGACCAGAAATTCGCTTGCAAAAATTCGAAAATGACAGCGTCGAAGTGTCGGAAAATGAGAAATTTATCTTGCGCAACAGCCAAATTCTCGGCGACAACACTCAAGCGAGCGTAAGTTTCGACGGCTTCTATAAGTCACTCAAGACGGGCGACTTGTTGCTTATGTGCGACGGGCTTGTCAAAATGGTTGTCGAAAAAATTGAAGGCACGGACATTTGTCTCAACATTATGTGCGGTGGCACGCTCAGCAACAACAAGTCAATCAACGCGCCGGGCGTCAAGCTCGATATGCCTTATCTCAACGATGCCGACAAGAGTGATTTGTTGGTCGGAATCGCCAACGACATTGACTTTGTCGCGTCGTCTTTTGTGTCAAAGAAGCAAGACGTAGAAGATATCAAGGCGTTTTTGAGAGAGAACGGCGGAGCGGATATCGACGTTGTCGCAAAGATAGAAAGCGTGCAAGGTATCGAAAATTTGAGCGAAATTTTGCCAATCTCTGACGGAATTATGGTCGCGCGTGGTGACCTTGGCGTAGAATTCCCTTACGAAAAGTTGCCACCGTTGCAAAAAGAACTTGTAAAACGCACTCGCGAAATGGGCAAACGCGTCATTGTCGCGACAGAAATGCTCGAAAGTATGATCAAGAACCCTCGCCCAACACGCGCGGAAACTTCCGACGTCGCAAACGCCGTTTATGACGGAGCAAGCGCGATTATGCTCAGCGGAGAAACTGCCGCAGGCAAGTATCCAAAGCTCGCCGTCAAAACTATGGCGGCTATCGCGGAGTATACCGAGAGTTGCATTCACTACAAAAAGCGTTTTGCCGTGCAAGACTTCAAGATAAAAAATATCGCGGACTGCATATCCAATTCTGCCGTTAAGGCGTCGTTTGACCTCGAATGCAGCGCAATTCTTGTCGTGACCGAGAGTGGCGCGAGCGCGCGAATGGTGAGCCGTTTTCGTCCAACTTGTCCGATAATCGCTATCACGCCGAATGTCAAAACATATTACAAACTCGCGATGAGTTGGGGCGTTGTGCCTGTCCTTGGCACAAATCAAACTTCTTCTGAGGAACTTTTCCGCCACGCGACCACAATCAGCAAGCAAAAAGGTCTCATCGCCGTTGGACAAAAAGTCATAACAGTGTCGTCAACAAGCGTGGGACAAGTCGGACTTACCAATCTTATGAAGCTCGACCTTGTGCTGTAAGCGAGCAAAAAGTGTTGACGGTTGTCAATCTTTGTGTATAAAAACAAATCGAAATTAATTTAAAAAGTGTAAAACATAAAAATTCAAGTAAAAAAGTGCACAACAACAAAATATTGATAAGTGAAACAAATTAATAAAGTTGTCAGCTTATCCCAAAAGTAAAACAAAAAACGCGATAGGGAACTCCCGTCGCGTTTTGCTTTGTCTTTTCTGTGGCTGTCGCTTATGTTGCGTTGTGTCGATTGCGTGTTGATTGCAAGTTAGCCAAATTTTGTGATTAATAGGTGATTGCAAGCAAGCCATATTTTTTGATAGTTGGCGATTGAGTGCGTTGCTCGTCAATTCGGAATTATTTTTTTGGCTTTGCCAAGTCATACAAGGCGCTGCCGAGCCCTTTCATTTTGGTGACTTCTTTTACAATTTTTTCGTCAAAGAGCATATCTTCATAGAACTTTTTCGCTTTAATTTCCTTTATTTCTGTCGTATATTTGTCTGCGCATCTTGCGCTGATATCCTTTACAATCGCGTCAAGCTGTGGGAAGTCCGCCACTTGTGAGAATTCTACTCCGTCAACTTTGGCGCATGTTTTCTTGCTCATATCAATATAACTTGCGCTGAGTTTTGTAATTCTTTCGACTGAGAGCAGGTTCGTCTCGTCGACCAAGCCGTTCAATTCCAACTCAACAGAAACGGCGCTCGCCTTTGTGACTTTTTTCCAAGTTACAACCGACTTGTTTTGCTTTGGACTATTCAATATGCCGAAACATTCGCAAATCAATTCATTTTTAACATATGTCGTGTTCGCCTCATAATATGAGCAGTAGCCGTTTGCGAAGTCGACAAGCTTGTTGACCTTCAAATCGTTGGTCTCTTTCGCAAAAGACGCGTCATAGAAATAAGTCATAGGCGCTGGATAAGTGTATTCGAGTTTTAACAACGCGTCATTTTTTTTGTTAACTTTTTCTGCGATGACCAAGTTGCTGTTGGCAGCCAAGTCATAATAGAAATCAGCAAATTGCGTAAGTTCTCGCAACATATCGCTTTGTTGAGTGATGTCGGTTTTGCCTTTCCAGTTGTTGATATTGTTTTTGACAAGCGTTGTCAGCGCGTCGTCAGCAACAGTTGGCGTGGTTGAAGGGAGCGCTTGTGATGGCGCAAAAGTGGCGCAAATTTGTCGTGAATATTCGCTCACGCAAAACTCGTTCCACTCTGTGTTGAGCCCGGCGTATGTCAACGGGTCAAATTGTGAGTCTTTTTCGAATATTGCCGTGATATATACATTTTCTTTTGGCATAAGAAAAGCTGTGCCTTTGATAGCGACTCCGTTTGCGCGCAAACTGCCTTCTTTGAGAAGATAATGAAGTTTTGGAGTGACAGTCAAAGAGATTGTCTCTGCGTCCCTTGCCTTGACCTTGTTGGCGGTGACATCACCGTTTGCCATAGGTGTGATAATAATCTCATAGAGTTCGCCTTGTGTTTCTACTTTAGGAGAATAAGAGCATGCTACAAAAAATGTCGATAGCACGCAAACAAGTATCAGCGAAATAATAATAAATAGTTTTGAGTTTTTCATTTTTCTCCTAGTTTTTTCTTTTGTTTAATATACATATTTATTTTACTATAAAAATAGAACATTGTCAATAAGAAATTGCAAAACAAGTCGTGGCATTATTTTGCAAAACAAGTTTTACACCGCAAAAAGGAATTGCGCGGCAGGTTTTGACACTATTTTGCAAAGCGAATAAGTAATTATTAGCGAAGTTTTGACACTATTTTGCAAAGTAAACAAGGAATTATTAGCGAAGTTGTGGCACTATTTTGCAAAAAAATGGAACTCCTTGCAGAGTCCCATTTCAAAGAGATGAGTATTGGGGAATAAGGCAATTTTGGATATAACAATCACACAAAGTGAGTTGTTATATTTTGCGCAACGCTACAAGTTTTCTTTGCCAAGTATTTTTGGTTTGCCATCTTGCTTTCCAATTTGGCTTTCCAGAAAAGGGGGGCTGGCAAGTATTGCAGCGTTGCGACATTAGAAATTTTCTTTTTTGCAGGGCGAATTTGCCCACAATTGTGACTTGCAACAACATTTGGCAAGGATATTTTCCAAACGGTCGCGTTCGACAATGATTTTTGCAGTCAAACGGTTGCGTTTTCGATGACCTTTTTCCAAACGGTCGCGAGTGTCACAAAGAATTATTTGTCCAATCTTTTTGGTTCTGTGCCATAGTAAGCGCGCAAATACATAGCTTTGAGTTCTGACATAAGCGGATATCTTGGGTTTGCGCCAGTGCATTGGTCGTCGAAAGCGTCTTCTACCATCGCGTCGAGTTTGTCAAGGAAAACCTTTTCGTCGATTCCAAATTCTTTGATAGACTTTGGAATGTTTACGCGGGCTTTGAGCTCGTCAATTTTTGCGATAAGAGCCTCGACTTTTTCTTCGTCAGTTTTGCCTTTGCAACCAAGAGCGGTCGCCACGCTTGCATAACGAGCGAGCGCTTGTGGATATTTGTATTGTGGGAAAGTGCCCATTTTTGTAGGAGCTTCCGCGCAGTTGAAACGGATCACGTCGTCAATCAAAATTGCGTTTGCAACGCCGTGTGGCAAGTGGTGATAACCGCCCAACTTGTGAGCCATTGAGTGACAAACTCCAAGGAAAGCGTTGGCAAAAGCCATACCTGCCATTGTTGACGCGTTCGCCATTTTTTCTCTCGCTTCTGCATCGTGTCCGCCAAGCTCGAAAGCGCGTGGGAGATATTCGAAGATAAGTTTAATAGATTCGAGAGCGATTCCGTTTGTAAAGTCGGTCGCCATAACAGATGCGAGCGCTTCCAAGTCGTGAGTAAGAGCGTCTATTCCTGACGCGCTGGTCAAGCCCTTTGGAATGTCCATCATCAAGTCAGCGTCTACGATTGCCATTTTTGGCATCAATTCATAGTCAGCCAACGGATATTTTGTGCCAGTCTTTTCGTCGGTGATAACCGCGAAAGGCGTAACTTCTGAGCCAGTGCCAGCAGTGGTGGGATTGCTACAAAGTAAGCTTTCTCACCCATCTTCGGGAAGGTGTAAACTCTCTTGCGGATATCCATAAATCTCATTGCGAGATCTTGGAAGTCAACTTCTGGGTGCTCATAGAGCGTCCACATAATCTTGCCGGCGTCCATTGCTGAGCCACCGCCGATAGCGAGAATTACGTCAGGTTGGAACTCTTTCATCGCTTTTGCGCCTTCGAGAGCGCAGCCGAGTGTTGGGTCAGGCGCAACGTTGAAGAATGTTGTATGAGATATTCCCATTTCGTCGAGACGGTCAGTAATCTTTTTTGTAAAGCCACTCTTGTACAAGAATGAGTCGGTTACGATAAAGGCTTTTTTCTTGTTCATAACGTCTTTCAATTCTCTGAGAGCGACGCCCAAACAGCCTTTTTTGAAGTATACTTTTTCTGGAACTCTGAACCACAACATATTTTCTCTCCTTTCTGCGACGGTTTTGATATTGAGCAAGTGCTTTACGCCGACGTTTTCGCTTACGCTATTGCCGCCCCAGCTTCCGCAACCAAGTGTCAAAGAAGGGGTGAGTTTGAAGTTGTATAGGTCGCCAAGTCCGCCTTGCGCGGCAGGGGTGTTGATAAGCACGCGACAAGTTCTCATAGCGGCTTCGAATTGCGCAATTTGCGCTTTGCCTGTCTCAAGGTTGGCATAGAGTGACGCGGTGTGTCCAAGTCCGCCACCTTCAACAAGGTGTCTTGCTTTTTCGACAGCGTCGTCAAAGTCGTTTGCTTTGTATAGGGCGAGAACGGGACTGAGTTTTTCGTGAGCGAATGGCTCAGCAACGTCAGTGCTTTCAACTTCGCCGATAAGAATTCTGCTTGATTCTGGCACGTCTACGCCAGCAATTTTTGCGATTGTATAAGCAGATTGACCAACAATTTTTGCGTTCAAAGCGCCATTGATAAGCAACACCGCTCTTACTTTGTCGAGCTCGGCTGGCTTCAAGAAATATGCTCCGCGATAAGCGAATTCTTTCTTGACGTCGTCATAAATGTTTTTGACAACTATGCAAGATTGCTCAGACGCGCAAATCATACCATTGTCGAAAGTCTTTGATTGCAATATTGAAGAAACCGCCATTTGCACGTCGGCAGAACTGTCGATGACAGCAGGCACGTTGCCAGGGCCAACGCCGACAGCAGGCTTGCCAGAACTGTAAGCAGCTCTTACCATTCCCGGTCCGCCAGTCGCCAATATCAGGTCGGCTTCTCTCATAACTGTGTTGGAAAGCTCAATTGTTGGCTCGTCAACCCAGCTGATAATTCCGTCAGGAGCGCCCGCCGCAACTGCAGCCTCAAGGATAACTCTCGCTGCCTCGATTGTGCATTTTTTTGCGCGTGGGTGTGGGGAAATGATAAGCGCGTTTCTCGTTTTGAGCGCGAGCAAAGCCTTGAATATCGCTGTGGACGTAGGATTGGTGGTTGGGATAACCGCCGCGATAACGCCGACAGGTTCAGCTATTTTTTTCAAGCCGAAAGCTTCGTCATTTTCGATTACGCCACACGTTTTCACGTTTTTGTAAGCGTTGTAGATATACTCGGAAGCGTAATGGTTTTTGATAACCTTGTCCTCAACGATTCCCATGCCAGTCTCAGCCACTGCAAGCTTTGCAAGTCTGATACGTTGTTTGTTTGCAGCCATTGCAGCCGCAAAGAAAATTTTGTCTACTTGTTCTTGCGAAAAAGTGGAATATTCTATTTGCGCCGCGCGCACTTCCGCCAACTTCGCTTCCAGCGTCTCGGCGCTGTTTACAATTTCTACTTTTGCCATACTTCTATCTCCTAAAATTTTGATAACGTTGTGAGTGTGAACAATTTTTTTGTTTGTAGATTGAGCTTTTGTCATATATTCATCTCCTGAGACACCGCGTTTTGCAAGACGGAATGTTCCTTTGATGTTATTGACAGCTACGACAAGTTTTATTACAGTTTGTGGATAACTTTATATTATTATAACATATATATCAACAAATGTCGCGCGCTTAACAAAAAAATGTTCTTCGTCGGTGAGTTTTTTCAATCATTTTTTCAAGACGTTTTGCAAGAATGGCTTTGCTTTTGTTGTTTTGCAAAGTTTTTGTCGCTGTTCAAACTGACTTTTGCAAGAATTGCTTTGCTTTTATTGTTTTGCAAAGTTTTCCGTGTTTTCCGTCTCGCTCAATTTGACTTTTACAAGTCGCGGTTGACCTTGACATTCGCCCAAACCCTTGATAATTACTGATTGTGAAATTTATCACTAACTTTATAGTTGTATTATATGCGTTTGTTAAAAAAATGTCAAATGTTTTTACATACATTTTGTTATTTTTTTCACAAATACTTAAAACAAGCAAAAAACATAGTGTTTATCGGCATTTCGGCGACTGTTTTGGGCAAAATGTCAGTCATTATGCGAGCGTGTAAAAATTAAAAAAGTTGTTGGTAGTGTTTTGTCGGTTGAGTTAAAAAAGTCAATCACTACACATAAAAAGGAAATGAACAATTGTTGACTGTTGTGAGCCAAAAAATAAATCAATACGCAAGAGTTCAAAAAGTAAAAAAGTAGTGGGTAGCGTTTTGTCGGTTGTGTTCAAAAAAGTCAATCACCACACGTTTTGAATGCAATGATTGACCAATTTTGTCAGAAGTTTGGAAAAGAGTTTGCGCGCAAGGTCATTTTCGACCATTGATTGCGCGACTATTTTGCGGAGTTGTTTGCCGTTGGTATCTCATTTTATTTTTTATCTTTTGACGGTTTCTTGATTGTCTTGTTATTTTTTGCCAGTGTTGCGCTTGACTTGTCAACTTTTGGTTGACTTGTTGTCTTTGGTTGGCATTTCGTTTGACTGGTTATCATTGGTCGCGTTTTTGTTCTATTTGTCATCTTTGGTGGGCTTATCGTTCGGCTTGTCGTCTTTGGTTGAGTTGTTTTTCGGCGCGCTGAGTTGCTTTATCGCTTGGTGTGTGCCAGTCGCGGACAGCCCGCTTGCTCCGCCGATCATAATTGCAGAAAACCAATCTGTCGCAGGTATGATACTTGGCTCGATTGCGTAAGCGACAACGCCCAGAATTGCGCCCAACACAGAAGAAATGAATGGTATTGCCCGTTTGAACAATTCGTTTTCCTTGACGATAATTTTTATCAAATCTATTATCCAAAAGACAAGCGTCGCTATGATTGGCACGGTTGCTATTTGCAAAAATTGTTCCACAATGAGTTCCTCCGAAAGCGCAAAGGCGTATACTTTGCGTGGCAGGGCAAAAGCTCAAGGGCGTGCGCCCGTCAGTTTGTTGTCACCGCCTAATAATAATATATTCGGCAAACGGCGATTATGTTCGAAAAGATAAGAAAAGGCGGAAAGAGAAGAAAAATCGTGGAAGTAAAAAAAGCAAAAAAAGAGACAATTAAAAAATAAAAAAAGTGGGAATAATAGTTTTATCAGAAAATTGAATTTGTATAATAACGCGTTGAGATAAAATTTTTAATAAATTTACAAAAAAAGTTGACAAAAATATTTTATTGGCGTATACTATAATCACCATTAGAAATGTTAGGGTGTACCGCTACCCACCATAAAGGCGGAAATAAGATGTTAGGGTGT
>JAVXBP010000015.1:0-22237 GCA_036659935.1 Clostridia bacterium
TATGGCGACAAGCATAAGGGCGTGGAGTGGGTTGAGAGCGCAAAGAGTGGATATGCCTGTTTTGAGACCTATGATAAGGTTGATTGGAATGCTGGCAAGATAGGTGAGCAGGACTCCGATAAGTCCGGAGGCAAAGCCTATGATAGAAGTTTCGGCGTTGAAAACGTTGGTAATATCTCGCTTTCGCGCGCCAAGACTGCGCAAAATTCCAATTTCTTTGGTGCGTTCGACGACGGAAACATAGGTGATAATTCCAATCATAACGGACGACACAAGCAAAGACACGGCGGCAAAGCATATCAAAGCGATTGATACGATTTTGATTGTCTCGGATATCATATCGGTTGCAAATTTCGACATATCGCTATACTTTATTTCGGTCGCGCCGAGCTTTTCGGTGTTCCAAGAATTGAGATAGTTGGTGATATATTCTTTCGAATCAAAGTCCTTTGGATAAATGCTGATTATGTTGGGCATATTTGTTCCGCCGAGCAATTCTATGACGGAGGTTTTGTTGTTGGTAAAGCCACCGTCAGCTATTGACGGAAAATATTCCCCAGTCAAAACGCTACGCGACGAGAAGTAAGGGTCAGTCAATTGCGCTTGCACAATGTCCGATTTTGCGCTGTCAGCCAACATAAAATGCGTAAGTTCTTGAGTATAAGCTACGCCAGTGCCAAGGCTTCCGACCTTTGCGTCGGGGTTTTGTCTGAGAATTCCGACAACTTGCAACTCGAGAATCGCCGAGCTGTCGTCATTGAAAATTTCTCCGCCAGTGCGAGTTTTGTAAGCCTTTGCTGTCTCGTCAAATTGATAATATGCGTTGTTGGTCGGCAAGCGGAAAGTGACAGGTTTTTTGTCCGCGCCGTTGCCAATTATGTCGGCAAAGTCGAGCTTCGAATTATATTGCAAGCCCATTGACGCGAGCATACTTTTGGACAGCTGATTGCTTTTGTCGATGACAAGCACGACTTGGTTTTTGTCCGTCGGAAACTCGCCTGCCAACAAGTCATATTGGCTGAGAACATAGTCCTTTCCGCCCGACATTTGTTGCCAACCGATATCAGGCTTTTTCTCGCCACCGTTGCCCATCGCGCCCATAGGGTTTGGCATGCTTGAGACAGGCTTGGAGACTTTGCTATAAATGCTTGTCGAATTCGAAAAATAACTTCTGTTAATCTCGCTGATGACAGGCATATCAATTCCATAAGAATAATTTATTGAATCGACCTTGCCCTTGTCGGTCAGCCTTGCAACATAATCGACATAATCTTGCGTAATGGTGTTGGCAAATATCATTTGAGAGATATCTTGCATTGGGTCATAAGGGTTTATGGTCGAGCCAGGGGGGAATTTGTTCGGCTTTTCGATTGTGCTTCCGCCCATCATAATTTGCATAACTTGATTGGTGTCAATGCTGAGACGAGAGACTTCGACAGGATAATTGGCAAGAACTTCCTTTTGCATGCTGAGAATGTAAGCGTTCATACCGTTGGAAATCGCCAACACGAGCGCCACTCCAATGATGCCAATGCTGCCAGCGATTGACGTCATGACAGTCCTGCCTTTTTTTGTAAGCAAGTTTTGGAAAGAAAGTTTGATTGCAGTCCACCAAGTCATTGACGACTTTTTGAGCGCGAGTTTTTTGCGTTTGTTTTCTTGCGCGAGCAATTTTTTGGCTTGCTTGTCAGAAATGCCTTCGCCTTGCGCTGGTTTTTCGGTTTGCGACAAGTTCAAAGTTGCAATTTTTCCGTCAACCGCTTTTTCGCCGTCAACTGTTTCTACTGTTTTTGCAACAACTTGTTCGCCGTCAGCTGTCGCTTCTTGCAACAAAAGCGCTTCTTGCGCGCAATCATAAGGGTTGCTGTCGTCAGTGACGAGACCGTCTCTGAGACGAATTGTTCTTGTGCTATACTGCTCCGCAAGCTCGGGGTTGTGCGTAACCATAACGACAAGTTTCGTCTTGGATATCTCGCTGAGAATCTCCATAATTTGCACGCTTGTCGCGCTGTCCAACGCGCCCGTCGGCTCGTCGGCAAGAATTATTGTAGGGTTGTTTATCAACGCGCGAGCGATAGACACTCTTTGCATTTGTCCGCCGGAAAGTTGATTTGGGCGCTTGTGAATTTGGTCCGCCAAACCGACCGCTTCGAGAGCTTTTATCGCGCGTTCTTTGCGTTCTTCTCTGCCAATGCCAGCCAAAATGAGCGCCAACTCAACGTTTGCGAGAATGTCAATGTGCCCAATCAAGTTGTAACTCTGGAAAATAAAGCCTATTCGCTTGTTGCGATAGGTGTCCCAATCGACGTCGGAATATTTTTTTGTCGATATTCCGTCAATGGTCAGCTCGCCAGAAGAATACTTATCCAGTCCGCCGATAATGTTGAGCAAAGTTGTTTTTCCGCAACCTGACTGTCCCAATATCGAGACAAATTCGTGCTCGCGGAATTCCAAGCTCACGCCTTTGAGCGCCTGAACGTAAGTATCCCCAGTCTTGTAGTTTTTTGTTATGTCTGTTAATTTTAACATTTTGTGCCCTTATATCGTTTATTAGTTCTTATTCTATCCTAATCTTGTAAAATAAAACTTAAAACATAGGATATTATTGCGATTTTACAAACAATTTACATTGCGCATACGCTTGTTATTTCGCGCGCGGTATATTATACTTGTACTTATGGAATATGTCATTGTCAAGTCCACGCGACGGAAAAAAACAATACGCATAGATTGCGCTCAAGACGGCAAGTTGCAACTTACCTTTCCTTGGCGAACTTCCGACGCGACAATTCAAAGATATATCGACCAAAACAGCGAGAAACTGCATACCTATCGCGCAAAAATACTTTCCGCAAGACAAAATGTCGCCAGCCAAGCGCTCAAATTCGAGCAAGGCGAAAGGGTTCTTTTCCTTGGCGCAAGCTACTTTCTCGATATCACGGACGACACAAACATATCGCTTTGTGGCGACAAATTGCGTTTTCCGCAAGCGTTTTTGCCGACTGCCGCCGACAAACTGACAGCTTGGTATCGCTCAATCGCAACAACTGTCATCATTCCACGCGCAAGCGAGCTTGCAAGGCAGTTTGGCTTTGAGTTTGCGGACGCAAAACTTTCCAACGCGCGCACTATGTGGGGCTTTTGCAAAAGTTCGAACGCGATAAGGCTCAATTGGCGATTGATGACGCTCCCTCCCGCTGTCTGCGACTATGTCATTTTGCACGAGCTTTGCCACACTCGTCAACACAATCATTCGGCAAAGTTTTGGCAAGAAGTCGCGAGCGTTTGCCCCGATTGGAAAATGTTGCGCAAGCGATTGCGAACGGAATATAATTGGGTCATCAATTGCATTTGAGCGCAAACAAATAGTATTGTTAATAATAAGCATATTATAATATAGAAAGCCACCTTCCATTGGTCGCGCCTTGACAAGCGTATCCCACTCGGAAAGTGGCTTTTTGTTGTTATGTTATTCGCTCGCGACAAGTTCTTTTGCAAATTTTGCTAGGCTTTTTGCTTGCCTATCTTCGCTCGACTTTTGCCGCGCCTTTTGATATTGTTTTTGTTTGAACTTTCTCGCCCTTGCTAGATTTGTTCGTTGAGCGTGACGATATCGCGAATGAGTTCTACCGTTTTGTCGAAGCCGAGCCTGCTGCTGTTGAGCATATAGTCATAAGTTTCTGGACTGCCCCACTTGCTGTCTGTGTAATAAGAATAGTAGCTCGAACGCTTTTTGTCCATTTTCTTTATCATATCTTTCGCTTGTGGCTCGTTGACATTTTCTGACGCGCAAACTTTCGCGATACGCTTATCCATATCCGCATAGATAAAAAGTGAGATTACATTTGGGTTGTCGCGCAAAACATAGTTGCCACAACGACCAAGAACAACGCACGCGCCGTCAGACGCCAAATTTTTGATTGTGCGTGACATTGCCAAGAAAAGTTTGTCATTGAGCGAAACGTCCATCGACGAAACGTAGGTGTTTGTGACGTTTGCAAAAAAATTGTAGTTGAAAATGCTTGTTGGCTTTTCGTCAACGCGAGAAATTACGTCCGCGTCCAAGCCACCTTCTTTCGCCGCAAGCGCAATCAATTCTTTGTCATAGAAAGGAATGCCCAACGCCGCCGCGAGACGTTTGGCGATTAAGCGTCCGCCACTGCCAAATTGTCTGCCGATTGTGATAATAGTCCTCATAAAAACCCCCTTTTTGCGCAATGCCCTCGCAAAGCGTATGTTGAGATTTGTATTCATACGCGCGCAAATATCCCTTACTCTTATTATATACTTGATTTTGCCGTCTGTCAATAGCGAATTTTCTATTTTAACAAATTGTTTGCGAAGTTGGCGCTTTGCCCTTTCCAAAAAGAAAGTTGTTGGCAACAAGTTCTTTACTAATATCGTTTTTTGGTCTATAATGGACATATGAGATATCTTTTGGTAGGCGCTGGAGAGTTTGCGCCAGAAAAATTTAATAGACAGGTTGACGATATTGTCATCGCCGTTGACAAGGGCTTTGACTTTTTGTTGGGCAAGGCTGATTTCGCAATCGGCGATTTTGACTCGCTCGGCTATATTCCGCAAGTGGAAAATGTCAAAGTTTTGCCTGCCCACAAGGACTATACCGATATGAATATGGCGCTCGAATATGTTGTCGAACAGGTCGCGCGCAATCATCAAACACAGCCGATTGTTTGCATTTTTGGCGCTTTGGGCGGTCGCCTTGACCACACAATTTCCAACATACAGTTGGGCTATGATTATTCGAAGCGTGGCTTGGACGTTCGATTGATTGGCGCGCGCGAACAGATTGTTTTTGTGAGCGACAAGCTCGTCTTGGCAAAAAAAGATTGCGGAGTTGTGTCCAACTTTGCGCTGGACAGTTGCGCGATTGTAAGCCTTGACGGCTTTGCTTATCCGCTATCCAACGCTACTCTTACAAATAGATTTCCGCTTGGACAGTCCAACGAGATTGTGAGCGACCTCGCGACAATCAGCGTGAGCAAAGGGACGATTATGGTGATAATAAATGACAAATAATGCAACAACGCAACCAGCAACACAAATAATTAATACGTAAGCAACTCAATCAATCACGCGAGCAATTCAAACAAAAACACGAACAACTCAATCAACACCGCGAGCAACGCGAGCAAATATGTGATTTTCGACCTTGACGGAACAATTCTCAACACTTTGCCCGACCTTGCAGGCGCGACGAACCACACGCTTGCGACACACAATTTCCCCCCACGCACGTTGGACGAGACAAGGCTTTATATTGGCGACGGAGTGGAAAAATTGCTTGAGCGCGCTTTTGGCTCACACTCGTTGGACGACGAAAGTATGCGCCTCGCGATAAAAGACTTCAAAGAATTTTACAGCGCTCACAACGCTGACTTATCCACACCGTATGACGGAATTTGCGACACTCTCGCCCTTTTGCGCAAGGACGGGTGGCGCATTGGAGTGATTTCCAACAAATATCAGCAAGCGACAAGCGCCCTTTGCGACAAGTTTTTCGCAGGGTTGGTTGACTGCGCGACAGGTTCGCGAGAAGGCTTGCCCGTCAAGCCAAACCGCGCTATGTTCGACTGCTTTTTGTCAGAAAACTCAATACCTATCGACAGTTTTTTGATTTTTGTCGGCGACAGTCCGTCGGACAAAGTCTTTGCGGACAATTGCAAAATGGCTTTTTGTGGCGTAACTTGGGGCTTTAGAACAAAAAAAGAATTGCAAAACGCCGACATTTTTCCACTTGTCGACGATATCGCTCAACTAAAAGACGAAATTTGTCGAATTTTCTCTCAATCGACAAAATAAATGCAAAATAGTATTTACAAAAACGAATTTTTATATTACAATTAAAATACAATCTAATACAGGTTGTCCATATCAACCGATTTGGACAACTTTGGACAAAAAAATTCGAGAGTGGCCGCCCGTGATAAGGCGACAAAAAGCGCGCGTTTGCAAGACAATTTGTCACAAACCGCCCAACTCTTGAGTGACAAGGAGCGCGCCATTATGGAAGAAATGCAAGAAAATCAAGACTTACAAACAGAAGATATTCAAATTGCTCCAGCTGAGCAAGTTGTTGTTGACGAGCAAGTTGTCGAGACTGAGCAAGTTGTCGCGGATGAGCAAGTTGTTGTTGACGAGCAAGTTGTCGAGACTGAGCAAGACGCTCCGACCGAGACAGAGAGCGCGGAAGAACTTTTGTTGCAACAAGTGAGCGCTGTCACTGACGATTTGCGCCAAGCAAAAGTGGAAAATTCCACCGCTTGTGGCGAGAGATTTGACATTGTGGACAAGCGCCTTGACAAAATTGAGGCGAAACTTGACAACATTCTCACCCTGCTCCAAGACTTGATTGCAAATGGCGGACAATTGCAACCTATCGCGATTGCGCAAGAAGAACTTGCGGAAGTTGCGAGCGAAGTCGCTCCTGTGACTGCCACCGACGTCGCGCCAATCACGATGATTGACACCGACCAAGCGGAAGTTGCCGAAAGTGACGACGTTGCGAAAGAGCCTTCCAACTGGCTCGACAGAGTAGAAAACGGCTTTTTTAAGGCGCGCCTATCTTTCGATATGAAAATGCGCCTGCAAAGCGACGAGATAAAAGAATATTATTCCATGGTCAAAAACCACTTGCTTTCTTATGGAATCAAGAGCAGAATCAGCCAACCAAAAGAGACTTTCAATCGTGGCAGAGACCAAATTGCGCGCATGGCGGTCAACGGCAAAACGCTTGTAATATATCTTGCGATTGACCCAAGCACGCTGGACGAGACTTATTATCATCAGAGAGATTGCCGTGACAAAAAGCTTGTCGCCGACGTGCCTACAATGATAAAAATTCGTTCAAAGTTGTCCGTAAAGAAAATTTGCGACTTGCTTGACGTCATTTGCGAAGATTTGGTAATTTTCCGCAAGCCAAAATATGTTGAGACGAATTTTGCCGAACAATTGACTTTGGACGGTTTCTCGACGGTGGAATGCAAGGGCTTTGACTATCTTGTTCGCCCGTCTGTCGCGTTGGAAGATATGCAATACTACAACGACCGCCTTGCCAACCAATTGCTCGAGCCTGTCATCGCGACTGCGCCCGACGTTGTGGACAGCGTGGAGATTTCAGTTGACGATATTCGCCAAAACTTCGAAGAAGGCGAGCTTGTTGACCTTGACACGCTCAAACAAAAAGGCTTATGCGCCGCCGAAAAGAACGCTTTGTCAATCGTCGAAAGCGACTTCCTAGACAAAAAATATTCAGTTTTTGCAAACGCGTTTACTCCAAACGCAGTCAAAATGATTTGCCTTGCCGGTGGGCAAGCCTACCTTTTGACAGAGAGTTTCGAGGCGTTGAACGAAAGCGACGACGAGGACGACGCGCAATAAGAATTGATTTTTACAGAAAACGCAGCCAGCTTGCAAGCCGACTGCGTTTTTTTGTTGTAATTTTTGCGATATTTTGTCCAACCGCTCGCCTAGATTTTGACGGCGATTGGCTTGTGCGCCTTATATTTGAAAAGGTATTTGTAGCCGAGCGATATCAGCATTTCGCTCGCGACGTCATATTTTGCGCCGACGTTTTCTTTTCTGTGCGCGTCCGAGCCAAAAGTCACAAGCTCTCCGCCGAGTTGCTTATATCTTGCGAAAATTTCTTTGTACGGAATGAAGTTGTTGACAGCGCTGCAAGTGTGCGTGTTGACTTCCAACGCCTTGCCTTTGGCGATTATTGCGCGCAAAATGTCATCGAACATTTCTGAGAATTCCGCATAGCGCAAACTCTTGTCCGCGTAAGGCGCTTTTCTTGTGATATAGCCGAGATGTCCAACGATATCATATTGATAAGGCGCGTCAAGGCTCGCCCGAACGCAAGTCAAATAGTCGCTGTAAGCCTTGTTTTTTTCTCTCGCGAGAAAATATGGTTGTTGATAAATGTCCTCTTTGTCAACCATATGAATCGAATTGATAATCACGTCGCAAGGATATTTTTTCTCAATCGCGACATAATCTTCTTGCGCCAACTCCGTCCAACCACATTCCATTCCAACGCCAACGTCAATTTTGCCAGCGAACTCGTCGCGCAAGGTTTCCAACTCGACAAAGTGTTTGTCAAGGTCAAGCGGTGGCATACAATAGACGTCCGCCAACTCAAAGTCTCTGTTGCAGTGGTCGGTGAACGCGTAATATTCCATACCTTTGCCAATCGCGGTCAAAAGCATTTCTCGTGGGTCAGTCTGGCTGTCGCCCGAATGGTTGCAGTGCGTATGCGTATCTATCATACTGTATATAATAGAATTCTTTTGGCATTTTGTCAAGCTAACCATTGACTTTTGGGCAAGATTTCTATACAATATATGGTGCGAACAACAAAAAAGGCGGTGACAATATGGACACAATCTGTGGCGAAAAGTGGAAAAATATTTTGCAAGACGAATTTGCAAAGCCATATTTTGCCGACTTGACCGACTTTTTGACAACGGAATATGCCACACAAACAATTTTTCCGCCACGAGAAAAAGTCTTTGCCGCGTTCTCAATGGCTGACTTCGACGATATCAAAGTAATAATTCTCGGACAAGACCCTTATCACGGCGAGGGGCAAGCTCAAGGCTTGTCTTTCAGCGTTCCACACAATGTCAAGCGCCCACCTTCGTTGGTCAACATTTACAAGGGCTTGGCTTTCGACCTTGACACGGCGGTCACTCGCGACGGCGATTTGTCCGATTGGGCGAGCCAAGGAGTGCTGTTGCTCAATTCCGTTCTCACCGTGCGCAAAGGTTGTCCACAAAGCCACGCAAACAAAGGTTGGGAGACATTTTCTGACAACATAATTTCCGCGCTCAACGCGTCCGACACGCCAAAAGTCTTTCTTTTGTGGGGCGGCTACGCAAAGTCAAAGGCGCGACTTGTCACCAACTCACACCACTTGATATTGACAAGCGCCCACCCAAGTCCGCTGTCTTTCTATCACGGCTTTTTGACAAACCACCACTTTTCGTTGGCAAACGCATTCCTTATAGAGCGCGGGCGCAAACCTATCAATTGGCTTGGCGAGCAAAAATAACTTGCCAAACGGCGACAAAAAACAAACTTCTTGACATTGCAACAAAGCGATAACAATCAGCAATCTATCACGCAACACAGCCACAAAACAAAAACTTATCCACAACAAAAAAGCAAAAACGCTTGCCAAACGGCGACAAAACTCTCTTACGCTTGCTCAAAACACTCAAAAGCGCAAAATAAAAGACGAAAGTTGACTATTTTTTTGTCCAAATGAAAAAAATTGCTCAATCTTATTGCATTATATTCAATCTTATATTATAATTAGACTACTAATGGAATTTCTTTTTGATAGGAGATTAAAATGAAAAAATTCAGCAAGATATTTTTGGTCGCCATTGTCACTGTTATCATTTCAGCGACGTTGTTTGGTTGCCAAAGCTTCAAGTGGGGTCCTGTTGGGACAAACAATCCTGACGCGGAAGTCATCAACAATGGCAGCCCTGTTGTTCAACAAGGCGAATATATTTATTTCGTAAACGGAAAAGCTGACGCGACGTCAATCAAAAAGCCAAGCGACAACTATTTTGGCAAAGCGGCAGTCAAAGGCAGCATTCTCAAAGCCAAAATTGCAGCTGACGGCTCATTGTCTGAGACGGCGGTTGTCGTGCCAAAAATGTATATGTCCAACAACGCGAACACTGGCTTGTATGTTTTCAAAGATTGGATATACTATTCTTCTCCAAGCACTTCAACAAACAACAAAGACGAAGTTTTGACCACGCAGTTGGAATTTTTCCGCACCAAAACTGACGGCACAACCACACAAAAAATCGCTACTCTCGAGGACGACAAAGCTCAATTTATTTTCACCGAGACAGCTTTTATTTATTTCGAAAAGAACACTTTGAACAAAGTTTCTTACACAGAAAAAAAGATTGGAAAAAAGACCGAGATTGCAAAAGATATCACAACAGTGCTTTTTACAAAACAATCTTCTGACATTTTCTTCGTCAAAGCCGACGAGGACAAAGCAATCAGCAGCACCAACATTTTTGTAATCCACGGCGACAGCGCAATCGAGACAGTTTTTGATTCAAAGACTTACGCGACTGCAGAAAAGCCTACTCTTGCGGAACAGAAAACTATCACTATCAGCTCATATGACCGCGTACACAAGGTTCTTTATTACACCAAAAAGAACAACAGTGGCGACGCGAAAACTGGCACTTATGGCTATCAATTTGTTGACAACAACTTCAAAGTTGACCGCGCGAAAGAAAAGAAGTTTGCAAACGCGTCAATCACAACTGTCTATGGACTTGGTTTCGAGGACGGCTTTATCAATATCGCCGACGCGAATGGTTTGGTTTACAAGCCAATGGCTGACGATGTGAACGAGAACGTTTCCAACAAAGACACAAAACTCAACTTCTCCGCTCAACCAACAATCTTGTTCCAAGAAAACGACTTCCTTTATTATTTGATAAACAACAAGCTCAAGAGATTGAACTACAAGGCCGTTGGCACAGCAAGAATCGAAGAAGATTTGTCTGACGAAAACATCTCGTCAACTTGGTTCGCGCCAACCAAAATTGGCACGTTCGTATATTATTTCAACTCGGATATTTTCGATTATAACTATCGTCTCAACCTTGCTGATTACAAGTTGGAAAACAACAAACTCACCAAGGCAAAGAGCTCGGCTACTTGTGGCTTGGAAGCAAATGACAAGACAAAAGACGGCTTTATTCCAAAGTTTATGACTGACGCCGACAAAAAGTCTTATATCGAAAAGTTCCCAGTAGAAAAAGAAAAAGAATAACATTGCCCTTTCCTACAAAAAAATTATTGACGACCGAACACAAACGGTCGTCTTTTTTTACGAAAATTGATTGTTGACATTCGTCACATTTGAGAAAAACACTTGTTGACAATGCCGTCTTTTGTGATATAATTAAATAGTAGTAGAAAATATGTTTTTATGCTTTGTTTATCAAAGCAACACCCGAGCCAACTTGCAAAACTACACACAAAACAATACACAAAACTACTTACAAAGTTACTCACAAGAATACACAAAGCTACACACAAAACGCAAAACAATACTCAAAGCGACACTTATATTTTGATAAGGAAAAAATGGTAGAACTCAACAACATCTCGAAGTCTTACAAAAGCAGAAAAGTCTTGGACAACGTTTCACTGTCGATTGCCGACGGCGAAATTTGCGGACTGATGGGCATCAACGGCGCAGGAAAAAGCACTTTAATGAAGATTATTTGCAATCTTGCGCAAGCCGACGACGGACAAGTTTTGACAAACGGCAAGCCAAAGACGGACAACAAAGGCTTTGGAGTTATGATAGAAGCGCCAGCGTTCTATCCACAAATGACTGGCTTTGACAACTTGTACGCATTCTCATTCCTTTTTGACAACGTCACAAAACAACAAATTCAAGACGCGCTTTTTGCCGTCGGGCTCAAAGGCGTGACGCAATTGTACAAAAACTATTCAATGGGAATGAAACAGCGACTATATTTTGCGTTTGCCACGATGAGCGACCCACAAACGCTTATTCTTGACGAGCCTTTCAACGGCATTGACCCGATAAGCATAGTTTTGTTGCGCAATCTTATCAAAGTTCGCGCGCGCAACGGGGCGAGCGTGCTTGTCTCGGGGCATTCCGTCGAACAAATGAAAGAATTGTGCGACAGCATTTGCTTGCTCGACAACTCAAAAATTATTTATTACAACGCCGACGTAAAGTCCATCGATCTCGAAAAAGAAATTCTCGCGCGCTTCAACGCTGTTGGTGACGTTCAATGAAAATCAACAACAAAGCGTGGCAATTTATATCGCAAACTTCATTTGGAAAAAAGAAAATAATTTGTATGATATTGATATTTACGCTTTTTTGCGTGTTGCTTACCGCAAGCCTTTTTGTTGTGTGCAACCAAGAAAAAAGTGTCAATATGACACCTGACGACAGACTAGACCTGCTTGCAACATATCAACGCGAGCGTGACAAAACAAGCGACTTGCTCGCTTTGCACGCGGCGGAAATGCCAAAGCACCTATATGACCGCTATACGCAACTACTGGCGGAATATGACTTTTATTTGTCGACAAACACCGTCCAACACGACTATGTCCACCTGACAGTTTTGGGCGGAATTGTGTCGCCTCTCGGCGACACAACAAAAGCTATGCGACCTTTTGTGGCGCTTATGGTTTTGACAATTGCAAGCGTGGCATTCGCAATATTCTATACTCAACAACTCTTTTTGATAGGTTACGGAAACAAAACTCTCAAGACAATTTTTTCGACTTCTCTCACAAGAAAAACTTATTGGCTGACCAACTTTGTCGTTTGGCTGAGTGGAATTTTGTTGGCAAGTTTTGGCGCGACAATCGTCATTGCGTTGACGAATTTGGGCAACCCTACGACTTGCGTTATGTTGTGGAAAAACGGCGTTTGGTCGAGCTATTCTTTGAGCTCAATATTGTGGACAAAACATATCGGTATGCTTGTAAATATGTCATTTCTTTCCGCGCTCACGCTTTTTTGTGGCACTTTTGCGCGCAACTCGAACTATGTTGTCGGTTTCACACTCGGAACTTTCGCCGTGAGCCTTGTCCTTTCGGCAATTTTGGGCGCGGAATTTGGACAGTTCGGAATTGCAAATATCATTCCGTGGTTGTCGGCGATAAGCGTTGATTTGTGGAATTCTTGGCAAACTTACGCGACTTGGGGAGTGACAATTTTCTTGTCAATCGCTATGTTCGCGCTTTCTTATTCAAAATTCAAAAGGCAGGACTTGCTATGAAAAATTTATTTTCCGCGCAATTCTACGCTTTGCGCAAAAACAAACTTGTGATTTGGGGCGTTGTTTTCTTGTTGATTGCCGCGATTTGTTTGATATGCGCGGCGTGCTTTGTTCCGACAGGTTCAACCGAAACGCCACCGTCACGCTTTGACAAAGAAGCAACAATCAAAAACCTTGAGCTGACACGCGCTTTCGCGTTGTGGAATATTTACACTTTCGAGGGCAAGCCGACCGACGAGATTTACGTTCCACCAGGAAGTATAATCACCATCAGTTCCAGCTATTTCCAAGCGAAAAAAGACTTTGCTATCGCTGACTTTTGGTTGAAAAATATCGATAGATATGCAGAATATCTCACAAACGGGACAGAATGCAAGCTGACTTTTCCATTCGGAAACGCGCCAGCCAGCAACGCCACTCGGGGCGGTGTAATGATGAACAATGTCGTAAGTATATCGTTGTTTTTCTTCCTTATCTCCGCGGTTTTGCTTGGCAACATTTTTTCTCACTATGATTTTTCTGACGGAATTGCAAAAAATTATTACGCTTGCAATGTCACGTTCTCTCAACTCGTCCGCGTCAAAACCTTGATTGCGACACTCGTCTACGCTCTTGTGGCGATTGCCCCGATTGTTTTTGTCGCTTGTTACGGCTCAATCACGCCCGACAATCTCGTGTTGATTTACGCCAACGGAAAGGCTCAACTTGTCAGCGCTCTCACCGCCCAAATGTCAACAATGGCGCTCTATTTTACGCTCGGCTGGGCTTTTCTTGTGTTCTCGATAAATATCCAACTTCTCGTCCGCAATCATTGGAAAACTTTGCTCGCCATACTCGGCGTGTTTGCTGGCTGTTTTGTCATTGGCGCGCTGTGGGAACAATATCGAATATCAGCGCCACAAGTTCTTTTGTATATCCCGATTTACAACATTTTTTCTTCCACTTTTATCTTTTCCGATTGGAATTTTTGGCTAAATTTGATTGGCTGGACACTACTTCCTGTCGCGACAACGGAGTTGATTTTGTGGAAAAACTCAAGGTCTCGCTCGCCTATTCAAGAAAAATATTAAATTTCAACCGTTTTTTTGCGAGATTATATAGCTTTTATTTTGATATGTTTTTTAGCGTTGCAAATTATTTTGTGACGCTTTTTTATATTATGTTTGCTACCTTTTATTTTGTTTTGACTTTCTTCCGCTTTTGCTAGCTTTTAATTTGTATTGACTTTTTTATTACTTTTTTTACTTTATCACCGCTTTTGAGCGGTTTTTTGTCTTTTGTTAAATATTAATTAATTAAAATGCATTTTCGATTGTAAAATATTTGTAAAATGTTGGCGATTGTGCTAGAATGAACCTACATTGTCTTTTTGGCGCGCTTTTGGCGCGTTTGGCAATTCCTTTTGTGGAATATATATTTTTTTGGAGGCTTTATGGAAAAGAAAAGAGAATCTTGGGCAAATCGCACGACGTTTATTTTTGCGGCGATTGGCTCGGCAGTCGGACTCGGCAACGCTTGGCGTTTCCCGGGGCTCGCGGCAAAGCACGGTGGCGGAGCATTTTTGCTCGTTTATTTTATAGCGATGTTTATCATTGGCTGGCCGTTGTTGATGATGGAAATAAGCATGGGCAGAAAAATGCAACAAGGCGCGCCCGGAACTTTGAAAGGTATCAACAAAAAAGCAGAATTTGTTGGTTGGGCTGCCGTCGGCAACGCCTTTCTTATCGCGGCATATTACGCGGTAATTCTCGCTTGGATATTCGTTATGATTGTCAAGTCATTCTCAATTGGCGGAATGTCCCCGACTGACGCAGGCAATGTCTTTTTCGACGATGTCATTCAAAAATTGCCGATAGGCGGCGGTCACGCGCTCGACATTCCGTGGGCAGTTTTGCTCGCTCTTGGCGCGGCGTGGGTCGTAATCTATTTGTGCATTCGCAAGGGCGCTCACAGCGCTGGCAAAGTCGTGCCTTACACTGTTATAATTCCTATTGTCCTGCTCGTTGTGCTTGGCGCAAACGGCATTATCAAAGACGCGACTGTTGGCGGTGGGCTTGGTCTCAAAACCTTCTTTTTGCCACAGTGGGAGGCTCTGTCCGACCCGACGATTTGGATCGACGCATACGGGCAAGTGTTCTACAGTCTGTCGCTTATGATGGCGATTATGATTGCTTATGGCTCGTTTGTAAACAAAAAAAGCGACATTATCAAAGACAGCTTGATAATTTCTGTCGCTGACTTGCTCATCAGCGTTTTGGCTGGCGTAGTGCTATTTACGACGCTCAGCGGCACTGGCAAATTGGAAGAATATCTCGCCAACCCGGCAGGCTCTATTGGCACGGCGTTTATCGTTTATCCACAGGCAATGGTTATGCTCAGCAACATTCCGTGGCTGAATTCTATGTTCTCAGTATTGTTCTTTGTGACCTTGTTCACACTGGCAATCGACAGCGCGTTTTCCATTATCGAAGGAATATCGACCGCTGTCAGCGACAAATTCCATCTCACAAAACGCAAAACAACGCTTGCAGTGTGCGTCTTGTGCGGAGTAACTTCCTTGCTATTCGCGACTCGCTCAGGCATGAATTGGCTCGATATCGTCGACAACTGGGCGAACACCGTCAACCTTTTGCTCGTCGGAGTTATTGAATGTTTGGTCGTTGGTTGGGGCTTCAAAACTTCCAAACTGCGTCACGAACTCAACCGCACCGCGACAAATATCAAGCTTGCAAAACCTTATGAGTGGCTTATCAAGGTCGTTGACCCGCTCATTCTCGCAGTGCTTTTCTTGTGGAATCTCGTGTTGCTTTTCTCGGCAGGTGGCTATGGCGAATATCCTGTTTGGTCACAAATTCTTGGCGGTTGGTTGCCGTCCTTGCTTGTGTTCGGCGGTTCTATCGCTATCCAAATTGCCTCTCAAAAAAGCAAAAAATTGCAAATATATGACGCGTCGTCTCTCACTTGGGACGAGTCTTGCGTAGAAGAATTGGAAGAAAAAGAAAATGCTGGCGAGATAAGCGAAGAAGAAGCTATCTCCGCGACCGCGCATCTTGTCTTGGACGAAAAGAAAAAAGAAAGAATTCTCGCGGGCGTTTCCGTTGACAAAAACTCGACCGCAAGCTCAAACGCTTCAATTGACAAAAACGCAATTGACAAAAATTCTGTCAACAAAAACTAGACTGGAAAAACGCAATTGACAAGAAGTTGGCTGTGTTAAGTTAATCTGTTTCGCTCAAAAGGACACTCCTTGCGACGGACAAATTCCGCCAACAGAAAGCAAAAATTAATCACTTTTTGACATTCGACAATCTCGTCTTTCTCCGACTTTGCCCGCTCGGCAAATCGAGCTTGGCGAGATTGTTTTGTCATACAAATGACTTGTGAGGCACAAATGAATTACTTTTTTATCACCCTTATATCGGTCGGCATAATGTTGGCTTACGCCCTGCCCGGCTTTGCCGTCGTCAAGACAAAACTTGTGCGACCAGAGAGTATTTCTGCGTTTGCGGTTGTGTTGATGTATGTTTGCCAACCGTGTTTGACAATCTACACGCTCAACAACGCCAATTACACGCCTGAGCTTTTTGGCAATATGGCTTTGTTTTTTGCCGTTTCTCTCGCCTTGCAACTCGTCTTTATGGCGATTATGTATTTGCTCTATCGTCGCAAGTCAGCCGACGTGCGCTATCGCGTGGCGACAATCGCAAGCGTGTGTGGCAACTGCTCTTTTATGGGCGTGCCTTTGTTGGAAGCTATTTTCCCGTCCAACCCCGATGTGGTGACTTACTCCATCGCGTTCTTGCTCGGAATGAACTTGCTCTGCTGGACGCTCGGCTCGGCGCTTATCGCGCGCGACAAAAAGTATGTCAGTGTCAAAAAAGCCCTGCTCAACCCAGCGGTAATCAGTTTTGCGCTTATGATGCCACTCTTTTTGACCAACACAAAACTCCCCGAGCAACTCGCGGATATGTTCACTCTGCTCGGCAAAATGACGACCCCGCTCTGCATGCTCATCATGGGAATGCGCCTTGCGACCGTCAAACTCAAAAGCTTTGTTGGCTCGCCGCTCAACTATTTGTCAATCGCAATCAAACAATTGATTTTTCCGCTCGTCGCCCTTGCCGCGACTTGGTTTCTTCCGCTCAACCTTGAGTGGCGACAAACAATGTTTATTCTCTGTTGCACGCCTGTGGCGAGCCTCGTGCTCAACTTTGCGGAAATGCTCGGCGAAGGTCAAGAAGATGCCGCCAACACCGTTTTGATGGGGACATTATGCAGTATTGTGACAATTCCTGTCCTTATGTTGATACTTTGACAAGCCCACGGCGCAATCGCCTTTATTTTGCATATTTCGGGCTCAAAATGCGCCCTTGCTCTTTAAGTCGCTCGACAACTTTCTTTTCTTTTAAAATTATCTTTTCAAAACAAAATTTTTGTTAGTTTTACAATGCAAAAAAATATTACTTTCCCACAGATAAATTCTCTCAATTGAGTTGAGTTTTTGCAAGTTATATGATATAATAATTATAATATTATAATACTCGCACACACGCACGCGTGTGTAATAAAGTAGGAGGAAATAATGAGCGACAAAAATTACACCCAAGAGAATATACAAGTCTTGGAAGGGCTTGAACCGGTCAGAAAAAGACCTGGTATGTATATCGGCTCGACTGACGGCAGAGGACTGCATCACCTTGTTTTTGAGGTGGTCGACAATGCTATCGACGAGGCTATGGCGGGCTATTGCGACACGGTTACCGTCGAGATAATGGCGAATGGCGCTGTTTCTGTGACGGACAATGGGCGCGGCATTCCAGTCGGAATCATCGAGAAAGAAGGCAAGTCGGCTGTCGAAGTCGTGCTTACAAAATTGCACGCTGGCGGCAAGTTCGGCGGTGGCGGTTACAAATTCTCAGGCGGTTTGCACGGCGTGGGCGTTTCTTGCGTAAACGCGCTTTCTGAGTGGCTCGACGTTGAGGTTGCGCAAGACGGCAAGCTCTACAAGATGTCATTCAATCGTGGCGTTCCACAGAAGCCTTTGACTATGATTGGCGAGACAAAGCGCCAAGGCACGCGCGTTATTTTCTACCCTGACACGACGATTTTTGAGACGGCGGACTTTGAATATCCGATTTTGAAACACCGCTTGCAAGAATTGGCGTTTTTGAACAAAGGGCTCAAGATTATTCTCAAAGATTCTCGCGCGCTCAAAGAAAACGAAGAATGTTTCCATTTCGAAGGGGGCATCGTCGAATATATCAATTCGATGGAAGAAGGCGAACTTTTGTTGCCACAACCGCTCTATTTCTATGTGGAAGAACCTGATTATCAGGTTGAGATTGCAATGCAATACAACAATGGCTACACCGAGAACGTTCTCAGCTACGCCAACAATATCAACACAATCGAAGGTGGCGCGCACGTCGAAGGTTTCAAGGCGACATTGACAAAACTTTTCAATGACTATGGCTTGGCGCAAAAAATTCTTAAGCCAGAAGAAAAGTTGTCGGGCGACGATTGCAGAGAAGGAATGATTGCGATTGTCTCTGTCAAACTTATCGACCCACAATTCGAAGGACAAACAAAGACAAAACTTGGCAACAGCTTTATGCGTACGGTTGTCTCGAAAGTTTTGACGGACAAATTGGGCGAATTCTTGGAAGAAAACCCTCGCGAAGCGAAAGAGGTTATCTTGCGCGCTGTCAACGCAAAAAAGGCTCGTGACGCGGCGAGAAACGCTCGTGACCTTACAAGGCGTAAGTCAGTGTTGGAATCAACCACTTTGCCTGGCAAATTGGCTGACTGCTCGGACAAAGACCCTCGCAAATGCGAGATTTACATTGTCGAAGGCGACAGCGCGGGCGGCACGGCAAAAACAGGTCGCGACAGACGTTTCCAAGCGATTTTGCCACTCAGAGGCAAGATTCTCAACGTGGAAAAGGCAAGATTGCACCGCGTGCTAGAAAACGAAGAAATTCGTAATATGATTACCACTTTCGGTTGCGGAATACACGAAGACTGCGACGAGACAAAGTTGAAATATGACCGCATTATTTGTATGACCGATGCCGACGTAGACGGAAGCCATATCAGAATTTTGTTGCTCACATTCCTATATAGATTTATGCGCCCAATCGTAGAACGCGGGCACGTATACGCCGCTCAACCGCCGCTTTACAAGGTTACAAAAAAAGGCTCAAAAGAAGAAAGTTATTTCTATGACGACGCCTCTTTGGAAGAATATCTTGTAAGCATTGACCGCAAAGGCGAGATTCAACGCTACAAAGGTCTCGGAGAAATGGATACGGAACAGTTGTGGGAAACCACGATGAACCCAGAGACGCGCACGCTTATGCGTGTCAAAGTGGAAGACTGCGAGAAAGCCGACGAGATTTTCACATTGTTGATGGGCGAAGAACCAGAAAAGCGTCGCGCATTTATCGAAGAAAACGCCGATCTTGTCAAAGATTTGGATATCTAAAAGGAGGGAATTATGAGTTTCAAAGAAAATACCAATGCTGGCGACAACAAGAAAGATATAAACGAAATGTTGGCGAAAACCCGCATTGTTGATATGGAAGTCGTAAGCGAAATGAAAACTTCATTTATCGCGTACGCAATGGCGGTCAACATATCCCGCGCCATACCTGACGTAAGAGACGGACTGAAGCCCGTGCACAGAAGAATTTTGTTCGATATGAACGAACTTGGACTCACCTCTGACAAGCCACACAGAAAGTGCGCGCTTATCGTCGGCGACGTTCTCGGAAAGTATCACCCACACGGTGACAGCTCGGTTTATGACGCGCTCGTAAGAATGGCGCAAGACTTCTCGATTCGCTGCACGCTTGTTGACGGACACGGCAACTTTGGTTCGGTCGACGGCGACCCTGCGGCGGCATATAGATATACGGAAGCAAGGCTCAGCAAAATTGCTGGCGAAATGATAAAAGATATCGACAAAAAAACCGTTGACTTTTATCCAAACTTTGACGACACTCGCGAACAGCCAACCGTTTTGCCAGCAAAATATCCAAACTTGCTTGTCAACGGCTCTGACGGCATAGCGGTCGGAATGGCGACTTCTATCCCACCGCACAACCTTGGCGAAGTCATTGACGGCACAATCGCCCTGCTCGAAAACCCTGACCTTGACATCGAAGATTTGATGGAATATATTCCTGCCCCTGACTATCCAACCGGAGCGTTGATTATGGGCAGCAGCGGCATCAAAAAAGCTTATCGCACTGGCAGAGGCAATTGTATTATTCGCGCAAAAGTCGAAGTGGAAGAACACGAGAACGCAAAGTCTCGCCTTATTATCACCGAGATTCCTTATCAAGTCAACAAGGCGAAACTCATCGAGTCAATCGCCGATTTGGTAAAGCAAAAGCGCGTGGAAGGCATATCTGACATTCACGAGCAATCTGACCGCGACGGCATGAGAATTGTTATCGAGATCAAACGCGACGCCAACCCACAAGTTGTGCTCAACTTGCTCTACAAGCATTCTCAATTGCAAATATCCAACTCAATGATTATGCTCGCGCTTGTTGACGGCACGCCAAAAGTGCTCAATCTCAAAGAAATTCTTGAGGCGTATATCAAGCACCAAAAGTCAGTTATCACTCGCAGAACACAATTCGACCTTGACAAAGCGCTCGAAAAAGAACATATCTTGTTGGGACTCGTTATCGCGCTGACAAATATCGACGAAGTTATAGCTACAATCAAAGCGTCGTCTGACCGCCAAACCGCGATTGACAATCTTACGTCGCGCTTCTCGCTCAGCGACAAACAAGCGATTGCGATTCTTGAGATGAGACTTCAACGCTTGACCGCTCTCGAAGTGGAAAAGTTGAGAGAAGAATTGGCTGCCCTTGAGATTACTATCAAAGATTTGCGCGACATTATCGCAAACCCAGCGCGCGTGGTCGAGATTATCAAGACAGAAATGACGGAAATTAAGAACAAATACAACGATAGACGTCGCTCGGAACTCACTTATGATTACAGCGACCTTGATATCGAAGATTTGATTGACGAAGAAGATGTCGTGCTTTCTATCACTCACAACGGCTATATCAAACGTATGCCGACTGACGAATACAAGGCGCAACGCCGTGGTGGCGTGGGCATATCCGCGCACAAGACAAAAGAAGAAGACTTTGTCGAAAACGTTATCGCGACAAGCACCCACGACCAAATTCTTTATTTCAGCAACAAAGGCAAAGTTTATCGCACAAAGGGCTTCCAAGTGCCAGAAGCGACAAGAACGTCCAAGGGACGCGCGATTGTCAACCTGCTCAATTTGGAAGACGGCGAAGTAATTCACGCAATTATCCCAGTGCCAAAGAAGTCGGAAAGCAGCTATTTGATAATGGCGACAAAACAAGGTCTTATCAAAAAGACGCCTTTGTCCGAGTTCGACCGCATTCAAAACAACGGCAAGATTGCCATCTCGCTTGTTGACAATGACGAACTTATCGGAGTGCAACTCACCGACGGCAACGAAGAAATTATCATGGCGTCGAGTGGTGGCAAGTGCATAAGATTTAGCGAAAACGACGTGCGCGCGACAGGCAGAACAAGCCAAGGCGTCAAGTCTATCAGAATGGACGAAGGCGAAGTCGTGGTCGATATGACAATCGTCAAGGAAAATTGCGAAGTGCTCACTATCACAAGCAACGGCTATGGCAAGCGTTCTGACTTGTCGGAATATTCATTGCAAGGCCGCGCTGGCAAGGGCGTCAAAGCAGGCGCGTTGAATGAGAAAACGGGCTATGTTGTCAACTTGAAACTTGTCAACCCAGAAACCGACGACGTTATGATTATCTCTGACAACGGCATTATCATTCGTATCAAAGCGAGCGAAATATCCAAGATTGGCAGAAATACGCAAGGCGTAAAGGTTATGAGAATGAAAGACGGCGATTGCAAAGTCGTAGCGTTCACAATCGTGCCACACGTCGACGAAGTCGAAGAAAACCAAGACGGAGAAAACGCGGAAACCGACGGAGAAGAAGAAACAGTCTCTATCGCAAGCGCAATTCCAAACTCAATGGAGCTTGCCGACGAAGACGGCGACAATGACAACACCGCAACACAAAGCGCGGAAGACAACGAAGAAGCGGAAGAAGACGGCGTTGACGGCAAAAACGACGACTTGATATAGAACAAAGTCGCCCACACAAAAAGCAATAGCAAATTGCTTTAATCGAAAAATAAAGGACTGATTGGAAACAATCAGTCCTTTTTAAAGCCTTTATTAAATTAAACATAGAACACGAAACCTAAATAAAAAACCTAGAACGCAAAATCTAGACCACAAAATCTAGAACGCGTTGGTGAGATGCTAGGCGCGGAGCATAGTGTCTGAGACCTAGGAC
>JAVXBP010000016.1:0-22009 GCA_036659935.1 Clostridia bacterium
TGGTCTAGTTGTAGCTATTTCTAAGAACTCATTACTATCCTTTAAGAAATATTTAATATGATAGAAGTTTCCGTCTTTTTCTTCATGTTCAACTTCAGCATCAGATAAAGTAGTTTTACAATCTGGACACCAGTTTATAATTCTATTTCCTTTGTAAATCAAGCCTTTTTTGTACAAATTGACAAAAACTTCTTGCACGGCTTTCGAGCATTTTTCGTCCATTGTAAAAGCTTCTCTTGACCAATCGCAAGACGAACCAAGTCGCTTTATTTGTTCAACAATGCGACCGCCATATTGTTCTTTCCATTGCCAAGCGCGTTCAAGAAAGCCGTCTCTGCCGATATCGTTTTTCGACACGCCTTCCGCCTTCATTTTCTCGACAATTTTGACTTCCGTCGCGATTGATGCGTGGTCAGTCCCCGGCAACCAAAGAGTATCAAACCCTTCCATACGCTTAAATCTCACGATAACGTCTTGAATTGTGTTGTTGAGCGCGTGCCCCATATGCAATTGCCCCGTGATATTTGGTGGGGGCATAACAATAGTAAACGGTTCTTTATTTTTGTCGACTTTCGCCTCAAAATAACCGTTTTTCATCCAAGTTTTGTAAATTCTTGTCTCGAATTCTTGTGGATTGTATGTCTTTGACATTTCCATAGCTTATTCCATCCTTTGACTTTTATATGAATATTTATATAGTTTTGCGCGTTTATTTTGCGCGCGAGTTTGACACTAAAACAGCTTTGTACAATCGCAGTTTGACATCGGTTTTGCGCGTTTGTTTGGCGCGCGATTGTGACGAATAATTATTTTTGTATAATATGCAAAAATGCCTTTGCAACTCGCTTTTGATATTTTTTTGTGGAATATCATTGCAACTTGTGTGGCAAATTTGAACTTTCTATTTTTCTAAAAATGCAAACTTTTGACGATATTTATCGCAGCGCTTTGCCATTTTTCAACAACTCAAAATAAGCTTTTGACAATTTCTATCGACAATTTGTCTTATAGCAAAATGATAAGCGCAAACGCCACAATCAAAATGCCAGCTCCAAAAATAGCTTTGAGCGTCAGAGTATAGTCTTTTTCTTGTTTGTTTTGTTCTTTTTGTTTGATAGTAACAATTTCCGCCATTTTGCGAGCGAAAATAAACAATACAAAAAATATAACAAACAGAACGAAAAGAACAATCACGTCAGCGCGCAAAAGTCTTTGCGGATTAAACTCAAGCCAATCAAACATTTTTGTCGCTCAAGTCGTCTTTGTTGTCGCTCAAGTCGTCTTTTTTGTCGTCAAGCTCGGTCACTACTGGGAGCAAGTTGCCCGCTTTGTCATATTTGTCCAACTCACCGCTTTGTTTGAGACCAAGATATTCTTTTGCATAAATAATGGTATATTGCGCCGCAGCGACAATCGCAAACGAACAGCCAATCGCAAGCACAACTATGTCAATAATGTTGACAATTGGCGCAATCGTAACGAAAAACGCCCCGATAATGCCGACAAAATTGATAACCGCGCCAGCCTTTCCCCACTTGTTGGAGTGTTGATTGACTTGCTTTTTGCTCACCACCATAAAATATCTTGAAGTGACCGCCATATAAACTTCTTTCACCAACAAAATTGTCATAAATATCCAATGCAAATTGCCGATTACGCACAACATAATCATAGCGAAAACTTGCAAAACTTTGTCCGCGATTGGGTCGATAACCTTGCCTATATCCGTTATCATTTTGAATTTTCTCGCAATGTAACCGTCGACAATGTCAGTCGCGGAAGCAAAAACAAAAATTGCGAGCGCCGACCACAAATAATAAGTAGCGTTATTGTTGGCATTGTAAGCGAACATCATCCACAAAAAGAATGGAACGCACAAAAATCTCACATATGTCAATATGTTTGGAATTGTAAACAAATCACTTTTGTTAAATTTCATTTTTCCCTCCAAAATTGTATTAATTATAACATAATCGTATCCTATATTCAACCATTTAATAATAAAATCTTTATATAGTTTAAAATATTATCGCATTTGCAAATGTTTCATTATATATTTTGCTTTTTATATTAATTTTTGGTGAACAACGCAAGCCTTTCCATTTTATTAAAAATTGCTTTTCACATTTGTTTTCTTTCAAAATTTCACACAAGCATTTTTGTTTTCATAATATAAAGCAGTAATTAGGAGGCAAAAATGAAAAAAATATTTACTATCATCTTACTTATTTGTCTTGTGACAACCGCAAGCGTGTGCCTTTTTGTTGGTTGCAAACCAGCCGACAAAAACACAATCAGACTCACGGAAGTTACACATTCCGTTTTCTACGCGCCACTCTATGTCGCGCTCAACAATGGCAGTTTCGAGGAGCAAGGGCTCACAATCGAGCTTACCAACGGCGGCGGCGCGGACAACTGCATGACAGCGCTTATCGCAAACAAAAGCGACATTGGCTTGATGGGCCCGGAGGCGGCAATTTATGTCGCGAATGAGGGGCGAGAGGACTACCCTATTATTTTCGCTCAACTCACCAAAAAGGACGGCTCATTTTTGATGTCGAGAAAACCTATGCCAAATTTCAAATGGAGCGACCTTGAGAACAAAGAAGTTATTGGCGGAAGGCGTGGCGGAATGCCTGCGATGACCTTGGAATTTGCGCTCAAGAAAAACAATCTTATTGACGGAAAAAATTTCAAATTGAATTATGACGTAAAATATGACCTTATTGGCGCGTCATTCGAAAGTGGCGTAGGCGACTTTTGCACAATGTTTGAACCTGCGGCAAGCAATATGCAGTCTGCTGGCAAGGCGTATATCGTCGCGTCGGTTGGAAAGGAAGCTGGCGATATGCCCTTCACGGCTTTTATGGCGACAAAAAGCTATATCGCAAACAATCGCGCTCAAGTTGACGCCTTTACAAAGTCAATTGTAAGTGGCATAAATTACGTCCATACGCACACAGCTCGCGAGATTGCTGAGCTTATTTTGCCGTCTTTTGTTGGCACAAGCGTTGAGACGCTCGCAAACGCGATTCAATCTTACAAAGACGCCGAAGCTTTTTGCATATCGCCAGAAATGAAACAAGCCGACTTTGAGCACTTGCAAGACGTGATTGTCCAAGCAGGAATTATGCAGAAACGCGCGGACTTCAACAAGCTTGTCGACAACTCTATCGCAAAAGCGTTTACCGAGAAAAAGTAGCCTAAATTTTATGAAATATTAAAAAAATACTATGTTAGAAAAGGAGAAAATAATGGAAAATATTGTAGAATTTGACAACGTGTCACTCACTTACCACAGCCAAGAAGGCGAAACTCTTGCGATTGACGAGCTTTCTTTCGCCGTCAAACAAAATGAATTGTTCGGCATTGTTGGACCAAGCGGCTGTGGCAAAACCACTATTCTTTCTTTGATATCTTCAATTCTTTCGCCAACCGCAGGCGGGATAAAAGTATGCGGCAGCTCACCGCAAGAAAGTCGAGAAAACATAGGATATATGTTGCAGAAAGACGAGCTTTTCAATTGGAGAACAATCTTCGACAACATTATGCTCGGACTGGAACTCAGGAAGCAAAAAACCGCCGCCACAAAGGCTTACGCAATGGAATTGTTGGAAAAATATAATTTGTCAGAATTCGCCAAATATTACCCTACGCAACTTTCTGGCGGTATGCGTCAACGCGTAGCTTTGATAAGAACGCTTGTGCTTTCTCCAAAGCTTTTGCTACTCGACGAGCCCTTTTCTGCGCTCGACTTTCAATCACGGCTCAAGGTCGTCAATGATGTCCATTCAATCATCAAAACGGAAGAAAAAACTGCAGTTTTTGTCACTCATGATATAAGTGAAGCAATCTCAATGTGCGATAGAATTATAGTGCTTTCCAATCGACCAAGCAAAGTAAAATGCCTTGTCGAATTGAATACTTTTGGAAACATTTCTCCACTCGAAAGACGAGAACACAAAGACTTTGCGCCTTTGTTCGACAAAATATGGAAAAATTTGCAATATGATACGGAGAAGAAAAATGACTCAAATATCAAAGGAACACACAAATTACCTTAAGAATATAAAGAAAAGAAAAGCCGTCATAACTTGCGCTAGATGGGGCGTTTTGATAGTTTTTGTCGCCTTGTGGGAGATTCTTGCTCAACTCAAAATTATTGATACTTTTATTATGAGCAGTCCGTCAAGAATTTGGAAGACTCTCGTTGACCTTTTTGCAAACGGCAATCTCATGCATCACATTGGCGTAACGCTCGGAGAAACAATCGTCGGTTTTGTTTTGTCAACGACAATCGGCACACTCATTGCAATCTTGTTGTGGTGGAGCAAAACTTTGCGCGAAGTGCTTGAGCCACATCTCATCGTGCTCAACGCACTGCCAAAAGTCGCGCTTGGCCCGATAATTATCATTTGGGTCGGCGCGGGGCAAGCGGCAATCGTAACAATGGCGTTGTTAATTTCCGTTATTGTGACGACAATTTCCACTCTCGGCGGTTTTGTCAGCGTGGAAAAAAGCAAACTTATGCTTATGCAAACCTTGAACGCGTCCAAGTGGCAGGTTTTTGCAAAACTTGTTTTGCCCTACAACATTCCAACAATCATTGACGCGCTCAAAATAAATGTCGGCTTGTCCTGGGTGGGCACGATTATGGGCGAATATCTTGTCTCAAAGGCGGGGCTTGGCTATCTTATAATCTATGGCGGTCAAATTTTTAAACTCGACCTTGTAATGACAAGCATTGTCGTGCTATGTTTGCTCGCGGCGCTTATGTATTTGGGCGTCGAAGGCTTGCAAAAAATTATCAAACGTCATATGAATTTTGATGCGAGATAAGAGATATTTTGCCTTTTCTCACATTGACTTGACGAACTTATCTCTGCGCCGAATATGACTTTTGCTGCGTGACGAGAGACATTTTGACTTTTTCCACGCGCAAAGTTTTGGCAAAATAATAGCAAAACTCTCCCCCAACCAACGCCAAATAACCTATGCCCACATACGCTGACAATGGGAACAAAATGTCAACTGTGTGGGCAAAATTCCAGCCAAAACTGAGTGTCGCGAGCCCAGCGAGAAAAATAATATTGACCGACACTGACGGCAAAAATTTGAACGCGCGCGAATATATCATTTTGCCACTTCCGACAAGCGTCGTAAATATCGCAAAATAAATTATCACGCCACTCACGACGCCAACATTTTGCGACTGCGCAATCGCGAAAATCGGCATATCCGCGTCGGGAAAAGTCATCGCGACAAGATATACGCAAACAAGCATAATTCCAAACACAACCGCGACTATCGCCGACACGCTCCACATTTGTTTTGCCGACAAATCTCGCCCTTCGTCACAAATCACATAACCGCCCAACATAATATTCATTGCGCAATATTCTATCGCCTTGCCAAAATTTACGCCAACTGGAATTTGTGGCTTGACAAAAAACGTGAGAAAAATTATCATAATCGCTATCAACGGCACTAAAATAAAATTGATATTTTTAATAAATTTTATATCGAAAACGCTCAAAACCGCGACAAAAATTCCTGACCAAAGACCGATGTTTTCTATCTTCCAACAATTGAAAATTATGCTTTCGCCGCCGCAAACCATTGTCAAAAATGTCGATATTGCGCTCGCCCACAGCAGCAATTCCATGACGCTATTCAACAATTTAAAAACCTTGTTGTCAATCTTACTTTTTATTTTTCCAAACGCGAGAAAAACTCCGCACAACCCCCCGAGCAACAAGCCTGCAAACGCGACAACCGCGATGTTTTGATGACGAAAAAAAACGAGAATTTCTCTGCCAGTCGCAAAACCAGCGCCAATCACAGTGCCAACAAAAAGCATAGCAATTTTTGCTACTTCACAATTTTTCGAAAAAAAAGTTCTCATATATTACTGTTTTCCATTCACAATAACATATGAGAAACAAAAGTTTTTATGCTAATTTACAGGCTTTTAGTTTTTCTTTTCTTCAACTTTTTCTTGCGCAGTTGTGTTGATTACAACGTCATTTATATACAATTTGTATACGCAACCAAGATATTTTGCCGCTTTCTCAGAGAGTATCATTCTCGACAAAAATATCGACAAATAGTCCATAACCGACGACGAACTATCCATATAAAATTTTGCGCTTATAATCTTTTTTTCTCCGTCAACAAGAACAATATTTTTGCTTATAGCGTTGTTTACAAGGTCGTGAATATCTTTGTCAGCGTTGCCTACGCGCAAAACTCTTGTGCGGTGAGCGTCGCTTTTGTCAGCGATAATCAGCGCCGCCGATATTGAATTGACTATCCAGCCAATTTCTTCTTCGTGATTGCCGACCGCCGAACAAATCTCGCAAATATCGTCATATGGCATATGCATATCTTTCAAAATTCCATACAACAAAACCGCCGACGTAATGCCGTGGGACTTGCGGTTGATTGCGTTGCCGATATCGTGAACATAACCTGCAATTTTCGCAAGTTCAAGCGTTTTTTCGTCAAAGCCCAGTTTTGCAAGAATCATATGCGCCGTGCGCGAAACATATGTCGCGTGTCGCAAGCCGTGTTCGGTATAATTCATTTCTTTGAGAACGTTGCTAGACGCTGTTATCAAAGCCTTAATTTCTTCGTTTTCTTTTACATCTTCAAAAGTTATCATAGTCTCCCCCCTTGTTGTCAAATCTTACTTTTACACTCTTTAATATTTATGTCAAATCTTACTTTTATATTCTTTGATATTTATGTTAAGACTTACCTTTCTTGCAATTTCTATTTTTGCTATTTCAATTGTTGTCAAAAACTGCTATTAAAGTCTTACATACTGTTGTTAAGACTGGCTTTTTTTTGCAATTTCAATTGTTGACAAAACCTGCTATTTTTAACGCAAAAATCGCCATTTTATAGTCAAAAACTACTATTTCAAAAATTTTTGAGAATGTCTAGTGGATATTTGTAAGTTTTTGGCATTTGCACAATGCCACGCTTGTTGCGCAATCTTTTGATGCCGTCTTCTCCGATTGCGTCCAAGAGCAGAGTTCCGACAATTTCTTCCTTTTCGTCTTCTTCGATTGTCATCTCGAAAATCTCAATGCCTTTTGCCATTATTTTCATATCGTCTAATAGCGTATTAATTTCTTTTTGTCCACATCTGTCACAGATGAGCGCGCCTTCCGCGATAACATACGCGCACGCAATGTTGAAAGCGTCATGCAAAATTGGCTGTTCTTTTAGAATTTTTATCGAGCGCCTTGGGACAATGACTTCGACCATATCGTCGATTGAGTTCACAATTACTTGAGACGTCCCCCTGTTCAAAAGCGAATAAACGATATCGACCTTGCTTTCAATTGACTGATTGAGCAACAACAAGTCCAACAAAATTTCGTTGACAACTTCGTTTTTCGAATTGACCATTTTGTCAATAACCTTATAAGCGTTGTCAAAATGCCACCCCGTTCTCACCGAAAAATCAATCGCGAGAACGACCTCAGAATTGCCCGTCAACGCGCCATATTCCGCGATATCAAGCTCGGCAAATCTGTCAATTTCTTGTTGATATTCCGTCAACAAATCATATTCTTGCTCAAGCGTTTTTATTTTTTTGATATTTGGAAGATTGTTGATAATAAACAAATAATGCTTAGAATCTACCAAATTTCCATACAAATTTTGCAAATTTACAAAGAGATTGCGCGCCTTTTCAATTTCTCCCAAATTGAACGCGTGAATAGCTTTTATCTTTTTACACTCGACAAAATCGCAATTTTTTTCGACGTATTTGTCGAGCAAAACGGATATCGCTTGGATATTGTCCACTTCGTCCATAATGTTGTAAACTTCTTTGACAACGGAAAATCTTTCTTCTTTTATCGAGTTTATATCTAGCAAAGACTTTTCAAAAAGCGCTTTTTCGCCTTTCAAAAACGCATAATTTGATTGCAACGCAACGGCGATTGCGTTCAAATTGTCGAGCGCCAAAATCTTGTCGCAAAACAAGTTCATTGTGTCATACTGCTTGCATTGAAAGCACAATTTCGCCGCCGTGACAAAAAGTTCGCACCGCATATGAATGGTCAAATTATCTTTTTTTGCAAATTCAACAATTTTGTCGACATATTCGTCGCTTTCTTTGCCGAGAATCATCTCTGGCAAGTCAAGCAAAAACTTGTCATACTCCCTATGTTTGCTTTCCAACTTAAAAGACGGGTTCTTGATTGCCACATTTTTCGCTTCGATATATTCGCCAAGGGCAAACGGATAAAGCGCGTCTTTGGCGTTCTTGCCGTCAATGGAAATATCTTCCAAACTGCTGTCAATATCAAGAAAGTTGTCGGCGCATTTGTTGTAATAATATTCCGCGCTGACAAAATCGTTGTCGCACAGAGAGTTTGCGAGAAAAATTGTAAACAAATCTTTTTCTCTCGGAATCAACGACAAAACTTTTGCAAAAATCAAATTGGAAAAATCGTTGTTGCCACTGTTGGCGTACATTTTGCCAAGCGTCATATACAATTCGAGTTTTTCCTTTTTGTCCTTACTCATACTGAGCGCTTTCAAAATATATCTTTCCGCCATTTCAATATTTTTCGAGCCAATATCATAATGCCCAAACTTGTCAACTTTTGACTTTTCCAAACTTTTGACAAGCAATTGCATATATTCATTCGTATTTTCTGGGAATTTTAATATTCTATTCATTGAAAAGTTTGTCTAGCTCCTTTTTTCCAAATTTGTATTTCGCATTGCAAAATTGACAGTCAACGCTCAACTCGCCTTCTTCTTCAAGAATTTTTTTCGCCTCATTTTCACCGAGCGCAATTATCATTTTTTCAATTTTTTCGGTCGAACAATTGCACTTATATTCCGGAATTGTGTCGTCTAAAATTTTGTTTTCAAAATGCCCAAAATAATAATTGATAATTTCTTCCGCGCTTTGCGATTGCAACAACGTCGCGATATGAGTAAAATTGCGCGCAATATCTTGCAAAACCACAAGATATTCTTCCTCGCAATTTGGCATCGGTTGTATTACAATTCCACCGCTCGCAAGGCACTTTCCGTCTTGGACAATTGTTTGTAAAGATATCGCCGACGGCAACTGTTCTGACACAGTAAAATAATATGCAAAATCGCTGTCAATATTGCCGTTTACAAGCTCCGACAAGCCATTGTAAGGCTCTTTGAGCCCAAAATCTTTGATAACGCACAGGTTGCCATTTGCCCCGACAACTTCGTTTATTTTGTCAATTTTTTCGCCTTGCATTGCTTGTGGGTTCTCACAATAGCAACGAACTTTTGCGCCATAATCTCCGCACGTCGTCATCTGACCGATTGGACCGCCACCATTTATGATAACGGTGAGTTTGTTGTCGTCCGACTTGAAATTGCCAGAGATAAATGCCGTCACGGTCAGCGCCTCGCCCATCGCCATCGCGACTGGGTCAGAAAAATTGTGCGTGTCAATAGCGCTTTGAACAAGTTCTTTTGTGTCCAAAACTTCCACGATAGCCTTTGCGCCAAACAATATTGCTTTTTTTATTATATCCATATTATCCTTTTTTCTTTCCCTTTTGTGCCAATCGACTTTTTTGAGCGTTTTAATAATATTTTCAATCTAATAATTATCTTCAAAAAAATAACAAATTTTACAAGCGTTACAATTGAATTTTAATGTGTTTGAAAGTTTTTACTTTCTTTTGCAAACGAACAACAATCTTTTTGAGTTATCTTGTGGTTGACCAAAAGTTTCGCCGTCAAGCGTTTGAATATCCCACTCGCTTTCTAACAAAACCGTCAATTCTTGTTGAGTGTGAGCATATTGCGTGTGCAATTCGTCTCGTCTTGTATAATTATCGCCATTTGCGCGCTCAAAAAAACTCAAGTCCATATGCAATTGATTAGCTTTTTTGTCGAATTTGTTGCTCCAAATATAAGTTATATCGTCCCTGTCTTCGCAAAAGACATTGTCGCCAAGAATATTTTCCAACTTGAAGTGAGAACTTATATCGAAAATAAAATAACCGTCCTTTTTTGTATGCGCGGCTACGTTGGAAAAAAGCTTCTGCAATTTGTTTTGCGCGACATAATTTACGCCATCGCAAACGCAAGTGAAAAAGTCAACTTTTCCAAACGGCTCAAACTTGCAAATATCGCTGTTTATCCAAGCAATTTGTTGCCCTTGTTTGCGCGCGTTGACGACTGCCATATTGAGCATTTCCGCGCTCAAATCAACGCCCGTCATTTTGCGCCCTTGTTTTGCCAATTCGATAGTAATCTTGCCACTTCCGCAACACAAATCAACGCCACAACCAACAAGTTTTTCGTTGAGAAAGGCGACATAACCCTTGTAGTCAAAGTCGCCCATCAAATTGTCATAATATTTAGCTAAAACTTCGTATGCGCTCATCTTCTGCGTTTGCCATTCGAAGCGTTCGCTTTCTGCGTTTTTTCTTTGTGCTTTTCCATTCTTGCCAACTTTTCCGCCTCGCGTTGTTTTGCTTTTGTTTGCTCGTCGAAAGTCGCGATAATGAAGTTGTCACACAAAAATTGTGAGAACGCAAGGTCGCACATAATATAGAGCGAAAGCCCCATCATCAACACAAACACATAAATTATATATTTGAAGAAGCCCGCAAACACAAGCGCCATAGGCAAAGCCATTCCGATGATAACAATCAGCGACATTACAAAGCCGACAATCAACACGATTGACGAATTTTTGATTGTGTTTTTGAGATTGAATTTGTAAGAAACGGTCATTGGAAAATAAATCATCAAGAACATACAGCTGAGCAAAAGTAGAATTCCGCTGATAACTAACGCAAACCAACTTCCTACGCCAGCGCTGCCGACGATAGCCGATTGTTTCAACACTTCAAGCAAAGAGTAAACAAACCCCGTGCTGAGCAGTCCTATATAAGTGAACGCTATCAAAAACTTCCACCAATGTTTTGCAATTCCACGGAAAAAGTGACGGAAAAAATTGACTTTCGCCCCCCACAAAGCGTTTCTGCAAACGTAATAAGCGCCTGCCATTCCGATAGAAATCAACATTGCGCAAGGCGTCAAAAACATCAAGACAAATTTTTGTCTCAATGAATATATCAAGTCAATGCCACGGAAAGTGCCGTCAACCACGCCATAACCAATGCCAAGCCCGCCAGAAAAGTTCAAACTCTCAGCGGCAATCTTGAGTTTCTCTTGATTGGGAAGATACATAAAAAACAATATCAACAAAGGCATCGCAAAAAGCGCCACAAAAATGTTTGCAAGCGTCATTTTGCTCATATTTTTGCCAAACAATGAAAGCGTTTGTCTAAATCTTCCCCTTTGTTCAATGTCTCGGCCGTCAGGACTCAAATCGCGGTCAAGCTCAATTTTTGTAATAAGATTCTTGATAGATGCCATATATTCTCCTGTCAAACAATACTTTACTTCATATATAATACACTATAATTTGTAACTAATCAACTAATTAAAAGAATAGTTTTCAAATTTGTTCAACAAAAAACAACGGAAAAGCAATTTTATAATCAATCGTTAATCACGCAACAAAACAATATGCTCGGCTAAAAGCATATTTGTCGAATTTTAAGCAAAAAGCTTAACAAAAATAACGGTTTTTTTGAATTTGCCCAATCAAAATAGCGCGAAAAAGCAGTTTTATAATTTTTTGTTAATTGCGCAACAAAACAATACAGTGTTTTTTAAAAATAAATGCAAATTGCTTTACAAGTCGAAATATATGTGTTATTCTTTTAATAGCTTATAGAGGCGCGGTAAACATCAGTAGTAAGAATTCGTCGCAAGAGACACTTACGAAAGGGTCGTCCGCCGAAGTAGACAGATTTTCTTGACAATCTGTTCGCTGGGGACAAGGCAAACAACCTTGGCACTGTCATCGATGAGATGGAGCACTAGGAAGCTGTATTGTATAGTCTAACTATTTTTACAGGGTGCTTTTATGAGCGCGCTGTTTTTTTTATTTTACAAAAAACGCGTTTGCAAGAAAAATTTTGACACAAGGAGATATTTTTTATGAAAATGTACAATCTCGCCGTTGTCGGCGCAACAGGAATGGTAGGAAGCAAGTTTCTCGAAGTGCTTGCAGAAAAAAAATTGCCAGTAGAAAACTACTACCTTTTTGCATCAAGCAAAAGCGCGGGCAAGGTCATAGATTTTATGGGCAAGCCACACACTGTCATCGAATTGACAGAAGCAAACATCAAAGCTCACAAGGTTGATATCGCCCTTTTCTCTGCGGGTGGTTCTACGAGCGCTGTTTTCGCGCCAATCTTTGCGGCAAACGGAGCGGTCGTTATTGACAACTCGAGCCAATGGAGAATGGACAAAAAAGTTCCGCTTATTATCCCAGAAGTCAACGCTGACGACATCGCGTGGAATGACGGCATCATTGCCAATCCGAATTGTTCAACAATTCAAGCTTTGGTCGCAATCAAACCGCTTTATGACAGATTTGGCATCAAAAGAATCGTTTACAGCACCTATCAAGCGGTAAGCGGCGCAGGAGTGGCTGGTTACAACGACTTGGCGGAAGGTCTCAAAGCTTATGCCAATGGCGAAGAATATCAACCAAAAAAATTCCAATATCCAATCGCAAACAACTGCATTCCACAAATTGACGTTTTTCTCGAGAATGGTTACACCAAAGAAGAAGAAAAAATGATAAAAGAAACAAAGAAAATTCTTTGTGACGACACCGTCAAAGTTACCGCGACAACCGTTCGCGTGCCAGTGCTCAATTCTCACTCTGAGTCAATCAACATTGAGTTCAAAAAGCCTTGCACAAGAGAAGAAATTGTAGAGACTTTGCAAGCGCAAAAAGGCGTTGTAGTTATTGACGATATCAAAAACAACAAATATCCAATGCCACTTTACGCGACGGGCTCTGATGACGTTTATGTCGGAAGAATAAGAATCGACGACACTGTCGACAGCGGTTGCAACATTTGGGTTGTCGCTGACAACATTCGCAAAGGCGCAGCGTCAAACGCAGTTCAAATAGCGCAATATATGATAGAAAATCACAAAATTTAATTGAGGTAAAAATATGTTTAGAGGATTAGCAACTGCCCTTATAACTCCTTTTAATTCAACAGGAGTGGACTACAAGAGTTTGGAAAAACTGCTCGAAGCGCAAATCGAAGGCAATGTCGACGCGCTCGTAATTCTTGGCACAACGGGCGAACCTGCCACGATGACCAACGATGAGAAAAAGGCTGTTATTGACTTTGTTATCAAAAAGGTAAACAAGCGCGTTCCAGTTATCGTTGGCGCAGGAAGCAATTGCACCGCAACTGCTGTTGCAAACTCGATAAGCGCGGAAAAACAAGGCGCAGACGCCCTGCTTATTGTTACGCCTTATTACAACAAATGCACGCAAGAAGGTCTTTTCCGCCACTATGAAGCGGTCGCAAAAGCCGTGCATATCCCAGTGTTTATCTACAATGTTCCAGGCAGAACTGCCGTTAACATTTTGCCACAAACGGCAAGAAGAATCGCAAATTTGCCAAACATTTGCGGAATAAAAGAAGCGTGCGGAAAAATGGACCAAATCAAAGAAACCGCCCGCGTAATCGCAAGCACAAAAATGAGACTTTTCTCTGGCGACGACGGCTTGGCGACAGAAATTATCAAGCTTGGCGCTGACGGTCTTATATCCGTCGCGAGCAATTGCATTCCAAAAGAAATGTCGCAGCTCGTTCACCTTGCGCTTGACAAAAAGTTCGACGAAGCGAACGCTATGCAAGCTCAACTTGCGCCGTTTATCAAAGCTTTGTTCTCAGAAGTCAACCCTATTCCTGCCAAATTTGCTTGCTACAAACTTGGCTTGTGCGAAAACGTTTTGCGCCTGCCACTTACGCCTATGAGCAAAGCAAAATCAAATGACTTGGTCAAATGTATGGAAGCTATGAATATTGGCGCAAACACCAAAGATTAACTTTTTGCGTCAGTTGCAACAAAGCGCTTGCATGTCACAATAATGCTTTTGCAACTCAAAAGAGTTTAAAAAAGTGAAAAAGTTTGTAAAGTCGCAAAAGATTAAAGTTTTGTTTTGCCACTACACAACGCTTGCAAGTCGCGACAAAGCTTTCGCATATCACAACAAAGCTCTCACAACTTGAACAAAAAAGGAGACAATATGGTCAAAATAATTATTTGTGGAATCGGCGGAAAAATGGGTCACACTGTTTTGGAATCGCTCAAAGAAGAAAAGAACGCAGTCGCTGTTGGTGGCATTGACAAATTTGCCGACCAAAGCTCGTTCAATATTCCAATTTTCAAAAGCGCAAAAGAAATCAATGTGCCTTTTGACGTTATCATTGACTTTTCTCGCCCTGACGCGCTCAATGACTTGTTGGAATGCGCGGAAAAATGCCACACAAAACTTGTCATCGCGACGACTGGATATTCGCAAGAACAACTTGACCAAATAAAGTCAGCGTCAGACAAAATTGCAATTTTTAAGACAACCAACTTGTCTCTCGGCATCAATCTTATGACATCGCTTTGTCGCAAAGCCGTGGCTTTGTTGGGCGACAATTTTGACGTGGAAATCATTGAACAACATCACAATCTCAAGGTTGACGCGCCGTCAGGCACTGCCCTTTCGATTGCAAAAGCTATCAACGAAGAATTTGACAACCAGAAAGAATTTGTCTATGGCAGACATTGCGCAAACGAGCGCAGAAGCAAAAAAGAAATCGGAATTCACGCAATTCGCGGTGGCACAATCGTTGGAAAACATAGCGTAGAGTTTATTGGAAATGACGAAATCGTCACAATCTCACACGAGGCGCAAAGCAAAGCTGTCTTTGCTCAAGGCGCAATCAAAGCCGCTATATTTATGCAAGACAAACAAAACGGAATGCACAATATGGAAGAACTCGTCCAAGCAATGCTTGGCAATGAGTAAAAACGCGACGCTTTTTGCGTTTGCACTATCTAGTTCTATATACAAAAACTTGTTTTTTATATCAAATAAACATAGAAAAATTACACTCTTTCGAGTGTAATTTTTTTCTAAACATATCATATATGTTGCTTTAAATCAATTTTTGTCGTCTTTTGCAAGTGGCTTTTCTTGTTGTTCGACTTGTTGCTTTTCTTGTTTTTCCTCGACATTATTATTTTTTCTTTTTGACACGTTTGCGCCGTCAGTTTTTCTCAACTCTCCGACGTTGTGATATGCGCTGTCATACTTTTTTTGCAATTCTTGCATTTTGGTAGATTCTTGCGCAATCAACTTTTGCATATCAGTTATCAAAATCGTATGCCCTTTATATTCTCTTATCGCAAACTTTTCCACACTTTTGAGCGCGAGAACTTCTATCCAAGTAAATTCGTTTTTACTTTTTGCAAAAACTTTTTCGCCTTCTCTTTCGTAAGAAAAATTTATATAATAAATGGCGCTTTTTGACGTAGTAATTTTTGTATCGTAAGAAAGAAATTCCGCAACTTTATTTTCGCCTTTTTCCGCAATCTTTTTTTGCCACAAACAAGTCACGCCGTTGGCAATCACTCCCACAAGCGAAAACGCCCCGACCGCAAGCACAAGCCCGCAGACAAAATAACTTGCCGCCGTGCTGTTTGTGCGAGAACGATAATAAAACACAAGACCTATGCCAAGCGCGATTGACAAAACGCTGAGAACCGCTGGTTTAAGTATAACGCTCAAAGGCTTTTTTATCTTCATTCTTACGCCTTTTTGTACAAAATTCTTCCGCAGTTTGGACATTGCACAAGCTGTTCGCCAATGTTAAATTTGTCCAAAGTCTCAGTTGTAACTTGCATTCCGCAACCTTTGCAGCTGTTGCCTTGGTCGAGCTCAACGAAAACTGGGTTCTTTTTGTTTTCTCTGACTTTCTTGTACATATCGAGAATTTTTGGGTCAAGTTCCTTTTCGAGCAAGTTTCTCTCGTCGAAAATTTGTTTTGCTTCAACCTGCATTTGTTCTTTTTTTGCATTGAAAAGTTCTTGATATTTTTGATATAGCATAGAACATTTTTTCAAGTTGTCCATATCAACCTTGGACGTATATTCAATTTGTTTGAGGTCGCGCGCAATTTTGTCGCATTCTCTTTCCAACTCACCGACCATAGCGCCGCTTTTTTCCAACTTTTTGATATAGAAGTCAAGTTCTTTTTCTGACATATTTTCCATATCGGCAGTGTGCATCTCTTCCAATTCTTTCAACGCTTCAGAATATTTTGTCTTTACGCTTTCAATTTTGGAAAAATAATTTTCTGCAAGTTGATTGTTTGTAAGCAATTCGTCACTTATTTTTTTTCTTTCTTCTTTGTAAGAAAGCATTTTTTTTGCTTCTTCGCAAGTGCGCAAACTATTTTCGAGTTGGATATACTTTCTGTCTACTTCTTGATATTTCAATATTTTTTCCATATTAAGACTCCTTTATTGTTCAAATGGTGACTTTTCTTTTTGACTTTCTGATACAAAACGCCCATTTATATAATCTGGATGTTTCAATTTCTCAGCAAGTAACTTTGCTATAATTTTTTTGCTACAAATTTCTGTATAATAATGACCTATTTCTATCAAACCAATGCCGTAAAAGGCAAGTTTTAGCGCTATTGAGTGTTTTACTTCGCCAGTAATCAAGACGTCGATATTTTCATTTTTCAATTCTTCAATCATTTCGTCATCTCGACCGCCACTTCCGCTTGCGACTGCGACGCGTTTTACAATATTGTTTTTTGGCAAAATTACACGCGCTTTTTTGTCGGCAAAAACCTTTTGCGCGCGCTTTTCAAACTCGGAAAAGCTTTCGCTTTGCGACAAATTTCCTTTGCGGAAAAAGCCTTTTCCCTGTATATTTTCCAGTCCCAATTTGTGAGCGAGATAATCGTTAATTCCCCCATCGCACGCGTCCAAATTTGTATGCATTGCGACGATATTTATATTACATCTCGCGCATTCAAGAAAAATTGAACTCTCATATGCGCTGTTGTCGAACGACTTTTGTGGATAAAATATCAACGGGTGATGCGATATAATTAAATTTGCGCCATTACAAATCGCTTCTTGCACAACTTCGTTTGTGACGTCAAGACAAGTCAAAATTCCAGCGACTTCACTCTGCATATCGCCAAGTATAAGTCCGCAATTGTCATTTTCCATTGCCAATTCGAGCGGAGCAAATTCGATAAGAATTTCGATTATATCTTCAACTTTATATTCCATTTTGCCCTCCTTTTCTTGACAATTTTTTGTTAGATTATTACACACTGAGACAGCTCGCTGTCAACAATTTCTAGGTTTTCTTTGCTTTGTTCTTTGAGACTTTCGTCCGCTTTGCTTGCAAGAATTCTTTTATATTTTTTCTGTTGCACAAACAAATAGTTGATATATGATTGAGTGTCGAAAGTGTTTTTGCCAAGCAAAAGCTCTTTTTTCAATATCTTTTTATCAATATTTTGCGAGTTTCCACTCGCGTTCGCATTAGAATTTTCATTCGAGTTTGCGACAACCACAAGCAAATTGTAGAAATATCTACCTACTTGAATCGTATAATCTTTGTCGATATACTTGCCCTTTTCCAACAAAAAAGTCCGCAATAATATGACGTCAGTGTTGGCTACAAGTATGAGTTTTGCGATTCCTTTCGGCTCATTTGCAAGAATGTTTACAATTTCTTTGCCGCCCATTCCGGCGATAACAGCGACATTGACAGCGATATTCTCATAGCCCGCAAAGCCGTCGCTGACAAGGAACTCTATGTTGTCTATCTTGCATTTTTCCGCAAGCGCTTTCGCTTTTTGCAAGCTTTTCTCACTGATATCGCTCGCAATCGCTCGTTTGCACTTGCCTTGTTGCAATGCCGCTATGGCAATTTTGCCGTGGTCGCAACCAATATCCGCAAGAACATCTCCGTCAATCTCGTTGATGACCGCGCCAAGGCGTTTGTCAAGAATTAGCATTGTCCAATATAGTCCTTCAACTTTTTTGTTCTGTTTGGGTGTCTGAGCTTGCGCAATGCTTTTGCTTCTATTTGTCTGATTCTTTCTCTTGTAACATTGAATTCTTTGCCTACTTCTTCGAGAGTTTTTGGACGCGAATCATTGATACCATATCGCATAATAAGCACTTCTTGCTCACGCGGAGTCAATGTGCTGAGCACTTGCATAAGGTGTTCTCTGAGCATTGACGACTCTGCTTTTTCCGCAGGGCTTACGGAAGTGTTGTCTTCGATAAAGTCGCCCAAGTGGCTGTCTTCTTCTTCGCCGATAGGCTTCTCGAGAGAGACTGGGTCTTGCGCAATTTTTTGAATTTCGATAACTTTGTCTTCTGATATGCCCATTTTTTCTGCAATTTCTGCAGGAGAAGGCTCACGACCAAGCGTTTGGAGAAGTTGTCTCGTAACTCTGCCCGTCTTGTTGATTGTTTCTACCATATGAACAGGAATTCTGATAGTTCTTGCTTGATCGGCGATTGCGCGCGTGATAGATTGTTTGATCCACCAAGTCGCATAAGTAGAGAATTTAAAACCACGAGTGTAGTCGAATTTTTCTACAGCTTTCATAAGTCCAAGATTGCCTTCTTGAATAAGGTCAAGAAACTGCATTCCACGGCCAACATATCTTTTTGCAATCGAAACGACAAGTCTCAGGTTGGCTTCGCTCAATCTGTCTCGCGCGACGGTATCGCCTGCGCTCATTTTTTGGGCGAGGTCTATTTCTTCCGCAGTTGTCAAAAGTGGAACTAGTCCAATCTCTTTGAGATACATTTTGACAGAGTCATCGGTCGTTGAGTCAACATCAATGCTGTCCAAGTCGACTTTTTCGTCAATAAGATTGCCGTCAAGAATTTGTACTCCACTGTTTTTGATTGCGATATAGATCGCTTCCATCTCTTCAACTGTCGGTTTGAAAGTGTCAGTTTTTTCAAAAATAAGCTTTTCTGCCAAAGTGTTGTCTTTTGCGTTTGCAATCAATTTTGCGACTTCGCTGTTGATTTTGTCATCTCTGCGACCTTTTTGGTTCAAGTTGTCGTGAATTTTTTCGTTTTTTAAATCGTCCATTTTTTCTCCTGAATAACAATATTTGTGTATTGTATAAATAACAGAATTTGTTTTCTATTTTTCGAGCGCAACAAAATGTTGTTTTTACAATTGTTTTGCTCTACTCTTGCTCGCGTTTGCCACGTTCAACAGATGGCTTGTCCAATCTCTTTTTGATACATTTTGACAGAGTCGTCAAGTATTGAGTCAAAGTCAAAACCGTCCAAGTCGATGTCATCGTCAAAAAGATTGGCATCAATAATTTGTATTCCGCTGTTTTTGATTGCGCTATAGACCGCTTCCATCTCGTCAACTGTCGGTTTGAAAATGTCACTTATTTCGAAAATAAGCTTTTCTTCCATGGTGTTGTCTTTTACGCTTGCAATCAATTTTTCGACTGCAATTCTAAATTTGACCTCTCTGCGAGCTTTTCTTTCCACGTAATCACAATTTTTTTCGTTTTTAAATTCGTCCATTTTTTCTCCTTAATCTCAATATTTGCTTATTTGATCTAATTGCGCCAACAAAAACAATTTTGTTTTTTCGTCCTTTTCTTTGTCGATAGCTTGCGACAACTCAGCTACTCTTTGTCTTTTTTGTTTACGAACCACCGTTTTGACACAATCGTCAAAATAAGATTGCGCCATATCGTCGCTTATTTTTATCCCTTCAGCAATGATTTCTTTGACTTCTGGGTTTGTCTTTTCGTACGCGTATAAGTCGTCAACGGAAAGCGGCGAATTCTTGTCCGCCAATCGACATATATTGTATAACATCAGTTGATTTTTGTCGTCAATAAATGACGCCAAATTCAATTCCAAATAAACTTTTTCCACTCCGCCAAACAAGGCGTATAAGATATATCTTACGGCTTTATCTTTCGCGCTGTGTCCAAGAACAACTTCTTGCTTTTGTTGAATCGCAGGTTGTCCGTCAGTCTGATTGAGTTGTCTATAAAGCGTTTCTTTGTTTATCTTTGTCATTTTTTCCAACATCATAATATACGCTTCGACTTGAACGGGGTTTTTGAGTTCTTTGATAATTTTTGTCGCTTCGACAGCAAAATTCCCCTTGTCGTCAGTTTGTGACAAGTCAAAATTCTTGCTCAATTCGACAATTTTATATTCGGTCAACGGCTTTGCTTGAGCGCTGAGATTGAGAAAAGCGTCTTTCCCGAACAAACGAACATACTCGTCAGGGTCTTTGCTTCCAACAAGGCTCATAACTCTCACGTCAAGGTCGGCGGCATAGAGAATATCCAAGCCTCGCATAGTTGCTTTTTGCCCTGCGCTGTCGCTGTCATAGCATATTATAACCTTGTCACAATATCTTTTCAACAACTTTGCTTGGTCGATTGTCAACGCAGTGCCCATTGACGCCATTGCGTTTTTGATGCCAGCCTGATAGAGCGCGATAACGTCCATATAACCTTCTACCATAATTATCGTGTTGACAGGTTCTTCCAATTTCAACTTTTTGATAGAATGTTGTCCAAAAAGCTCAAGTGATTTGTTGAACAAAATGGTTTCTTTTGTATTTTTGTATTTTGGCAGCTTGTCCTTTTCTGTCACACGACCGCCGAAAGCGACAATTTGTTTCATTCCGTTGATTATCGGAACAATAACTCTATTTGCCATTGCATCGCTATATTTGCCGTCTTTGTTGTCCACAATGCCAGCTTCTTCCATTTCTTGAATGGTATAATTGAGCGATTTGCAATATGACACAAGTTGATTGTATCCCAACGAAAAGCCCAAACCAAAAGTCTTGATTGTCGTCAAAGATATGCCACGATTTGCATAATATTCGCGCGCTTTCGCCCCTTGTTCGCCCATTAAATTTGAATGATAATATTGCCCGACAGCCTTCATCAAAGAATAAAGTCTTTCCTTTTTCTCCTTGACGTTTGCGTTGCTTTTGTGAGAATCTTTGAACTCTGGCAATTCCATTCTATATTTGTCCGCAAGCAATTTGACCGCGTCCATAAACTCCAAATTTTCTATTGCCATAACAAAGTTTATCGCGTCGCCACCGACATGACAGCCAAAACAATAATAAGATTGCCTGTCCTCGTTTATGCAAAAAGACGGCGTTTTTTCGTGATGAAAAGGACAGCAAGCCCATTTTCTTGAGCCTTTTTGTTCAATCGAAACATACTCGCCAATGATATCGGCAATATTAATTTTTGCTTTTAACTGTTCAAGCCAATCAGAAAATTCTTGCGCCATTTTTCCCCTTTGTAAGTGATTTTGTTGCGATATCAAATTCGTTTTGCAATGTCACAACTATATATACGACAAATTGAATGGTTCTCCTAGATTTTTTTGCAACTTTTTGTATATTTTCTTACTTTTTGCATATTTCTTTTGTTAATAATTTTTTTTGTTTGATTTTCTTCAATTTTGTAATTTCTTATACATTATTTTTTTAAAAATTTCAAATGCTTTCAACTTTTATTTTTTGTAATAATTAACTCTTTTTGTGATTTTGTTAGAAAAAGGTGTTACTTTTTCATTTATATTGGACTTTTAATTTTGGTAACTTTTTTGTAATTTTTATTAGAAAAATGCGGACTTGATATTGTTTAAGTCCACATTTCTCTTTTATCATTTTGACAACATAGGATTGATAATTTTAGATTGCTGGTTGCTCAATTTGTTGAGACTTCTTGTCATTTTTCCTTTCTCTTTTTTCTTTTGATTTCAACTTTTTAGCTTCCAACTTGCCGACTTTCTTGAGCTTTTTGTTGCCCGTGCAAAGCACCAACAACGCAGGCAGCAATACCATAACCAAAATTCCGCTTATAATTGAGCCTCGCGCAATCATCATTGTGATTTCCGCGACAATCTTGTTGGTTGTGACAAGCGACACGCTCAAACAACAGCCCGCCATAATCGCGACAGAGGTTATGACTGACGAGCCACTGTCCCGCAACGCCTTATATCCCGCTTCTTTTGCAGGCATAAT
>JAVXBP010000017.1:0-20855 GCA_036659935.1 Clostridia bacterium
TGGCTTGGAGCTTGGAGAGATGGAGATAGCGCCTATACGTTGCAAGAATAAGTGCAAATTTTGCTTTGTAGACCAATTACCCGAGGGCATGCGAGATACGCTTTATGTCAAAGACGACGATTATCGCTTGTCTTTTGTGAGCGGAAACTATGTCACGCTTACAAACGTCGGCGAGAAAGAATTGCAACGCATTGCAAAGTTGCATTTGTCGCCACTCTATGTGTCGGTGCATTGCTTTGACAGAGACACAAAAACAAAGTTGATTGCAAACCCACACGGGGCGGAATTGTTCGAAAAAATGCAATTTCTCGCAGAGCATGGCATCACAATGCACGGACAAATCGTTATGTGCAAGGGGCTCAATGACGGCGCAAAACTTTTGCAAACGCTGACGGAATTGCACAAACTTTCTCCGCAAGTCAAGACGGTGGCGGTCATTCCGGTCGGGCTTACGCGATATCGAGAAAAGCTCGCGCCGTTGGAACAAATTGACAAAGAGACGGCGAGCGATACGATTGACTTGGTGGAAAAATTTAACAAAAGCGTCGGCGGAGAATTTTGTTTTTGCTCGGACGAGTTCTATATCAAGGCGGACAGAGAATTGCCGAGTTACACAAGTTATGGCGCGTTCGACCAAATCGAAAATGGAGTTGGCTTGTGCGCGGAATTTGTAAGCGAGTTCGACAGCGAACTTGCAAAGGCAAAACGCAACGCGCGAGCTTGCGATATCGCGTTTGTGACGGGGCAGTCTTTCAAGAATATTCTTGCAGAGCAACTGGCGAAAATGTCAAACAAGTTTCCGAATGTCAACGCAAGAGTCGTCGATATCGTCAATGACCACTTTGGACACTCTATCACGGTCGCCGGGTTGATTACGGCGAAAGATATCATAAATCAAGCGAAAAATATGCCGTCGCATACGGTAATTCCGAACAATATGTTGAGAGAGTTTACCACGACATTTCTTGACGGAATGAGCGTAGCTGAGTTGGAAAAACAACTCAATACACACATTCATATATGCGGGACTGGTGGAGAACTCATCAAAATTACAAGAGAGGTATTGCAAAATGTATAAACCATTGGTGGCTATTGTTGGACGACCAAACGTTGGAAAATCAACGCTGTTCAACAAAATAGTAGGAAAACAAGTCTCTATCGTCGAGGACTTTGAGGGCGTAACACGCGACAGAGTTTATTGCGACGCGGAGTGGTGCGGTTACAATTTTACCGTTATTGACACGGGCGGACTGGATATCAAAAGCGAAGATTCTATGTGGAATCATATCAAAGAACAAGCTCGAATGGCGGTTGAGATTGCGCAAGTTATAATCTTTGTCGTCGACGGAAAGGGCGGCATTACTGCAAACGACCGCGAAGTGGCGGAGTTTCTCAGAGTTTCGTCCAAGCCTGTCATCGTCGCTGTCAACAAGTTGGACAACAACGAAGTTGCAAACGCTTATGACTTCTATGAGCTCGGCATTGGCGACGTTGTCCCTGTGTCAGCGGAGCAATCAAAGGGCATTGGCGACTTGCTCGACGAAGTGGTCGAATATATCGACAAAATTGGCGAGGAAGATAATTCCGAAGTGCTTAATATCGCAATTGTCGGCAAGCCAAACGCAGGCAAAAGCTCAATTACAAACAAAATTTTGGGCTATGAGCGAGTTATTGTCAGCGAAGTGGCTGGCACAACGCGCGACTCAATTGATACGGAATTTGTTTGGCAAGGCAAAAAATTTAATATTATCGACACCGCAGGCATAAGAAAAAAAGCCAACGTTGACGAAGGCATTGAACAATATAGCGTTTTGCGCGCATTTGCCGCGATAAGACGCGCCGATGTCGTGCTTGTTGTCGTTGACGCGCAAGAAGGGCTCAGCGAACAAGACGTCAAGATTGCGGGCTATGTCGACGACCAAGGCAAACCATCAATTATCGTTATGAACAAGTGGGACGCGGTCGAAAAAGATATGTTTACGGTCAACAAGTTCAACAAAGAACTCGAGAGTGAGCTAAAGTTTATGAGCTATCTTGTGCCAATGTATGTCTCGGCAAAGACAGGTCAAAGAATTGACAAGTTGCTTGCGCAATCGCAAGAAGTGTTCGCGGAAGCGAGCAAGCGTATTCCAACGGGCGTGTTGAATGACATTGTCCAAGACGCGACAATCGCGGTTGAGCCACCTGCTCACAACGGCAGACGCCTCAAAATTTATTTTGCAACGCAAGCGTCGACCAATCCGCCAGTGTTCGTGTTTTTTGTAAACGACTTGGAATTGCTGCACTTCAGCTATCGCAGATATCTCGAAAATGCGCTCAGAAAGGCGTTTGTCTACAAGGGCACTCCTATCAAAATGTTCTTCCGCAACAGAAACGAAGACAATGATATGGGCACAAAAAAATAAGCAAAATTGCGAAGTTGCGCAATATCCAAAAAAATACATTGCAAAACTGTCACAAACAATTGCAAAAAACAATTTAGTATGATAAAATTTTAACAAAAGGAAGAGATGAGTATATGAACTATACAGAATTGACAAAAGAACAACTCGAAACACTGCTTGTAACAGAGCAAAAAGACTATGACGCGCTTGTCGCGGAAGGCAACAAAGTCGACATTGCGCGTGGCAAGCCTTGCGCGGAACAATTGGTTCTCGCGACAGAAATGTTCGATTTGTTGAGCAAAGACACAACAATGCCAAAGTCTTACAGAAACTATGGCATGTTGGAGGGCATTCCTGAGATGCGCAAACTTTTTGCGGACATTCTTGGCGTAAAGCCAACCGAGATTATTGTTGGCGGAAGCAGCAGTCTTAATTTGATGTATGACACCGTTCAACGCGCATTGCAATTTGGCGTGTGTGGCGGAGCGCCTTGGGACAAAAAGAAAACAAAATTCCTTTGCCCAGTGCCAGGTTATGACAGACATTTTGCTATGTTGGAGCATTTTGGCATAGGAATGATAAATATCCCTATGGACGAGAAAGGTCCAAACATTGATTTGATAGAACAACTTGTCGCAAATGACGAGGACATAAAGGGCATTTGGTGCGTGCCAAAATATTCCAACCCTACGGGCATAACTTATAGCGACGAAGTTGTTACAAGACTTGCAAAAATGGCAACAAAAGCCAAAGATTTTCGCATTTTTTGGGACAACGCTTATGTTGTGCACGAGTTGACTGACACCCCTGACAAGCTCGCGAATATTCAAGAAATTGCAGCGGCAAACGGCAACCAAGACAGAGTATATCAGTTCACTTCGACGTCAAAAATTACCTTTGCAGGCAGTGGCGTAAGTTGTATCGCGACAAGCGAAAACAATGTCAAAGATATCCTTGTTCACCTTGCTTTCCAAACGATAAGTTACAACAAAGTGTTGCAATACGCGCATTATCTTTATCTCAAAGACAGCGCGAATATCACTGAAATTATGAAAAAGCAAGCGGCGATTATCGCGCCAAAATTCCAAGCGATTGTCAATGCGATGGAAGAAAACTTTGGTTCTGACAGCGGAATTGCGCAATGGAGCAACCCAAAAGGCGGCTATTTTATTACGCTTTGGACAAACAAAGGTTGCGCAAAAAGAGTGTTTGAGTTGTGCAAAAAAGCAGGGCTCACCATCACTTCTGCTGGCGCGCCATATCCTTATGGCAGAGACGATGACGACAGAGTGTTGAGAATTGCGCCAACGTTTACTTCTGACACCGATTTGCGCGTGGCGACAAAAATTCTTATCACTTGCGTAAAAGTCGCGTCAATCGAAAAGTTGCTTTCCAAGGAGAACTGACATGAGACTTTTTGTGGCATCTGACTTGCACGGTTCGGCATATTACACTCGTTTGGTAACTCAAGCTTTTGTCGAAGAAAAAGCCGATATTCTCGTGCTGTTGGGCGATATTTACAATCACGGACCGCGCAATCCTTTTCCGCGCGACTACAGCCCAATGGAAGTTGCGGAAGAATTGAACAAATTTGCCCGCCAACTTGTGGTTGTCCAAGGCAATTGTGACAGCAAAGTTGACGAGATGATATCGCAGTTCCAGTTTGTAAATATGTCACAAATGTTTGTCGGCAACAAAAAAATAACATTCACGCACGGCGACGTTTTCAATCAAGAAAACATTCCGCAAGCGGTGGGCGACGTCTTGTGTTATGGACATTTTCACACTGCGTTTGTTGAGCAAAAAGACGGCTTGATTGTCGCAAACCCCGGCTCGGTAAGCTTGCCAAAAGACGAGAAAAGAGCCTTTCTCATAATTGACGAAAAGGGCGTTTTTCTCAAAGATTTGGAAAGGAAAAATGTAATAAAAGAACAAAAATTCTAACAAAAAAGTCAATGAGCAAAATGCAAAATTGCGTTTCTCAAAGATTTGAAAGGAAGAATATAATAAAAGAACAAAGTTTCAAGGAGTTAAAATGACAAGTAAGTTTGATACAAGAATACAAATGTTGAAATATCGTGTGATAAGCGAAGTTATAAAAGCCTTCGACAATGGAGATATGTCCAAAATTTTTATCGACATTCCAAAGGCAGTTTCGCCAGGTCCAAAGCCAACGTTGCGTTGTTGTATATACAAGGAAAGAGCCGTCACCCAAGAGCGTATTAGAATGGCGCTTGGCGGCGACAAAGAGAACCCGAATATCGTGGAAGTGCTTGACCCAGCGTGCGACGAATGTCCTATCAGCGGAATGTATATTACCCCTGCGTGCAGAGGTTGCATTGTCCACAAATGCCAAGAAAGTTGTCCAAAAGGGGCGATTACAATCGTCAACAACCACCCAATCATTGATATGACCAAGTGCATAAAGTGCGGAAGATGCGCCAAGGCTTGCCCTTACAACGCAATCATCGAGCAAAAGCGCCCTTGCGTAAAGAGCTGTCCTGTAAAGGCGATTTCGATTGATACCGACGACAAGGCGAAAATTGACAACAGCAAGTGCATAGCTTGCGGAGCGTGCGTTTATCAATGTCCGTTCGGCGCGATTACTGACAAGTCATTTATTATTGACGCTTTGCAAATTCTCAAAGACTCGCAAAACGGCGCAAAATATCCCGTTTACGCAATTGTAGCGCCAGCGATAGCGAGCCAATTCAAGGACAATCGCCTTGGACAGGTTGTGACCGCTATCAACAAGTTGGGCTTTACAAAGGTTGTCGAAGCCGCGCTTGGCGCTGACATAACTTTGCACAAAGAAGTGATTGAGTTCGAAGAAAAAGGGCTTATGACAACGTCTTGCTGTCCGTCTTTTGTAATGTTTATCGAGAAAAATTTCCCAGAACTTGCGCAATATATTTCGACGTCGCCTTCGCCTATGGTCGAGACGGCAAACCTTATCAAACGCAAAAACAAAAAAGCGAAAACAATATTTATCGGGCCTTGCACAAGCAAAAAGTTGGAATTTAAACTGCCAAAAACAAAGGGCGCGATTGATTGTGTGATTTCTTTCGAGGAATTGCAAGCGTTTATTGACGCGCGTGGAATTGATTTGGACAGCTTGGAAGAAACACCGTTGTTGGACGCGTCCAACTATGGCAGAGCGTTTGCAAAATGTGGCGGAATTGTCGATGACGTCAAAAAAATGGCGCAACAAATGAATATCGACAATATAAAGCCAATTTCTATGAACGGAATCGCCGAGTGTAATGTCAATTTGCTCAAGTTGAAACTTGGCAAAGCGGGCGAAAACTTCTTCGAAGGAATGGCTTGCGACGGCGGTTGCTTGAATGGCGCGCTGTGCTTGCACCACGATATCAGAAACATAAACGAGATTGACAAATTTAGCAACGAAGCGCAATATAAAGATATCAATCACGCAGTTGAAATGTACGAAGAAAGTCTCGACGAGCAACAATAGAAAGCAAGAAAAAATAATAAAAATAGTATAAAAAAAACTCCGATAATGTCGGAGTTTTTTGATAAGCAAATTTTGTTTTGCAACAAAAAAAGTTAAACTTTTTGATAAGTAAATTTTGTTTTTGTTACAAATATGCAATACTTTTATTATATAAAAAGTTTTCTCAAGAGCAAATAAGCGATAGTATATTGCAGGTTTGGCAGGGCGCGCGGTCGCGAAAGCAATCAAACTCCAAGCCAAAGCTCAACAGCAATTACGCTTTTAAGTTGGAAACGTTTGCGTCTTTCGCTTCTATTTTGTCTTTTCCAAGGAAGAACAAAGCGATTACGCCAGCGTTTGTGTGAGAGCCGATTACGCTGCCAATGTCAGTGATGACAATGTCGAGATTGCTGCCAAACTTTTCGAGCAACATATTTTTGAGCAAGGTTGCGTCATCGAAGCAAGCGCCGTGTCCGATATAGATAAGATTTTGTTCGGCGATAGGGAGCATTTTTTCTTCCATTTTGTCAATCAGCGCGCGATAAACTTTTCTTCTTGACATAACTTTTGTGATTGGCACAAGTTCGCCAAGTTTGTTGACATAGAGCACTGGTTTGATTTGCGCAATTTCGCCGATAAACGCCGCCGTCTTTGAAACTCTGCCCATGCGAGCGAGATGCTTGAGGTCGTCAACGGAAAAATATGAGCAAACGTGGTCGAGAATGTCAGTTGTGTATTGAACAAGTTCGTCGAAAGTCGCGCCACTGTCGCGTTTTTTGACAACATAATTGATAAGCAAACCTTCGCCAGACGATGCGTTGAGCGAGTCAATAACTTGTATTTTGCGGTCAGGATACTTCTCTTTGAGTTCTCTTGCGACAAGACTTGCCGCGTTGAAAGTGCCAGAAAGAGCGGACGAGAAAGATATATACAACACGTCATAACCCGCGCTCAACTTTTCTTCCATTTTTTCGTTGCAGAGATATTGTGACAACATTGATGTCGTAGCTTTCGCGCCTTTCTTCATTCTTTCATAGAATTCTTGGATAGGGAGAAAGTTGTTGATATTGTCATAATGGTCGTCGTCAAGCGAGAAAGAAAATGGCAAAATTTCGAAGTCGGTATATTTTGCGGATATGTCCTGTGGAATGTCAGACGTTATGTCGGTAAATATAAATGTTTTCATAGAAACTCCTTTGATAATTCTAGACAATTGTACATTATTGCGGTATAATACAATCACAAGTAGGTTTGCTGTGTTAAGATTTGCAAACTGTTTGTAGTTATATTATATACAAGATTTGAGAAAAACAAAAGCAAAATATTAGATTTATTGGGCAGTTTTGTATTTTATAATACATTCGAGCCTCAAAAGTTCAAAAACAAATTTGGTCGAAAGGTGAAAAATGGATAGAAGAATAAGAAAAACACAAAATTCCATCACTACCGCAACGGTAGAATTGCTCAGCACAACGCCGATAAACAAACTCACTATCAAAGAGATTTGCAACAAAGCTGACATAAGCAGAAGCACGTTTTATTTGCATTATTATGACGCGAGCGACGTCATCGAGCAACTTTACAACGACATTACGATGAGCGTAAGCAAGCTTTTTACCAAGTTTGACTTTGCAAACGTGCTGTCTCAGCCAAAGTCTTTCCTCGAAGAAATTATGAATTTTGTCAAGCAAAACTCGCAACTCTATGAGCTGTTGATAATCAATGATTACCACTCTGACTTTCGCCGCCGTCTCAAAAATATGTTGCAAAAACGCATTATGGACGAAAACTTCTATCGTTATCACAACAAAATTGCTTTCGAATATAAGGTTTGCTTCATTATATCAGGGCTGGTCGAGACGATTTGTGACAATATCCAAGACGTCAGCACAGACAAGTGCGCCCAATTGGTCGAAACTTTGTCGCAAATGATTGTCTTGAATGATTGATATATTGATATTTTATTATAATATATAGCGCGCATTGTGTCGCTACAATTCCAAAATAAACAACCGTAGTAGATATGGTTGTTTTTGATTGTAAAATTTTGTTAAAATGTTAAAAAAAGGTATAAAAAGTCTTGACAAGAGCAAATAATTGAGTATAATTAGATTTAGCAGTCAAGGTACACGAGTGCTAACACTCACAACACTTGATTGCCAAACACACATCAAATATCTAAAGCACACAACAAAACGCATACAAATACACACAACAAAACGCATACAAATACACACAACAAAACACACAACAAAACACATACAAAACACATACAAATACACACAACAAAACGCATACAAAATATCAACAAAACGCATACAAAATATCAACAAAACACATACAAAACAAAGGAGGGGAATATGGAAAAAGCGAAACTTTCAGAAAGAAAACAAAAAATTCTGCAAGCCCTTGTCGACAGTTATATCACAAGCGTAGAACCTATATCTTCTTCTGTTATCCAATCGAAATATTTGTCGGACGTCTCGCCGGCGACAGTCAGAAGCGAGTTGTCAATGTTGGAAGAAATGGGCTATTTGACCCAACCGCACATCAGCAGCGGTCGAATTCCGTCATCGAAAGCCTACAAATATTATGTCGAAAACTTTATTGACGAAAATGACATTGACGAAGAAAACCTTAAGTCGGGCGTAGAAAAGAAATTTGCTTCTATCGAAGAAATTGCAAAAAACGGCGCGAAAATTATAAGCGACGTAACAAATTACACCTCGATGCTTTGGTTGAACAATATCGAAAATATCATAATCAAAGACGTAAAGTTGGTAGACTTGTTCGACGGGACGGCGCTTGTGCTGATTATCACTGACAGTGGCGCAATCAAAAATAAACAAATAAATTTGCCGTCAGATCTCAGAAACGATTATATCGAGATGGCAAACAGCTTGCTCGTCAAGACGTTTGTTGGCAAAACTCTTGCGGAAGCGGTCAACAGCGACGACATTCTTAAAAGGGAATTGGACGACTTCCAAGACTTGTGCAGGCAAGTGGTTGAGCTTGTTCTTGATTACAAAAAGTCTCAAGACAACAGCTTTGTAATCGAAGGCACGGACAAAATATTCGATTATCCAGAATACAACGATATCGACAACGTCAAAAACTTTATGTCAGTCGTCTCTCACAAAGAAAAACTCTATGGACTGATGAACGGCGACGGAAATATAGAATATTCTATCAAGATTGGAAGCGACGACTCAACGGAACTTTCGCACATGGCTTTGATAAGCGCAAGTTATCGTGTCAACGGTCAAGAAATTGGCAAAGTTGGAGTTATTGGACCAGAGAGAATGGACTACAAAAAAGTTCTCGGCGTGCTCAAACAGCTTGGAAAATTGATGGACAAGAAAAAAGAATAGGAGAAAAAAATGGCAAAGTCACAAGAAAATAAAGAAAAAGAACTCAAAGAAAAAGATAAGAAAGCAGACATTCAAGAAGAAAAAAAGAACGAAAAAGTTTTCGAATTCAAGGCTACTGACGAACAAAAAGCCGACGCTCCAAGTCAAGACGACGAGAAATTCCTTTCGCTCAACAATCAATATATAAGATTGCAAGCTGACTTCGAAAATTACAAAAAAAGAAACGCTGTCACCGCTCAAAGAATGTATACCGAGGGCGTGGAAGAAGTCATCGTGGCGGTTTTGCCAACAATGGACTTTCTCGATATGGCGATAAGTTCGCAAAAAGACGAAAGCCAACGCAAGGGCATTGAGCTTGTCAAAAAGAACTTGCAAGACACTTTGCAAAAGTTTGGAGTGGAAGAAATGGTCGCGCTCGGCGAAGAATTCGACCCCAACTTGCACGAAGCAGTTATGAACAGAGACGACGCGGAAAACGCAGGAAAGATCGTCGAAGTTGTCAAAAAAGGTTACAAACGCGGCGATATGGTGTTGAGACACCCTATGGTTGTCGTTGGACAATAAATAAATTTGATATAAACAAAAAGGAGATAAAAAAATGAGTAAAATTATAGGTATCGATTTGGGTACTACAAACTCTTGCGTAGCCGTTATGGAAGGCGGCGAGGCTACAGTTATCGCAAACTCTGATGGTTCAAGAACAACACCTTCAGTAGTTGGCTTTGCAAAAGACGGAGAAAGACTTGTCGGTCAAGTTGCAAAACGTCAAGCAGTTTCGAATGCAAAAAGAACAATAAGTTCTATCAAACGCCATATGGGGACAGATTTCAAGGTGGCGATTGATGACAAAAAATATTCACCAGAAGAGATTAGCTCAATGATTCTTGGCAAGCTCAAGCTTGACGCGGAAGCATTCCTTGGCGAAAAAGTTACAAAGGCGGTCATCACCGTTCCTGCATATTTCAGCGACAGCCAACGCCAAGCGACAAAGAACGCAGGCACAATCGCAGGTCTCGAAGTGCTCAGAATTATCAACGAGCCAACAGCCGCTGCGCTTGCTTACGGCTTGGACAAAGGCGAAAACAAAGGTCAAAAAGTTTTGATTTATGACCTTGGCGGCGGCACATTCGACGTTTCTATCCTCGAGATTGAGGACGGCGTATTCGAAGTTCTCGCGACAAACGGCGACACAATGTTGGGCGGCGACGACTTTGACAACAAAATTGTAGAATATATTATTCAAGAATTCGAAAAGAAAGAAAACACAAAACTCAACCGCGACGCTGCGACAATGCAAAGAATCAAAGAAGCCGCAGAAAAAGCGAAAATTGAACTTTCTGGCGTTACAAAAACAAATATCAACTTGCCTTATATCACAATGGTAAACGGCGAACCAAGACATATCGACGTTGAGTTGACACGCGCAAAGTTCGACAATCTCACAAGCGAGTTGGTTACAAGAACAATGCTCCCACTCAAAAAGGCGCTCGCTGACGCGAAACTCGAATCTGGTCAATTGGCAAAAGTCATTTTGGTCGGCGGTTCAACTCGTATTCCGGCTGTCTTTGATATGGTCAAGAAAGTCACAGGCAAAGAACCATTCAAGGGCATCAACCCTGACGAGTGCGTAGCCGTTGGCGCTGCAATTCAAGGCGGTGTTTTGGCTGGCGACGTCAAGGACGTAGTATTGCTCGACGTTACTCCTTTGTCACTCGGCATTGAGACGATGGGCGGAGTATTTACAAAACTTATCGACAGAAACACGACAATTCCTACCAACAAATCACAAGTATTCTCAACCGCGGCGAACAACCAAACAGCGGTGGATATCAGAGTTTTGCAGGGCGAACGCTCAATGGCAAACGACAACAAAGAACTCGGAAGATTCCAATTGGACGGCATTCCGCCTGCTCCACGTGGCATTCCACAAGTCGAAGTTACCTTTGACATTGACGCAAACGGCATTGTAAACGTTTCTGCTGTTGACAAAGGCACTGGCAAAAAGCAAAGCGTAACAATCACTTCTTCAACCAATCTCAGCGACGATGACGTCGACAGAGCTGTCAAAGAAGCGGAAAAATACGCCGAAGAAGACAAAAAACGCAAGGACCTTGTTGACGCGAAAAACGAAGCCGACCAAATGGCTTTCGCGACAGAAAAAGCAGTCGAAGAAGCTGGCGAAAAGATATCAGAGGACGACAAAAAGGTTTTGAAAGAAGCCGTAGAAAAACTCAAAAAAGATATCGCGACAGAAGAAGACGCGACAAAGGTTAGAAGTGCAATCGAAGAAATGTCCAAGGCTACCGCGCCAATATTTACAAAACTTTATCAAGCTACACAAGCGGAAGAAAGCGCGAAAAATGCTGGAGATGCTCCAAACCCAGAAGCTTCCAACCCTGACGATATTATCATCGACAACGACAACAGCGACAACGACAACAAGTAAAATTCCTAACAAAAATAAGTATGGCAAGCCTCCGAATTTTTCGGCAGGCTTGTCGACTTTGTCTCATATGTATTGAGATATCGGAGTTTCATAAAGGAATGCAAGCGACAAATGTCTTGCTTTTCTCGGAGAATTTATGGCAAAAGATTTATATGAAGTTTTGGGCGTGACAAAAAACGCAAGCGCGGAAGAGATCAAAAAAGCTTATCGCTCGCTTGCGATAAAGTTGCACCCCGATAGATTTGCAAACGCGTCAGAAAAAGAAAAAAAAGACGCGGAAACAAATTTTAAAGAAATTAATCACGCTTATGAAGTGTTGAGCGACGAGACAAAAAAGTCGAATTATGACCAATACGGCGACGAAAACGGACCGCAGGGCTTTGGTGGCTTTGGCGGTGGCGACGGACAGTCGGCTGGCGGTTTTGGCGGTGGCTTTGACGACATTCTCAACACGTTCTTTGGCGGAAGTTTTGGCGGAAAGTCACGCAATCCAAACGCTCCTATGCAGGGCGACGACATTCAAGTTCGCATTGACGTGACATTCGAAGAAGCCTACAACGGCGTTACAAAAACAGTCAGACTTAATCGCGACGAAGCGTGCCCAGATTGTAACGGCACTGGCGCAAAAAATGGAACGTCAGTCAAAACGTGTCCTTATTGCAATGGAAGCGGTTATATTCGCAGAACACAAAACACACTTTTTGGGCAACAAACTGTCCAAAGCGTTTGCAGTCACTGTGGCGGAAAGGGCAAAATTGTCGAAGAAAAGTGCAAAACTTGTCGTGGGACTGGCTTTGTTCGCAAGGAAGCGACAGTCAAAGTTCCTATCCCGGCGGGCGCTGACACGGGCGTGAGAATGACCATTCGCAACGAAGGCAATTGTGGCGCGAACGGCGGTGGAAAAGGCAATCTTGTGGTTGTAATCTATGTCGCGGAAAGCGATACTTTCCGACGCGTGGGCGCTGATTTGTATATGGACTTGCCAATTGGCTACTATGAGGCGGCGTGCGGTTGCGATATCAACATTGACACAATGAAAGGTTCAACAACAGTCAAAGTGCCAGAATCAACTCAACCAGGCACAAAAATTCGCATCAAAGGCTATGGTATGAAAGTCTTGCAAAAAGAGGTTTATGGCGACCTGTATATCACTATCAAGGTGGAAACACCTCGTGGTTTGTCGTCGAAACAGCTCAAGTTGTTGAGAGAATTCGAAGAAAGTCTCAGCGAAACGCAATATCCTCAAAAGAGAAGATTTGGCAAAAAGTAAGGCAAAACATTGCAAAATTTTTATAAAGCAATCGAAATTCGTCGCGAAATGTGGCGAATTTTTTTGTAGTTTTTTTCAAAGTTTTGAATAGAAAGTGATAAAAACTTTTCATTTTTGAGAAATAAATATTATCATTTTTGGAAAGTTGTGCAGTTGGAAGAAAAAACAATTCTAAAACTAAAAAACCATAAAGCTATTTTCATTTTTAAAAAGCATATTTTGAAACTTTGAAAAATTGAATTTTCTCTTGAGCAAAAATTGCTTGAAAAACAAACTAAAATGTTGTATAATGTCACTATGGAATACAAACAAATTACTATCAATACAACAACTGACGCAAGCGAACTTGTGGCGGATATTTTGTCCGACCTTGGAAGCAAGGGCGTGAGCATTTTTGACAGCAACGACCTTGCGACATTTTTGCGCAGCGACGAAGTGTGGGACTATGTTGACGAAAGCCTTTTAATCAAAAGCGCGATTGTCAAAGTCAACGGATTTTTTACGGCGGAAGAAGCGCCGTCGATTGTCAAAGACTTGGAAAAAAGATTGCAGTTTCTCAGAGAAAACTGTCCATTTGATTTTGGCTCGCTCGAGAGAACTATCACAAGCGTTGACGACAAAGATTGGGTCTCAGTGTGGAAACAAAATTACAAACCTATCAAGTCGGGCAAGATTACAATCGTGCCGAATTGGATAAATTATTTGGCTGGCGACGGTGAAATTGTTGTGAGACTTGACCCGGGAATGGCTTTTGGCACGGGCGAGCACGAAAGCACGCGGTTGTGCCTTTCGATGTTGCAAACTCAAGACTTTGGCGGAAAACGCATAGCCGACATTGGCACGGGAAGTGGCATTCTCGCTATCGCTATGGCAAAACTTGGCGCGGAGACTGTGGAAGCTTTTGACATTGACGACATTGCGGTTGAGGCGGCAAAAGAGAACGTCGAGTTGAATGACTTGTCAGAGATTGTCAAGGTCGCAAATGCAAACTTGTTGGACAAAGCAAATGGCGTTTTTGACTTTGTCGCGGCAAATATCACGGCGGATATTCTTATGGCGCTGTCGGGGCAGTTGTTGACTTATCTCAAGCGTGGCGGAGAAATTGTTATGTCAGGCATCATTCTTGCGCGCAAGCAAGAAGTCCGCGCAAAATTCGAGGCGACTGGCTTTGAACTGATAGAAGAAAAAATAGACGGCGAGTGGTGCGGCTATCTTATGAGAAAAATATAATGGAAATAAAAAGGTTTTTTTTGAATAGCGCTTGCGTTGACAATCGCTTTGTAATCGACGGAGAAGAATTCGAGCATTTGACAAAAGTGTTGAGATACAAGGTCGGTTATCAGGCGATAATTTGCAATGACGACGGCAAAGATTATTTGTGTACAATCGAAAGCATTGGCAAATGCAGCGCCGTGGCGGTGGTTGACAGCGCGCAAGAAAATTGCACTGTCGGGCGAGTGAAACTCACGCTTTTCCAAGCGATGCCAAAGGGAGACAAGCTTGACTTGATTATACAGAAAGCTTGCGAGTTGGGGGCGAGCGAAGTTACGCCGTTTTTGTCAAGGTTTACAAATGAGACAAAATTTAACGCCGAGCGCGCGAATAGAATATCGAAAGAAGCGTGCAAACAATGTGGCAGGGCGAAACTTTTGCAAGTCAATGAGTTGACGGAGTTTGAACAAGTCGTTGAAGAAATGAAAAATTTTGATATCGTCATTGTGCCTTACGAAAACGCGGAATTTGGCAAAATTGGCGACGTTGACGGGCTTGACAAGGCGCAAAGCGTCGCGCTTGTGATTGGCAGTGAGGGCGGATTTGCGCAAGAAGAAGTTGACGCGCTCAAACAAATTGGCGGAAAAATTGTCTCGCTCGGCAAGCGAATTTTGCGATGTGAGACGGCGGCAATCGCGTCAATTGGCTTGATAATGTACTTTGCTGGGGAGCTTGGCGAATGAAAGTTTGTGTGTATAATCTTGGCTGCAAGGTCAATCAATATGAGTGCGACAGCATTGTCAAACAGCTGAGAGAAAAGTCTCTCGACGTGACCGAAAAGTTGGAAAGCGCCGACATTTATATTCTCAACACTTGCGCTGTCACCAACGAAGCGGAAAGAAAATCACGCCAATGCGTGGCAAGGTGCAAGAGCCTAAACGCCAACGCAAAGGTGTTTGTTTGCGGTTGCGCGTCGCAAAACAACGCCGAGCAATTTGTCGAAAAAGACGGCGTAACTTTTGTCAGCGGAGTGGCGAAAAAGAGCGATATTGTTGACAAACTCGCGTGCGAAGGTGTGTTTGTGAGCGAATTGCCGACGGTTTATGAGGACAACTTTGAGTCGGTGATTGAGCGCACAAGGGCTTATGTCAAGATTCAAGACGGGTGCGACAACTTTTGTTCTTATTGTATAATTCCTTATTTGCGCGGACGAAGTCGCTCACGGCAGGTGGCGAGCGTGGTCAAAGAAACGCAAGAACTTGCGCAAAATTGCAAAGAAATTGTCTTGACGGGCATTGATATCTCGTCTTTTGGCAAGGATATCAATTCGTCTCTCGCCGACCTGTTAACAAATTTGGGCGAGATTGATTGCAGATTGCGATTGGGTTCGCTCGAAGTCAACGTTATCGACGACAAACTTTTGAGCGCGTGCAAAGGGCTTGCAAAGTTTTGTCCGCAATTCCATTTGTCACTGCAAAGCGGAGAAAATGGCGTCTTGAAAAAAATGAACAGACACTATACCACGCAACAATACGCTGAGAAAGTGCAACTTATCAGAGAATATTTTCCGAATGCGGGCATTACAACCGACTTGATATGTGGCTTTCCGCTCGAAGAAGAAGAAAGTTTTGTCCAAACGCTCGACTTTTTGGAAGAAATAAAATTTTCGCATATGCATATTTTTGGCTACTCGCCACGCAAAGGCACTGTCGCCGCAAGATATAAATTGTTGGACGGCGAACAAGTGAAATCGCGTTGCGCGCGCGCGTCAGAAGTCGCGAGCGAGTGCAAAAAAGCCTATCTCGCAAGCTTTGTTGGCAAGACGCTCGAAGTCTTGACAGAGGACAAAGAAGGGGAGTATACGGCTGGCTATTCTCGCGAATATATCAGAATTTTGTTGCAAGGCGGAGAAAATAACAAGGTGTATAACGTTGTTGGCAAAGAGCTCATTGGCGAAAATCTTGTGTGCGAGATAATAAAGTAAAAAAATATTGTAACAAAATTGTAAGAAAGGAGATATATTATGAGTGACAAGTTGGACAAAAACTGCATATTTTGCAAGATAATCGCAGGAGAAATTCCTAGCAAAAAGATATTCGAAAACGATGATATGCTTGTGATAGAAGATATCAATCCGCAAGCGAAAACGCATTTTTTGATGTTGCCAAAGTGGCACGTCGCCGATGTGACTGAGCTCGACGAACAAGGTTGGACAAAGATTGCAAAATGCCTTGCCAAAGTGTCCTCTCTGACAAAAGAATGGCATTTGGAAAACGGCTTTCGCATTGTCACAAACAAGGGCTTCGACGGCGGTCAAACGGTCGGACATTTGCATTTCCACATTCTTGGCGGAGAAAAATTGTCGGACAAAATGAGTTGATTGCAACTGTTCGGAAATAAAATTACACAAAAAGAGATAATTGAGCCAAAAGAGTTGGTCGCCAAAAAAAGTTTATTTATTAGAAATTGTTGGACAAAATGAGTTGATTGTCGTTGTATTGTCACAGTTTGGAAATAAATTTGCGCAAAATGAGATAATTGCTCAAAAATGTTTGACATTCTCACAAAAATTGTATAATATATAGACACGAATAATCCTACGAGCAGGAAGGAGGCGATAATATTATGTCAACAGTCAAAGTTGGTGAAAACGAATCTTTGGACAGCGCAATCAGAAGATTTAAGCGTAAATGTTCAAGAGATGGCATCATTGGCGATTTGCGCAAGCGTGAAGCTTATGAGAAACCAAGCGTAAAGCGTAAGAAGAAAGCCGAAGCTGCCCGCAAAAGAATGTATAAGTCTTAATGAAATTTATCCGATAGCAATATCGGATATTTTTTTTGCAAAAAAAAGTGAAAAAACAAAAGTTGTGGGCATTTTAAAACTTATATTACAAAGTTTCTTTACTTTTTTGGTGAAATATGGTAAAATTGTATCAATATATTTGGAAATTTAACCTTATTATAATATTATTGTGGAATAATAGATATACAAGGGGAAATGCAGTAGGAGAGTGGCAAAATGGAAAAGAAAGTTATTTATAGTGGAATTCAACCATCGGGCATTATGACGTTGGGCAATTATATCGGAGCTGTAAATAATTGGCGCGCAATGCAAGCGGACGAAAACAACACCTGTCTTTTTGCGTTGGCTGACTTGCACACCATCACCGTGAGACAAGAACCGCAACAATTCTACAACAACGCGTTGTCTTTCTATGCGCTTTTGATGGCGCTTGGCTTGGACAAGGACAAAAGCATACTTTACTTCCAATCGCACGTGCACGAACACAGCGAGTTGGCTTGGCTGCTCAATTGCTACACTTATGTTGGCGAAATGAACAGAATGACACAATTCAAGGATAAATCTTCGAAACATACCGACAATATCAACATGGGCTTGATGGACTATCCCGTTCTTATGGCGGCGGATATTTTGCTCTATGGCACAAAACTCGTGCCCGTTGGCATTGACCAAATGCAACACCTTGAGATTGCGCGCGATATCGCGATAAGAGTAAACAACATCTATGGCGACATTTTCGCTGTGCCTGACGGCTTTGTTCCAAAGGTCGGCGCGAAAGTGATGAGTTTGCAAGACCCAAGCCAAAAAATGAGCAAGTCTGACACAACCCCCAACGCCGTCGTAAGCATTCTTGACACGCCTGAGATTATTCTCAAAAAGTTCAAAAAGGCAGTCACCGACAGCGGGGAAGAGATAAAATTTGACGCGGAAAACAAGGCTGGAATCTCCAACTTGTTGACAATATACGCCGTCGCGACCAACCAAACAATCGAGCAAGCCGAGCTTGCTTTTGTGGGCAAGCGTTATGGCGACCTCAAAGTGGGAGTGGCTGACGCAGTGATAGAAATGTTGAGACCATTCAAGTCAAAATATGACAAATTGATTGGCGCGGAAGATTATCTCAGAGAAGTTGCGAGAGAAGGGGCGGAAAAAGCAGGCGCGCTTGCAGAACCAATTCTCAAAAAATTCAAAAAAGCGATAGGATATGTAGTGCTGTAATGTATGGATATGTGATTCCTGACAAACCAAATATGTATATCAAAGACTTTTCTTTGTACAAGGCATTTTATTGTGGGCTTTGCAAAAGCATTGGCAAAAAGTGCGGGCAATGTATGCGTTTTGGGACAAATTATGATATGACTTTTCTCAACATTTTGGCGCACGCGGTGGCTGACAAAGACATTGTAATCGCAAACGAGACTTGCATTCTCAACCCCGTCAAAAAAAAGAGCATTGTCAAAAACGATGACTTGACAGAAAAAATTGTCGATATAAACACCATTTTGTTGCACTATAAGTGCGTCGACGACGTCATTGACAATCACAGCGCTGGCAAGAAGTTTGTTGACGGGGCGGTTATCAAAAGACATTACAACAAGGCGAAAAAGACTTTTGGACAGTTGGACGAATATCTCAACGCAAAATATATCGAACTGCGCAAGCTCGAAAAAGAAAATTGCGCAAGCGTTGATATTGTGGCTGACAAGTTCGCGTTGATGCTCCAACAAGTCGGGAAGTGCGCCTTTGGCGAAAAAAATAGCGCGCCACTCGACAACATTATGTACAACATAGGCAAGTGGATATATTGCGCCGACGCGATTGACGACATTGACGACGACAACAAAAAAGGCAAGTATAATATGTTCCTTGTGGGCTATGATTACAAGGACAAACACACTTTTCTCGCTGACAAAGGTGAAGAATTGAACTTTGTTTTGATGAGCTGTTACAAGTCAATTTGCGACAGTTTCGACCAAATAAAATTGAACAAATTCGAAGGAGTTGTTACAAACATTCTGTGGTACGGAATTTTGGAATCAACAAAAGAGATATTAAGGAGAGAACAAAAATGCAAAAAGACCCATATTTAACTTTGGGAGTTGACAGCAACGCGACTCAAGAACAAATCGAAAACGCCTATCAACAACTCAAAGCCAAATTTTCGGAATTGCGCTTTGAAGAAGGGGACGTCGGCAACGAAGCGACTCGTCGCTTGTCAGAGATCGAGGTCGCTCACCAAGCGTGTATGGACAACATACATCAAAGCATTTCTTACTCAAATTATGGCAGTGGTTATGCTGATATCGAACAAATTATCAAGGACGGCAAGATTGAGGAAGCTCAGTCAATGCTCGACAAAATTGACAATCGCGATGGTGATTGGCACTATTTGCAAGCGATAATTTATTACAAAAGAAATTGGAACGTTGAGAGCAAAAAGCAGCTCGAAATTGCGCTCGCGCTTGAACCAAACAACGAAAAATATACAAAAGCGCTCGACAATCTCAAGACTGTTCTTGCAAAAGACAGCGCTCCTGTTGACGGCGCAAATTCTGGCGCGCAAGGCGGACAACAAGACAACGCAGGCGGTCGCGCTGGCTATTCTCGTCCAAACAATCAAGGTGGCGGAATGGACGGCACAAACGCTTGTTGCGCTACTTGCCAAACGCTTGTATGCTTGGACTGTTGTTGTGATTGCTTTGGCGGTGGAAACGGCTGCTGCTGATGAAAACAAAGAGAAGCTTTGCCATAGCCCTGTCGGGCGTGTCGTGCGCGATGAGTATAATCGCGCTGTTGGGGGGACTTTTTAGCCCTTTAGCAAAGCTTGCTTTCTATGTCATAGCCGCAATTTTTGTCGCGTTGCCACTCACAAAAAATATTTGGGCGGGGGCGCTTGCGAGCTATGCTATAACCGCAACAATTGGCTTTTTTGCGGGCAATATCAGAAGTTTTCCTTTTATTTTTTTCTTTGGAATTTACGCGATTGTGTTGTGGGCGCTTGACTTTCGACTTTACAAGACGCAAAAATTGCCGAAAGTTGCAAAAATTGTGTTGATAATTATCGTCAAAATCGCATTTTTCGTGGCATCGTTTTTCGTGTGCTTGTCGCTTATGAAAATTGTCGTCGGCGATATCAATCTTTTCGGTTGGGAATGGACCTTGCCAACGCTGTTGGTTGTCGGGTTTGTGGCGTTTTCTCTCTATGACGCGCTGTTTCGGTTTGTGTTTGCGACAATGCAATCTATGGTAAACAAATATATCAAAAAAAAATAATCTTGCGACAAAAAAAATATGCAAGCGAAGTAACAATTTGCGAGTATACAAAAAATAGTAAGTTGAAAAAATCGAATAATTAAAAAATTCTATCAAATAGAAAATTCTCTATCAGCAAGCTGATAGAGAATTTTTTTTGCAAAAGTGATATAATGCAGTCTCGCAAAATGTTATGCAAAAGTGATGTAGGGCAGTTTTGCAAATAATTATGCAAGAAAGTCATATATGCGGTATTAATAGTTTGCAAAATTTTACTTTTGTCTGTCTTTCTCAAATTGCGCAAGTTCGCAACCGAAGAAATCGTCATAGCCGTGATAAACTTTTGCTTCTTGCAAAGAGAGGCGTCTCTCATGTCGCTCACGCTTCTCACGCTTTTCTGGTGTCTCGGGCTTTGGACCTTTTTCGCACAATGCGTCAAAGCCTGCTACAACAAGTTCAACCTTGGTGTAACCACCGTCGCGCAAATACAAATTAATCTCATCGGCAAGTTCGCGTGGAATGCTTGTTCCCCACACAATATTGGCGGCTTTGCGTTCGTCTTTGTGCGCTTCCTCATACTTTTTGTCAATAATTGCTCGACCTGTAAGTTCTTTTTTTGTTTCCATAATTTTTCTCCTTCGACACATATTTATGTCTATAT
>JAVXBP010000018.1:0-20839 GCA_036659935.1 Clostridia bacterium
ACGCTCCGCTCGATATGAGAATGGACCAAACGCAATATCTTACAGCCAACAAAATCGTCAACGAATATTCTGAAAGCGAAATCGCCAACATCATTTGGGAATATGGCGAAGATAGATTGTCAAGAAAGATTGCTTGGAACATTTGCAAACAACGCGCAATCAAAAAAATCGAAACAACTGGCGAGCTCGCGCAAATCGTAGAAAGAAGTTATCCGCCACAACAAAGGTGGAAGGGTGGCAATCCTTGCAAAAGGACTTTCCAAGCGATAAGAATAGAGGTCAACGGCGAACTCAGAGAGTTGGACAAGGCAGTCAAAGCGCTTACGCTCAGGCTGAGAGAGGGCGGAAGAATTTGTATAATGACATTCCATTCGCTCGAGGACAGAATTGTAAAAAGAATTTTTGTCGAACTCGACGCAAAATGCGTTTGTCCACCGCACCAACCAATTTGTAACTGCAACAAAAGACAAGACATTATCATAGTTACAAAAAAACCACTCACCGCGCAAGCGGACGAGCTGGAAGTCAACAGCAGAGCGACTTGCGCAAAGCTGAGAATTGCGGAAAGAATATAGCAAATCAACAACAAATATGATATTCAAAATTATGAGAAAATAAAAATAAAGAGAGACAACAAAGTGAAACAACAAGTTATGCAACAAGTAAATCAAGAAACAGTTCAACAAGTAATGCAACAAATGATTCAACAATCAATCGAACAAGCTATCGACAGGGTGATTGAACAATACTACAACGCAACTATCTAGGTCTAAAACAAGAACACAAAACAACAATTTAGGTCTAAAACAAGGGGGTAAACGAATATGAATAGATTATTAGAGAGAGACAAAGTGAAATTTGCCAATCAACACGCGCCAGTCAATCAAAACTTTGACGGGCAAAATGCTTCTATGTCTGACAATTTCGCTTACGAACAAAGCATGCGCGACAGAAACTTTGACAACGCGCAAGTTGCAAATCAACAAATGCCAAACACGGAAAGCGCTTACAACAACGCTTATCCAAACACAAATTACAACTATCAACAAAGCTTGCAAAACGCTCGCAATGCGTGCGCGTCAAGCAATCAAAACGATTGCTACCAGAGACAACCACAACAAGCTCAACCACAAATGCAACAAGGGTTTGCGCCACAAATGCAACAAATGCCACAAATGCAACAAAATGCAACGCCTTATGCGAATGGCTATCGAGCGAACCAAAATTTGCAACGCGACAACTACTCAAGACAAGATAATGGCTATTACGCTCAACAAAACAACGCGTTCGACAATATTAATTATCAACAAAATCAACAACCAAAGTTTGAGATGGCGACAACAGCCGCTCCAACAAAAGTTGGTCAGAAAAAAGGCTTGAACACAAAAGTAAAACTCTTGATTGGCGTCTATTTCTTCATCGTGACCGTTATTGTCGCGTTGTTGTTGGTAAACGCTTTGACAGTTGACAAGCCAGTCTCAGCATCGCAAGACGAATTGATGTCTTACAAACAAGAAGTTGTCAATTACGCTGTCGGCGACGACGGAAGCGTGCAAGAACTCAAACAAGCAAACACAATCGGCGACTATACCTTTGACGAAAACACAAATTGGTTCGACAAAATGTGCGACAAAATAGGCGCGATATTCGGTTGAAAAAAGTACAGCAGATGACCATATAAGATATTTTGGAGGTTTGCTGTGGAAAAAATTACACATACTGCACTCAAAAAAAAGTTATTGGCGATATTTATGCTGATAACTTTTCTTTTTATTTCACTTTTTGCAAGATTGCTATATGTCCAAGTGATAAACGGAAAAAATTTGCAATTGCGCGCGTTCGACCAATGGACGCGTGATTTGCCGATGCTTGCCGACCGTGGCGACGTGATAGACGAGAAGGGAGTTCTGCTCGCGCAAAGCGACACCAAATATTCTCTCTACGCTCGCCCAAACGAGCTCAAAGAAAAAGAAAAAGCCGCTGCCTTGCTCGCGCCAATTCTTGACGTTGACCAAAGCAAATTGTTGACAAAAATAAGCAAAAAAGGCGTCTCAGAAATTACTGTCGCAAAAAAACTTTCTCGCGAAAAAATGTTGCAAATTGTCGGCTTGGATATCAACGGAATGTATCTCACCGCTGACAGCTCAAGATATTATCCAAAGGGCAATTTTCTCACGCAAGTGCTTGGGTTTACTGATATTGACGGCAATGGACAGGGGGGAATTGAGCAATATTACAATGAGTATCTCAAGGGGGTCAACGGGGCTGTATATACTCAAACTGACCTTGTCGGAAAGAAATTGCCGTCCAACGTGACGACATTTTTGCCGTCGGTCAAAGGCATGACAACGCAGTTGACAGTCGACGCGCAAATTCAAAGTTTTGTCCAAAAGGCGACTGAGGACGCGTGCTTAAAATATAAGCCAAAATCAGCGAGTTGCATTGTTATGAGCGCAAAAACTGGACAAATCAAAGCGCTTGCATCGTCGCCGACTTATGACTTGAACAACATTCCGCGCGACGATATGGACTTGTTGTTGCAAGGCTCGCGCAACGCGCTTATTTGCGACGCGTATGAGCCGGGGTCGACTTTCAAAATTTTGACGTCGGCGATAGGGCTGGAGACAAACAAAATCAAGCCGTCATATTACTGCGACGGTGGCTCGACTGTCGACGGACAGCGGATAAAATGTTGGCGAAGCATTGGTCACGGCTCGCAAAACTTCCAACAAGGAATTCAAAATTCTTGCAACTGCGTGTTTATGGACATCGCCTTGTCGGTCGGCGCGCGCGGAATGTATGATTATTTTGGCAAATTTGGGCTTGGTCAAAAAACTGGCGTGGATATGGCTGGCGAAGCCAAAGGAATTATGCTCAAAGAACAAAACGTCAAAAACGTCGATATCGCGCGCATAGGGTTCGGGCAAGCTATCGCCGTCACGCCAATACAGCTCGCGACCGCGGTATGTTCCGTCTTGAATGGCGGAGACTTGCTTGAGCCTTATATCGTGGACAAAATTGTAGACGAAAAAGGCAATCTTGCTTTCCGCAACTCGCCGACTGTCAAAAACAAAACGGTCTCGCCACACACAAGCGAACTTATGCTCGAATATTTGCTCAGCGTTGTTGAAAAAGGCGGCGGAAAAAACGCTTATATTCCCGGTTACAAAATTGGCGGAAAAACTGGCACGGCGCAAAAGTATGAGAATGGCGCGATTGCGCGTGGAAAATATATCTCGTCATTCCTTGGCTATACAAAGGTTGACGATGACGTTCTGGTTTGCCTTATGTTGGTTGACGAGCCACAAGGCTATGTCTATTATGGCAGTATTGTCGCAGCGCCTTACGTCAAGGATATTTTCTCCAACATTTTTGCTTACAAAAACATTCTTCCGCAATATTCCGCGCAAGACGAAGAAAACAACAAATATGTCACAATGCCTGACCTTGTCGGGAAGTCAGCTGGGGAAGCGAGCGCAATTCTCAAAAGTCTTGGCTTGACTTTCGAATCGGCAGGTGACAGCGGAAAAGTCGTCTATCAACTGCCTGCGGCAAACGCGCAAATAAAATTGAAAACAGTAGCCTATTTTGCGTTGGGATAAATTTAAAATTATAAGAAAGAAACACAAATTTTGCGAGAGTAAAAACACTCAACTATCAAAAATTATTTAAAAAAATAAAATAAGCTTTTGAAAGAGTAATTGGAAAATACTCAAGAAAAAAACTCAATTATAAACACAAATTTTGCAAATTGCAGTCAAAAAAAATTTAACGAAAGAAAATCAAAAAACAAAGCTATATCAAATGGAATATTGCATATTTTGAACGCGAATAAAATAACATATTAGTGGCAATAATGTCGAAGATTGCGAACCTGTTGCGAGCGACTATATATTTATTATAATATATATATGTGAGGGAAATATGTTATTAAAAGAACTTGTTCAAAATGTAAAAATGTTGTCAGTCAACGGAACGCTTGACCAAAAAATAAAAAATGTGGTCTTTGACGCGGACAAAGTCACCGATGGCGACTGCTTTGTATGCCTTCTTGGCAAGGCGGTCAATGGACACCTTTACGCCGACATTGCGATCGCGAACGGCGCAAAAGCTGTGGTTTGTATGCAAGACGTAATTTGTTCGCAAGTGACCGTTATCAAGGTTGCCGACACGCGCAAGGCCTTGAGCCAGATTGCAGCCAACTTCTATGGCAACCCAATCGCGGATATGTCGCTCGTCACTGTCGTTGGCACAAACGGCAAGACTACCACCGCATATATTATCTACAAAATGCTGTGCGAGTGGGGCTACAAAGCTGGGCTGATTGGCACAATGTATTATGAATATGACGGCAAGCGATTGGCGTCGAATATGACAACCCCTGACCCAATGGAGTTGCAAGCGCTGTTTGCGGATATGAACGCGCACGGAGTGGACTTTGTGATAATGGAGCTTTCCGCGCACGCAATTTATCTTAACAAACTCTATGGAAACGTTGCGGATATAAGCGTTTTTACAAACTTGTCGCAAGATCATCTTGACTTTTTTGAAACAATGGAAAATTACAAAAATTGCAAGAAAAGCTATTTTGAAAAGCGCAACACTCGCCTTGCGGTGATAAACGTCGACGACGAATGTGGCAGAGAACTTTTGAACGAATGCAATATGCCGACGATAAGTTACGGGCTAGACAACCCGTGCGACGTTTTTGCTATCGACGAAAAAACAACGGACAGCGGTTGCGAATATGTCGTCAACATTATGGACGATATCTTGCGCGTAAACTCGCGATTGTGCGGACGCTTTAACATTTACAACACGCTTGCCGCGTGCGTAGTCGCAAAAAATCTTGGCGTGTCAGACGAAAGCATTTGTTCGACTTTGCAAACAATCGAACCGCCCGACGGCAGGTTCAACTTGTTGAAACGCGACGATATAAGATATGTTATCGACTTTGCGCACACTCCTGACGGGCTGTACAACTTGCTCAAAGAGTGCCGAGCTATGACAAAAGGAAAGCTTATCACGCTGTTTGGTTGTGGTGGCGACCGCGACGTTATCAAGCGCCCAAAAATGGGAAGAATTGCAAGCGAAATGTCGGATATCGTGGTTGTGACTTCCGACAACCCACGCACGGAAAAAAGAATGTCAATCGCAAACGATATTCTCAGCGGTGTCAAAATGAAAGGCTATCTCTATGTCGAGCTTGACAGGCGCGAAGCGATAAAACTCGCCGTCGGGCTTGCTCAAAAGGGGGATACTGTCGTGCTTGCTGGCAAAGGCAGCGAAAATTATATTGACGAAAACAATCTCAAGACGCCTTATAGCGATTATGCGGAATTGTTGAAGGTTGTGGAAAAATAACTGTGACGGAAGAAATTAAAATTTTGCTGTCAATCTTGACAGCGTTCGCATTGTCAATGTTGGTCGCGCCACTTGTGTTGAAAGTGACGCGCAAACTCAAAGCAAATCAAACAATCTTGCATTATGTGGACAAGCACAACGGCAAGGTAGGCACGCCAACAATGGGGGGCGTTATTTTTCTGTTTTCGATGATAATCACCACCGTGGCATTTTGTTGGGACTGGCGCTCAATGGGCTTTGTCGCAATGGCGGTGTCTTGCGGTTTTGGCTTGGTGGGCTTTCTCGACGACTTTCTCAAAATCAAGAAAAAAGAAAACGAAGGTCTCAAGGCTTATCAAAAAATTGTCGGACAACTCGGCATAACTTTGATTGTGACAATATACGCTTTTCGCAATCCGCTCATCTCGTCGACGATAAACTTGCCGTTCACCGACTTTCAACTCGACTTGCAGTGGTGGTTTGTGCCGTGCTGTCTTTTTCTTTTTATCGCGACGACAAACTCGGTCAATCTTACTGACGGGCTTGACGGGCTCGCGTCCAACGTAAGTTGCATTTATTTTGTGGCGTTTGCAATGATAATTTTTGTCGGCTATAGACAAGCCGTCGACAATGGAGACGTTTTGCTCGCAAAAGAGTTGCTTTCGTTGGAATATTTTGTGGGCGCGACTATCGGCGGACTCATTGCGTTCATTTGGTACAACGCTACGCCAGCAAAAATATTTATGGGCGACACAGGCTCGCTCGCTCTTGGTGGCGGAGTGGCGTGCGTGGCTATTTTTTCGAGAAATCCTATTCTTATACTTATAATAGGCATAATGTTTGCGGTGTCGTGCATATCAGTAATAATGCAAGTAATTTGTTACAAAATCACAAAAAAAAGAATATTTTTGATGGCGCCTTTGCATCATCATCTCGAATATAAAGGCATCAAAGAAAGCAAAATAGTAGCTTATTATTCAATTATTACCGCGGTATGCGGAACGATAGGTTTGATAAGCGCGATTGTATAGGAGTTGTATGGGAAAAGTTCTTGTTGTAGGTTGGGGCAAAAGCGGTCAAGGAAGCGTAAAACTTCTGCAAAAACGCGGGTATGAAACTGTCGTCTATGACGATCACAAAATATTAACAGAAGAAAGCAACCAAACGAAGTCAGTTGTTGAGCTTCTTGCAGACATTGACTTTGTCGTTGTCAGCCCTGCGATAGCGAACAATCACGCGATTGTCGAGTGCGCTCGCAAATGCAATATTGAAGTGATAAGCGAGATAGAGTTGGGCTATCGTTGCAGCAAGAATGACATAATCGCCATTACTGGCACAAATGGAAAAACAACCACTACTATGCTTATGACACAAATGCTCAATGACGCTGGCGTGCAGGCTTATTCGCTCGGCAACATTGGCACAAGCTATTGTGGCGAACTCGCCGATGACAACATAGCCGACAGCGGAATTATCGTCTTGGAAGTGTCGAGCTTTCAACTCGAGCACGTTGACAAATTCGCGCCAAAATATGCCGTTTGTCTCAACGTTACGCCTGACCACTTGGAAAGACACCACACAATGGAAGAATACGCGCTTACCAAAATGCGAATTTTTGGAATGCAGTCAATGAATGACGTCGCCGTGTTGAATTATGACGACGAGATAACGCGCAATTTTGCTGACGGCATTGGTGGCAATATCTATTACATATCGCTCACAAACAGAGTCAAAGGGGCTTATGTGTCAGAAAACAAAATATATTTCGACAGCGGAAAAAAGGAATTTGTTTGCAACGTTGACGATATCGCAATCAAAGGCGAGCATAATATTTCCAACGCGCTCGCGTGCATTGTTATCGCAAAGCTTGTCGGCTTGGACAACAATTCCATTTGCAAAACGCTTGGGACATTCAAACTTCCGCGATATCGCATAGAATTTGTCACCGAACTTGACAAGAAAAAATATTACAACGATTCGAAAGCGACCAACATTGACAGCACGCTCAAGGCATGCGAGACAATGCAAGGGGACACCGCTTTGATTGTTGGCGGATATGACAAAGGCATAGCCTATGACGGGTTTTTCTCGGCGTTGCCGTCAAAGATAAAACATATCATAGCTTGTGGCGACAACGCGCTTGACATAATGGAATTCCTTCCGCCTTATCACGATTACACCTTCGAGATTGTCAACCAACTTGAGCGCGCGCTTGAGCTTGCGTCTTGCAAAAATGTCGCGAATGTGCTTTTTTCTCCGACGACGTCAAGTTTCGACCGATATTGCGGATATGAGCAACGCGGAGAACATTTCAATTATATAGTAAGGGAAATGCAAAATGAATTTTGTCAAAATACATAACAAGCCACTTGTTTTTGCTACTCTGACGCTTGCGCTTTTTGGAATTTTGATGCAATATTGCGCGAGCAGTTACTTCGCGTTGAAAGAAACGGGGGACGCATTTTTCTATGCAAAAAAACAATCGCTTGCGCTCGTGGTGGCGTTGGTGGCGTTTGTCGCAGTTCAATGGTTGAATGTCGACAAGCTGAAAAAATATAAGTGGTGGATAGTCGGTTTTTCTTGTTTAATTCTTACCTTTGTTTTTATTCCAGGCTTTGGCGTGGAAAAGTATGGCGCAAAAAGGTGGATAAATCTTGGCTTTACCACCTTGCAACCGTCAGAGATATCAAAGTTTGGCTTGATAATTTTTATCGCGGGCGTTTTGAGCGAGAGAAGTTCGAACAAGTTCAAGACAATGATTCCGATATTTTGCGCCACAGCGACAATGTGCGCGTTGATTATGTTGCAGCCGAATATGTCAATCACAATGTGCATAGGCATCGTGTGTATGATTATGCTTTTTGTCGGCGGAACGACCTTGAAGCAATTTGCCGTTATGGCGCTGCCGCTTGTCGCGCTTGTGGTGGCGCTTATTTTATTGGAGCCTTATCGGCTCAAGCGTCTTATGGCGTTTGTTGACCCGTGGGCGAGTCCGCTTGGCGAAGGCTATCAGCTGATTCAATCATATTACGCGCTCGGCGCAGGCGGACTTTTTGGCGTGGGACTTTTCAATTCTCGGCAAAAATATTTGTTTCTTCCGTTTGCGGAAAGCGACTTTATTCTCGCTATTATTGGCGAAGAACTTGGACTGTTTGGTTGCCTTTTTGTTGTCATTTTGTTTCTTGTCATTGTGTGGCAAGGTGGAAAAATTGCTTTGCGAGCAAGCACAAGAATGCAAGCTTATACCGCGTGCGGAATTGTCTCGATTATCGCCGTGCAAGCGCTGTTGAATATCGCGGTTGTCAGTGGGGCGATTCCTCCGACGGGACTGCCCTTGCCATTTGTAAGCGCAGGCGGAAGTTCGCTTGTCGTCTTTGTGAGCGGAGTTGGAATTCTTGAAAATATTTGCGCTCATTCACAACAAAACATCATCGCTCATAATATGTAATGAGTTTTCTTGTACCCAAATCAAAAAAATGGAGAAAAGTATGAGCAAATACATAATTAATGGTGGCGGTGTTCTTGACGGACAAATAAAAATCAAGGGCGCAAAAAATAGCATTTTGCCCCTTTTGGCAGGGAGCATATTGACGGAGGGCAAGGTCGTCTTGTGTGATTGCCCCGACATAAGCGACATTCGCAGTATGCTTAATATTCTGCGCAATCTCGGTTGCAAAATAAATCAACAAGGCGAAAATATTGAGATTGACAGCTCGAATATCAACAAGGGGGAGATTCCTACCAACCTTGCGAGAGAATTGCGCTCGTCTATCTTTTTGTTGGGGGCGCTGTTGTCGCGGACAAAAAAAGCGAAAATTGCATACCCGGGCGGTTGCGACATCGGAATGCGACCGATTGACATTCATCTCAACGGCTTGCGCGAGCTCAACATCACTGTCGACGAAGAAGGGGAATATATTCTTTGCAACTCAGAAAACGCAAAGTGCGCCGATATTGTTTTTGACTTGCCGAGCGTTGGCGCGACGGAAAATCTTATGATGGCGAGCGTTTTTGTCAAAGGCACAACCGTCTTGCGCAATTGCGCAAAAGAACCTGAGATTGTTGACTTGCAAGACTTTCTTTGCTCGATGGGCGCAAAAATTCGCGGAGCGGGCGGAAGTGTCATCTATATCGACGGAGTTGACAAGTTGAGCGGAACGGAATGGTCGCCAATTCCTGATAGAATTGTTGCGGGAAGTTATATTATCGCGACTGCCATATGTGGCGGTAATATTGAACTGGAAAACGCAAAAAGCGAACATATTTCGTCGCTTATTTCAAAACTTGCGAAAACTACTTGCAAAATCAACGCAAAAAATGATAGAATAACAATAAGAAGTCACGGACGGCAAAAAAGCATTGATTGTATCGAAACAATGTATTATCCCGGTTTTCCGACTGACTTGCAAACGCAAATGCTGACATTGCAGTCGATATCGAACGGCACGTCGGTGATTGTGGAAAACATTTTCGAGACGAGATTCCGCACTGTTGGAGAATTGAAAAAAATGGGCGCGGATATCAAAGTCAAAGACAAAGTCGCGATTGTCAAAGGAGTGGGGCGACTTTGCGGAGCAAATGTTACGGCTTATGATCTGCGTGGCGGCGCGTCGCTTGTTTTGGCTGGGCTGAACGCGGAAGGAATTACAATTATAAACGATATTTATCACATTGACAGAGGTTACGAAAATATGGCGGACATTCTCTCGGCGGTGGGGGCGAATATCAAAAGGTTGGACTGATGAACAAAAGAATTGTTGGAATATTTTGTGGCTTGCTGGCAGTTGTTGTGCTGGTGGTTTTGTGTTGCGTAATTTTTGTCGTGGGGAGCGTGTCAGTGCAAACAACGGCGGAACTTGAGCTTTCGGCAGAGATGAACGCAAAAATATTGCAAGATAGCAACATTGTAAAATATAGTTCAATTTTTGGCATTAGCGAAGAAAAAGCAAAAGAAAACATTGAGAAAAACAACCCTATGCTCAAGGTCGTTTTGATAGAACGCAAGTTTCCAAACAAAGTCGTGATAAACGTCGCGACGCGCGTAGAAATGCTCGCGATTGCGATGGAAAACGGCAAATTTGCAATTCTTGACCGCGAACTCAAAATTTTGGAGATTGTCGACGTCTTGGACAGCAAAAAAATTCTTTCTCGCGTTGAGAATTTTGTCATTCCGCAGGACGCGCAAGTAGGCACTTTTGTAGAAAATGCCTCGTGGCTCAAAAAAGTTATTCTTGGGGCGGAGCGCATAAGTTTTCTCAATCAGCGTTTCGCAGTATTTTTTCCAAAGGTGGAATATCAAGAAAAGAAAATTATTTTGCACACAAACAGCGGTGTAAAATTTGCGATAAACAGCGCAAACAGCGACGATATCTCGACTTTGATAAGCTATGCCTATTCGTTTTTTACAGAAAAAGCAATGGACAAGAACAGTGGCTATATCGTCTTGCAAGACAAAGGTTGGACTTGGTTGCCAAAAATCAGTTGATTGCAATTTTTTGATAATTCTCTCATTTAAAAGACAAAAGTTGGAATTTATTTTCGAAAATTATTTGATTATTATTTTTTATTAATTCCCTCGTTTTGAAAGTAAAAAGTTGAGCGTTTTTTCCAAAAATCAGTTAAAAACATTTTTATTTTTTCGCGCGTACGCGTGTGCGCGTGCGATTAAGAAAATTTTAATATTATATATTATAAAGTATTGACAAATTCACAAAAATTAAGTATAATTAAATTATGGTTAAAGATATAGCAATTTTGGATATCGGAAGCGGTAAGCTTGTGTTCGCTGTCGGTCGGAAAACCGCCAACGGCATTACTGTTATTGACAATTTTGCTGAGAAAAATTATAGCGGTTGTTATGACGGCGAGTGGGTTGACAGCGACAATTTGGGACAAGAAATCAAAGAAGTCATTGCCAAAAGCGGTTACAACGGCAAGATAAAAGAAATTTTTGTTGGCACTCCGTCAGCGTTTATACAGATTGCGACAAATTCCAGCTTACAAAACTTTGACAAAGAAAGAGTTGTCACAAGCGCGATATTAGAAGAAATTTATCAGAAAAACGACTTGTTTTCCAACAATGCAGAATACAACGTGGTCAACAGTTGCGCGACGAGCTATTATTTGAATGGCAACATATTATCGTTCGCTCCAATAGGAGAAAGAGCCAGCATTTTGCAAACAAATATGTCTTATGTCTTGTGCAAAAAGAAGTTTTGCAATATGCTCGACAGCGTGCTCAGCGCAAACAATTTTTCCAAGGTCAATTACGTTTCGTCTTTGTGGGCGGAAGGTTGCAGATTGTTGGATCGCATTATCAGAGAAAAGGGCGCAATCGTTGTCGATATTGGCTTTGTCAGTTGCGAATTTGGCTTTGTCAAGGGCGAGGGGCTGAGTTATATCAATACAATGCCTTATGGCGGTGGCAATATTACCGACGAGCTGGCGTACGCGATGGACGTTGAATATGACGACGCGAGCAAGTTTTTGCAGAAAATCAATCTCAATCAAGACTTGCAAGCCGAGGCGGAATATGAGTTGACTTGCAACGGCGAACAAATAAAGTTCGACGCGAATGACGTCAACAGCATTGTGCGCAAACAACTCGACAAGATTGTCAACTTTGTAGAACAAGAAAGGGACAAGCTGTCCAAGAGTTTTCCGCCGACAAAATATATTTACATAAGCGGTGGCGGAATTTTGTATATTCGTGGGGCGCTAGATTATTTGCAGAAAAAGTTTGGCTTTCCGTTGTCAATTCTTACGGCGGAAAATCCACAATTCAAAAAGCCACAATATACAACATTTCTTTCGGTGCTCGACTTGGCATCAGAAGTAAAATCAAGTCAAAATATTTGGTCAAATTTATGCAAAAAGTTGGGAGGAAGATAGTATGAGTATCAAAGCGGGCGCAAGAATTAAGGTTATCGGAGTGGGCGGTTGCGGAAGCAATTCGGTCAATCGTATGAAAGAAAGCAACGACATAAATGGCGTTGACTTTGTTGTCGTAAACACTGACAAACAAGCTTTGTTTATCGCAAAAGAGGACACTACAAAGATTCAAATTGGCGAAAAATTGACTCAAGGGCTTGGCGCTGGCGCTGACCCTGCGATTGGTCAAGAAGCGGCAAATGAGTCAAGAGAAGCGTTGAGAAATGAGCTCAACGACATCAATATGCTCTTTATTACTGCCGGAATGGGCGGTGGAACGGGCACAGGAGCTGCGCCTGTTATTGCGCGCATGGCAAAAGAAATGGACATTCTTACGATTGCGGTCGTTGTAAAACCTTTCAAATTTGAAGGCTCGAAAAGAATGCGCAACGCGGAAGAAGGCATCGCAAAACTCAAAGAAAGCGTTGATACTTTGGTCGTTGTTCCGAACCAAAAATTGCTCGAAACACTTGGCGCAAACGTGACAATGGTCGAGGCGATGGCGCAAGCTGACAACGTTCTCAAACAAGCTGTAAAAGGCATAAGTGACATTATTACAACACCGTCAATGATAAATCTCGACTTTGCTGACTTGCGTACGATTATGAAAGGCAAGGGCTTTGCGCATATCGGAATTGGCTATGGCGAGGGAGAGGACAAGACTCTCAACGCTGTCAAAGACGCTGTCAACAGTCCGTTGCTTGAGACAAATATCTCTGGCTCGACGGGCATTTTGATGTATATCGTCGGTGGAAAAGAAATCACCGCAAGCGAGATTGACAACGCGTGTGAGAAAATTCACGATGCGATTGACGAGTCGGCGAATATAATCTTTGGCAATGGAATTGACGAAACTATGGGCGATAGAGTGCAAGTTACACTTATCGCGACGGGCTTCCAAGACGCAAATGCAGTCGGCAAAAGCGGGTTGACAAACGCGCAGTTGGCTGATTCTTTCAACAATATGCCTGCCTATGACAAAAATCAATATCCAAAACAAAATCAACAACAGGGCTACAATCGTGGTCAAAATTCTTATCAACAAAACAACGGCGACAATGGTTATTCTCGTCCACAACAACAGCCGTTCAATCCTTATCCTTTTGGCCGTTTTGATGACAAACAACCACAACAAGCGCCAAATCAACCACAAGCTCCACAAGCGCCAAACCAACAAAGACGCGACAACGAGCCACAATTCCCGAATGACGACAACTATCCTGACGGACAACCTTTGCAAGCTCCACAAGCTCCAAACAACAATGACCGCGACAAGAAAATTCCTGCGTTTATTGAGAAGTTGAGAAGAAAATAAGCTTGTTGAAAATCGACAAGACTTTGCAAAATGCCAATAATAAAAAAGCTTGTTGATAAAAGAACTTATGTTGCAATGTTGAATAAATCTTGTTGAAAAGCAACTTATGTTGCAATGTTGAGAAAAAGATTGTTGAGAAAACAACATATATTGCAATGTTGAGAAAAAGTTTGTTGACAATCGACAATGGCTTGCAAATTACAAATTAATACAAATATGACAAAAAAGAATTTCGTTCGACAAAAACGGAATTTTTTTTTATTTTCCGTGTGATAGAATGAATATATGGAAGTTTATATTGAGACAGTAATTCTCAACAATTTTTTTGTTGATATGTTTGTGTTGATGTTGACACTTACCACGTTGCGCTTGCCTTGGGTGTGGTGGCGAATTTTGCTTGGGTCTTTGATAGGGTGTGTGTTTGGAGTGGTTTATCCATTGATAACTTTTGGCTACACTTTCTTTCTCAAAGTTGGCGTTGGGCTGATAATGGCGCTTGTAATGGCGCGATATTCGTCGCTGAAAAAGTGCATTGTTGGCATTTTGGCGTTTTTCGGGTATACTTTTGCGCTTGGCGGAGTGACTTATGGAATGACAAATTTGCTCGCAAACAATTTTGCGCAAAGCTTTCCGAGTGACTTGTTGCCGTTTTTTGTCGGGAGTGGGCTTGTTTTTTTGATAATTGCATATAAGATATTTTTCGCGCATATAATTGACAGTAAAAGAATGTCGGCTTATAGCACCAAAGTTGTGCTGTATGCAAACGGAAAAACAATCGAGTGCGACGGCTTTCGAGACAGTGGCAATCGCGCCTATTACAAAGGAAAATATCCGATTATTATGATAAATAAAGCAGTTTTTCTACAACTTTTTGGCGAAAATAATGTTAAGGAAAAGTATGCGGAAATAAAAACAATTGTCGGCAAAAAATATTTGCAAGTTTTCCCCTTGGAAAAAATATATATCGCGGAGGAAAATTGCTTTGTAGACAACGTTATGGTTGCGCTCAGCGAACAAAATATTGACGGTTGCGATGCGCTTTTGCATTGTGACATATAGGAGAAAAATGTTTAAAAAAATATTGCAATGGCTCAAAAGCTTGTTTTCTGTTGACAAAAAAGCCGTTTATTATATCGGAAATGGCGAAACTTTGCCAAGCCCACTGTCTGCGGAAGAAGAAAAAGAATATATCATTCGTCTCAAAAACGACGACAAAGAGGCGCGTACGGCGCTTATCGAACACAACTTGCGGTTGGTGGTTTACATAGCGAAAAAATTCGACAACACAAAAGTGGAGATAGAAGACTTAATCTCCGTTGGCACAATCGGACTTATCAAGGCAGTGAGTTCTTTCGACGTCGAAAAACAAATAAAACTTGCCACATATGCGAGCAGATGCATAGAAAACGAAATTCTTATGCACCTCAGAAAGATTGTCAAAATGCGCAATGACGTGTCCTTGGACGAGCCGTTGAATGTTGATTGGGAAGGCAACGTTTTGTTGCTCTCTGACGTTCTTGGCACGGACAGCGATATGATATACAATACTGTCGAAAGCGACGTCGACAAAGATATTCTTATCAAGTCGCTGGAAAAACTCTCTGCAAGAGAAAGGCAAATTATCAAAATGCGCTTTGGAATTCTTGGCACACAAAAGAAAACGCAAAAAGAAATTGCCGACTTGCTCGGAATATCTCAGTCATATATCTCAAGGTTGGAAAAGAAAGTTATGACAAGATTGAAAAAAGAAATTACAAAAATGGTTTAAAAAATAACAAATTGCATAAATTTGGAAAGAAAACTTAAAAATATTTTGTCGAAACAGGTATATTTTGTCGAAATAAATACACAATTACTTTAAGCCGCTTTATGTCCTGCCCTTACATACCAAAAGGGGGTATAAAAGTGAGAAAAGTCAATATATGTGGAATGAATACGCAAAACTTGCCAAAATTGTCGCAGGACGAAAGTCAAGAATTGATAAAACTTATCAAAAATGGTGACAAAAACGCTCAAGAAAAATTTGTTATGGCAAACTTGCGACTTGTTTTGTCCGTTGTCCAAAGATTCTACAACAAAGGCGACAGCGACGACCTTTTCCAAATTGGCGTCGTGGGACTGCTCAAGGCTATCAGTGGTTTTGATTTGAAATATAATGTTAGGTTTTCCACTTACGCAGTGCCTATGATTATGGGGGAAATTCGTCGATACGTCAAAGACAGCACTGGCATAAAAGTGCCAAGAAGTATGCGCGACACGGCTTACAAGGCGCTGAGAGCGCGCGAAGAAATGGAAAAACGCTCGCAAAAAACACCGTCTTTGATGGAAGTTGCATCAGAAATAGATATTCCGTTGCGTCAAGTTGTAACGGCGCTCGACGCGGTCAGCGAGACAAAATCATTGCAAGAAAGTGTCTATAGCGACGGCGAAGACAGCATTTTGCTCATGGAACAAATAAGCGATTGCCGAGAAAATGACGAGAATTGGACAAACCATTTGTCAATCAATCAAGCGATAAAAACGCTGCCAGAGAAAGAAAAAAATGTTCTTATTATGAGATATTTTCGTGGCGATACTCAAATTGAAATATCGAAAAAAATTGGAATATCGCAAGCGCAAGTCAGCCGATTGGAAAAAAATGCGCTCGAGAAAGTCAAGGAATTTGTTATTTAAAACTTTTCTAAAACAAAGCAAATAAAAGTCAATTTGTCTGAGAAGTTGCAAAATAGTTGGAAAAACGCGTAAATGCAAAATAATGTTATATAATATGAATTATAAGGTGTTTTGTTCGGCTAAATAGAAAGGTAATTGTTAGCAAAAAAAGTTGCATAATCGCAAATAAAAGTCAATTTGTCAGCATATAATTCAATGAGGTAATTATGAACGAATTGACTTTTTGCGAATTGAAAGAAAAGGAAGTTGTCAACATTTGTGACGGCAAAAAACTTGGAAGATTGCTCGATATGAGCTTTTCTTTGCAAGGCAACATTGTCGGAATTATAGTGCCGGGCGACAGAAGAATTTTCAAAAATATTGCGGGCGGTGACAGCGTTTTTGTGCCGTGGAAGTGCATTGTAAAAATAGGTGAAGATGCAATTTTGGTTGAACTTGGCGGCGACGTGATGAACGCGTAAGGGTTCGCAACGGGACAATTTTGTTTTGTAGAAAATTGAATTTGAAAATATGCAAAAGATACAAAAAGTATAAAAAAAATAATCAAAATAAAAAAGCAAATAATATAAAATTGTCAAATTAAAAAAATGCAAATGTGTTAAAAAAATAAAATCTCAAGGTTGACATGGCGCAAAAGCCTTGTCAATTTTTGTTTATCGCGCATATATCGTCAAAATTCGACCATTCGACAACGATATTATAAAAAATTATAGACAATTGAGAAAATTTGTTATATAATAAGAATGTTGATAAATATTGATAAGATATTAATTTTTTCAATTGTAGCGAACAAAAGTTAACGGAGGATATGCTTGTGAAATGTTCTTTTTGTGGTTGTATGGACAGCAAAGTGGTCGATAGTAGACTTAATGACGAAGGCACGGAAATAAGGCGCAGACGCGAATGTATGGCTTGTGGCAAGCGTTTTACGACCTATGAGACCATTGAGACGACACCGATAATAGTAGTCAAAAAGACTGGCGCAAGACAGGTTTTTTCCGCTGGCAAACTCAAGCAAGGCATTGTGAAAGCGTGCGAAAAAAGACCAGTTCCTATGTTCAAGATTGACGAGCTTGTCTCTGAGATTGAGCGCAAGTTGTCCAATCAACTCGAGCAAGAAGTAAGCTCGGCGCAAATTGGCGAATATGTTATGGAAGGGCTCAAAAAGCTCGATGACGTCGCATATGTAAGGTTTTCGGCGATATACAAACAGTTCAAAGATATCAACAGTTGGTTGAGCGAAATAAACGAAATTATCGAAAAAAAGAAAAACGAATAAGAAATGTAGCAAACAAATTTTGCAAAAGTAACATAAAAATGCTGTAAAACACTTGTAAAAAAGCAGTTGTAAAAAAATGTTTTTGAACATATTAATAACAAACGAATAAAAATTAAAAAGAAAATTAACTTTGCAAAAAGAAAAATTCAAATATAGTCGAAAGGCTATATTTTTTTGATAATTTGTCGCGGACAAATAAGTTTTTCTCGCGTGTAAATAAGTTGTCGAAAAAGCGCATATATTGTAATACTTGACCATATCTGGAGGCGGTATATGATAATTGCAGGATTGTTTTCTTTGCTGAGTAATATTTTCTTTTTTTCGTCTTATGTTTCGGAAAAAAATTCTTTTCCACAAAAACTCGAGCCTGACGAAGAAAAAACTTTGTTGGAACAAATGTGGGCGGGCGACGCGCAAGCTCGCGACTTGTTGATTCAACACAATATGAGACTTGTCGCGCATATTGTCAAAAAATATAGCAGTTACAATGACAGCGACGAGCTTATCAGCATTGGCTCAATTGGGCTTATCAAGGCGATAAACACTTATTCGAAAGACAAAGGCACTCAGCTTGCGACATATTCTGCGCGGTGCATAGAAAATGAAATTCTTATGACTTTGCGCGCCAACAAAAAGCTCAAAGCCAACAAATCGCTCTATGAGCCGATAAGTTTCGACAAAGACGGAAACGAAGTTACGCTTATTGACTTGTTGAGCCAAGACGAAGAAAGCGTTATGAGCCAAGTTGAAAATGATATCATAAGCGAAAAACTTACAAAGCTTGTCAAAGAAAATTTGAGCGGGCGTGAGTATGAGATTATTTGTATGCGTTATGGCTTGAACAAAACTCAAACGCTTACGCAAAAACAAATTGCAAAACAATATAATATCTCGCGCTCTTACGTGTCAAGAATTGAGACAAAAGCGCTCAAAACTTTGCGAGAATATATGGACAGCAACAATATATCGTTCTAACAAAGCAAAATTTTCGATAAAAAAAAGACGTCCGAAGGCGTCTGAGATAATCTGTAAGCCGAGTTCTGTATTGGATGATCATCTGTCTAGACATATCGTCGCCGATATGTTCAAGCGATTGTCTGACCGACAGGCTGTCGATGTGTCATTTTCTCTTGCACCAAGTGGGGTTTACAGGGCTTCCCAAGTTGCCTCGGGAACGGTGAGCTCTTACCTCGCCTTTCCATCCTTACCGACAAAGTCGGCGGTCTATTTCTGTTGCACTATCCTTCAAGTCGCCTTGACCTGTAGTTAGCAGGCACTTTTGCCTTGTGGTGCTCGGACTTTCCTCATATTTGCATATGCGATCATCTGGTTATCTCGCTATAAGAATAGCAAAAAAAAGTCCTTTTGTCAAGCTTTTTGTCAGGTTTGCGCAATGTATATTTTGCAAAGATATGGCAAAAATTGCATTATGAGTTATTTGATTGTTATAACAGTTTTGCTGTTATTTTTACTTATTTTGTTGATGTTGCAGTTGAACAAACCTTGCAATGACACTTTTGTGACGACACAATTGAGCGAAAGCGACCTTGTGAAACTCGCCGCGAATTTTGCGGACGAAATGCGCCAAACGCGCAACAGTGGGGAAGCGCCACAACTCAAAAAACGCCTTAACGAGATTAAAAAGGCTTATAATATTGTTGTCGCAAAGGTAAGGCGAAAGGAAGAAATATTCCAATTCGAAAAATTGTTGTACGAAAATTATTGTTCAATTGTGTTGGAATTGTCAAAAATAAAATACAAAAATTTTGTATATCTTCCGCATAAAAATAGAAAAACTCGTATAATTTTGCTTGCGGAAAAATACTTTTTCAACAACGATTGCAAGTTGGAAAAAGAAAGTTTTGCCGACTTTGTCAACTCTTTCAACTCGGTTACGCCACTCAAAAACAGTGAGATTGTAGCGCTCGATATGAGCGTGAAATTTGTCATTCTGGAAGAAATTGCCACTCTTGCGCGCGCAATAACACTGATAGATAGGTTGAAAAGGCGGGCGGAAGCTGACCCCGAGCCACAAACAAAATATTTGGCTTATGACGTTTATTTGTATTATTTTCGACACTTTGGCAAGAAGCTTGACACAAAAGCTTTCAACAAAAAAAATGAAATTGATATCAACAATCTCGATTACAACTTTTCGCGCAGGTTGATAGAAAATTGTATAAAAATGCAAAATTGTATACAATCTTATCGCGCGAGCAAAGACATTTTTGTGACAAATTTTGTGTTGGAACTTTCGCCAACGCACAAAATTATGCTCGATGACAGCGCTTACGCCGATATGAATGACGAGTCGAAATATCTCTATTGCGCGACTGTGGAAAAATTGGGCAAGCTTTTCAACGCGAGTGAAAAGGCAATCGCGCAGGGCGCGCTCAAACTTGCCAAACAATATGGCGTGCATTTTGGCGAAATTTTGTTTGATTTTCGATATGCGTTGAAAATGTTTCTTCACACAACGCCACCGACGGTTTTGTCCAAGAAAAACACCGCGTTCGACCAAAGAATTTTTGTCGCGCTTGTCGCTGTCATTAATGTGGCGATTGCCTTGCTGACGGGGCTGATTGTCGCAGGAGTTTGGCAAAAAATTGTGGCGGTTGCGTGCGCGCTGTTCGCGTCTCTCTCCGCATCGGAATTTATCGTCATCACAGTTGTCAAAAATTTTATTCCAGAGCGAGCGATTCCACGAATGAATTTTGCTCAATTGCCGCCGCAAGGCAAAACGCTTGTGGTTGTCTCAAAATATCTTACCAGCGTCGAAGAAGCGAAAAAAAGCGCTGAAAAGTTGATTGCGATGCAAGCGGTAAACAACGACCAATCGCTGCAATTTTGTTTGCTTGCCGACTTGCAAAGCGCGAACGAAGAAATTTTGGCTGACGATAAGGACATTTTTGCTTATTTTCAACAATTCCGCAATGACAAAAGGTTTTGCTTTCTTGTCCGCAAAAGAACGAAAAACAACAACAAATATTGCGGATATGAGCGCAAACGCGGAGCGATAAATTCGCTTAACGAAGCGCTTACAAGTGGTAATTTTGACGCTTTTTGTTATGTTTCATTCTCGCCAACAAAGCCAAATTTTGTGATTTTGCTCGACGAGGACAGCGATATTGTCAATGGCGGACTGAGACTTGCGGTCAACACAATGTTGCACCCGCTCAACGCAAAATATGACCTGATGGCGTTCGAAAGCAAGTATCAATTGTCGTCGTTGCGGTCGATTTTTTCGAAAAAATATTTGTTCGATAGCGGAGTTGAAAGCTACAACAATTATTCCAACT
>JAVXBP010000019.1:0-20435 GCA_036659935.1 Clostridia bacterium
GCTATGCAAAAACCAACAACTTGATAGAACATCCAGAGTCAATGGCGGGCGGAGTATACTTCGTAGGTGGTTTCTATTATGACGTATATCTCAATCTCAGCGTAAACCTTTTTGGAATTATCAACTTGGCAAATCAAAGAGTAGCGATCGCGTCTGGAGAAATCCAAGGCTATGAAGCTGGCGAGAGAGAACTCATTATGGGCATCGAAGAAAAACAATACGCAACTGTTAAATTGGGCGCGTTCGACAATGATCTTCCTGCTTATCAATACAAAATGTTCGACCTTGTTACAAGCTCAAACTTCAACAAAGTTATTCCTAACGGAGAATTGAATATCACCCCAACGATTGGCGCAGAATATGTTACAATCACACCGGGCAAGATCACAGTCAATGAGAAATATCGCGCTACAAAATTCGACGTTACTGTAGAAGTTGCTCTTGCGACTGACACAGAAAAGAAGAACGTAGTAAGCACAGTGTTCTCTTATGACGGAGCTTTGGTTCTTGACAAAGCAGACTATGCTTATGACAAAGCGAAAGACAATGGCTTGACAATGAAATTGACAATGAACAATGTCACTGGCACACCTGTTGTAACTTGCAATGACAAGACAGTAACTTCCAACTATGTCAACACCGACCTTATATTTACAAAACGCGACATCAACAAATTGCCTGCAGGAATGAACAAACTTACTATCACCGTGGCTGGCTTGTCAGTTGACGCTTATGTCAACGTTACAGGTCTTGTAGGCTTGCTTGACAGCAAGACAACAGACGGCTTGATGTATGAGATCTATTCTGCTGACCAAATCGTTGATATGCAAAAGAAATCAAGCACAACAGACTTTGCTGGATTGAAGTTTATCATCACGGAAAATATTGATATGAACGGCATCACGCTTGCTCCTATCGAGAAATTCGCTGGTACAATCATTGCAAACGAAGGTATGGCTATCTCCAACTATAACATCAACGCAACATTGCCAAACGGCAACGCAGCATTCTTCCTTGTAAACACTGGCTCTATCAGCAACCTTGCATTCAACGGCAACGTTAATGTTTCTGGTATCGCTGCAAACGGTGGCGACTATAATATCGCTGGCGTCGTAGCAAACAACCAAGGCAGCTTGACCAATGTTAACTTTGGCGGAACAATCAATGTTTCTACTACCGCGACTATGATGTATGTCAACTATCATATCGGTGGCGTGGTTGGTATCAATGCAAAGACAGGCACAAACCTTGTTAAATGCACATCAAACGGAACTGTTAATATCTCAGTTTTGTTGGACGTCAAAGACGTTAACTTCTATGTAGGTGGCTGCACATCAGAGATTGCAGACGCAAATACAAAAGTTAATACAAAATGCACACTTGGCAAGTTCTTGTTTACAAAGGTAATTATTGCAAAATAATTGACCTGCAAAAAGTAATCGAAATAGGGTAGTCGCAAGGCTATCCTATTTTTTTGCGTTGTGTGGGGGCGAGTTGTGAATTTTTCGCAGTGGAGTTTTGAGTTGTTGAGTTTTGAGTTGTTGAGTTTTGAGTTGTGAATTGCCAAAATGGCATTGTTGGAAAACCGCTTTGTTTTGCTGTTGACTTTTGAGTTGTGAATTTTGAGTTGTGAATTTTGAGTTGTGAATTTTTATCTTGTCGAATTTGTAGCCGTCAAATTTTGCGTTGTCGAGTTTCCCGTTGTGAATTGCTAAAATGCCATTGTTGGGAAAAAACGCTTTGTTTTGTAGCGTTTGTCGCGTGTTTGGCGGAAATTTGGTCGAAAAAAAGTCAATTTAATTAAAATTACCTATTGCAATTTGATATTTTATATGTTATAATAAAACTATAAATGAAAGAATTGTTGTTCAGCGGCGCGCAGCTTGCAAATAAATTTAAGTTTTTTCTCTTGCAAGAATGCGACTTTCAGTTGGCAAAAGACTTCCTTGACGGTCAGCGCGACGGTTTGGAAAGAAAAGAATTTTTCTTGCCTTACACGGACGACGAGTTGTCAGAGGCGCTGGCAAATGGAAAGTTTGTCGCTATGATGGACAAGCAAAGACTGGTCGGGACATTTGCGCTTGACCTGGACAAGCAATATGCGACACAACTTGGCTCGCTTGTGACAGAGTGTTCGCGTGGGAAATTCGTCCTGCCTTTCGCTTATGAGACATCGGGCTTTGTGATAGAAAAAAGTTGTCGCGGACGCGGGCTTGGAAAGTTGTTGATGACGGCAGTGCTTGCCCTTGCAAATGACTTTGACGGACACCTTTGCGGAGTGGTTCACCTCGAGAATATTGCGAGCGCTCAATCATTTTTGTCCAACGGGTTTGTGTTGTGCGCGGTCAAAGATTGCGGTGACGGTTACAAATTTGGCTATTTTGTCAGAGAGACAAAAAGGGCGTTTGCGCAAGACAAAATCGCGGACAAGCTTGTGCCAATGGACGATATCGACGGACACAAAACTCTTTTGTCACAAGGATATGTGGGAGTACAATTGGAAAACAATTGCTTTGCTTACGCAAAGTATTTTGAATAAACAAAATTATGAGGAGAAAACTATGAACAAAACAGAATTCATTGATGCAATCGCATCAAACGGTGGCATCACCAAAGAAATGGCAAACAAAAGCTATACAGCTATGGTTGCTACTATCACAGAAGCTATGGCAAAAAATGACAAAATCACATTGCCTGGTTTTGGAATTTTCACTCTCAAAGAGAGAGCTGCAAGAACTGGCTTGAACCCAAAAACTGGCGCTGCATTGCAAATTGCTGCATCAAAGACAGTAGCTTTCAAACCAAGCAAAGCTCTCAAAGATAGCGTTCAATAAGAAACAAATCAAACAAATCAAGAAAGCGACTTGCATATTGCAGGTCGTTTTTTTGCTCAAATATAAGAACAAATGTTTGCCAAAATGTTTGCAAAATCGCCAAAGATATGTTACAATATTCTTATGAAAACAATTTTGCATTGCGATGCCAACAATTTCTATGCCTCGGTTGAGTGCCTGCTCGACGAAACGTTGCGGGGCAAGCCTGTCGCTGTCTCTGGCAACCCTGACAAGCGCCACGGCATAATTCTTGCAAAAAACGAGCTCGCAAAAAAGTTCGATATCAAGACGGGCGACGTCATTTGGCAAGCCAAAAACAAGTGTCCCGACCTTGTGGTTGTGCCAGCGCAACACAACAAATATATGGAATTTTCACGCAAATTGTTCGATATCTATACGCAATATACTGACAGAGTTGAGCCTTTTGGCATTGACGAATGTTGGCTCGACGTGACAGGCTCGCAGAAGCTTTTTGGCGACGGCGAGAAAATCGCGACGGAGTTGCGCGCAAGAATCAAAAAGGAACTTGGCTTGACAATCTCGGTCGGAGTGTCTTATAACAAAATTTTTGCAAAACTCGGTTCTGATATCAAAAAGCCCGACGCGACGACGATTATATCTCAAGAAAATTACAAAAAAGTCGTTTGGCCCTTGCCTGTTGGCGACTTGTTGATGATTGGCAGGCGGTCGAGCGACAGTTTTGGCAAGATAGGGATATCGACTATTGGCGAGTTGGCGAACACAGATGTCAAGGTTTTGACGGCGCTTTTTGGCATAAACGGCGCAAAATATCGCGAATATGCCAACGGCGAATGCGCCGACGAAGTGAGATTATATTATGAGCATCATGTTCCAAAAAGTATCGGCAACAGCACCACAATGCCAAAGGATATTCACACGCGTGGCGAGGCTGAGGCGGTGATTATGGCGCTGTCAGAAATGGTGGCGATTCGTATGCGCCGACACGGCTTTGTGGCAGGCGGTGTGAGCTTTGGCGTGAAATATAGCGACTTGAGCGGAGCGGGCAAGCAAATGCTTTTGCACACTGCGACGGACAATGCAGGCGAGATTACGGCGAATATTATGATGTTGTATGACAAGATTGTCGACAAAACTTTGGCAGTGCGCGCGCTGTCAGTTTCCACCTATGACCTTGGCGAGAGCAGAGACGCTCAAATGTCATTTTTTTGCGACGAAAAAGAGTTGGAAAAACGCAACCGTCTCGACGAGGCGATTGACCAATTGCGCAAAAAATATGGCTATGGCGTGTTGAAATCGGCGCTCGTGTTGGAGCACCCTTTCATTTGTGACGACTTGGAAGACGACGACTTTGTGCCATTCGACAAAGGATAGACAAAGAATAAAAAAGAATAGACAAAGAATAGACAAAGAATAAAAAAGATACAATTTGCAGAATGGAGTTGGTTGAAACTCAAATATGGCAAACTCAAACAACAAAACAAATTGATTGAGAACTCAAAATATGGCAAACTCAATTATCAAAGCAAAATAAAACTACGCAAGAAAATTCTCGCGTAGTTTTTTGTAATCTTAATTCAATTTTTGTTCGCTTTGTAAGCGCGCTTTCTATAGTTTTTGCGCCAAAGCCTTGATATATGTTGTCATTTCTTCTCGCAATTCTTCGTTGCGCAAAGAATATTCTACGCTCGCTTGCACATAGCCAGCCTTGTCGCCGATATCATAGCGCTTGCCCTCGAAGTCGTATGCGAAAACTCCCGTCGATTGCGCTTGCTTTTCTATCGCGTCGGTGAGATAAATTTCTCCGTTTGGCGACGGCAAAGTTTGTTCTATCAATTCGAAAATGTCAGGAGTGAACACAAATCGACCCATGCTGACAAGTGTTGACGGCAACTCGTCGATTGCAGGCTTTTCTGCGATGCCCTTGAGCTCAGTATATCTTCCTTTGACCTTGCCCGGCTTGACAACGCCATATTTGACAGCTTCCGCGCGTGGGACAGATTGACAGCCGACAATGGACTTTCCGGTCGCGTTGTACGCCTCAATCAGTTGTCCAATGCAAGGCTTTTGCTCGTTGAAAACCACGTCATCGCCAAACAAAACGGCGAAAGGCTCGTTGCCAACAAAGGCTTTTGCCTCAAGAATTGCGTTGCCAGAACCTTTCATTTCTTTCTGGCGCACATAGTAAATGTGAGCGATATTTGCGATATCTTTGATAAGCGCAAGTTCTTTTGTTTTGCCTTTTGACGACAAAAGCGTCTCAAGCTCAACGGTATAATCAAAGTGATCCTCAATGCATTTTTTGTTTTTTCCAAGAATTATAAGGATATCAGTAATGCCACTTTTCGCGGCTTCTTCGACAATATATTGCAATGTTGGGGTGTCAACAATTGGGAACATTTCTTTTGGAAGTGACTTGGTCGCAGGCAAAAAGCGTGTCCCGAAACCTGCCGCAGGAATAACGGCCTTTGTAATTTTTTGCATATAGCCTCCTAATATAATTTGTATAATTAATTCTCGCGCGACATTGCTAACAGTGTGCGCATTTATACCTATATTATATAATATAATAAGTAATATTGCAAGCGGATAAATTGGTAAATTTTTATTAAAACTTTACAATCGTCCAAAGTGGGCTTTTTGGCTAGAAAACAATTATTCAACGCGCCGACATTTTGGCAAAGTGTGGCAAAAATTGACAAAACTAGGCATTTTGGCTTGGAAACAATTATTCAACGCGCTGACATTTTGGCAAGTCGTGACAAAAATTGACAAAACTAGGCAAAGTTTTAGAAAAAATTTACAAAAAAACTATTGACAAAATTTTTGTAAGTGGTATAATAAAGTCAAAGGTCAAAGATAGTCAAACTTTTGAAAGGAGAAAAAATGGCAAACGTATCAGATTTGATAGAACAATTTATTTTGTCGGTTATTGGCGACGAAGACACTGTCAAGTTGTCTCGCAACGAATTGGCAAATTATTTTTGTGTTTCGCCCAGCCAAATAAATTATGTTTTGCAGACGCGATTCAACTTTGACAAGGGCTTTGTGATTGAGTCAAAGCGTGGCGGCGGAGGCTTTATCACGGTGGTTAAGTTGGACGCTGCAGAAAACTTTTTGTCCGACTTGATAGCGGAATTGGAACAAATTGACGACTTGACATTCAACCGCTCGTCAAATATGGTCGACCGATTGGTGTCAGAAGGCGTGGTAAACGCCGCGGAAGCAAATATTATCAAAAGCTCGCTCAGCGACAAAGCGCTCGCGTTGCCGATGAAAACAAGCTCGCTCAGAAAAAACGTATTGAAAGAAATTCTTATTGGATTGCTCAGGAGGTAGGAAAATGGAAGAAATTATTATGTGTCAAATGTGTGGCAAATACAAAGCTACCGAATTTGTCAAAATCAATGTTCACGGAGTCGACAAGGTAAATTATATTTGCAAAAATTGCGCAAAAATTTTGCAACACAAAAAAGATATATCCGACTTTTTTGGCGAAAACGTGATTGAGAATTTTTTTGAATGGAGCGACGAATTTGTTAACAAACCAACTCAAAGAGTTTGCAAGTGTGGCACAACTGAGCAAGAAGTGTTGGAAAATTATAAGTTTGGTTGCGCCGAATGTTACAAGACTTTCGCCGATATCGCCCAGCAATATGTTGACAAGCTCGGCGGAGCGCCTTACGCAAACAGAAATGCCGAGAAAATTGCTGACAAAGACAACTCGTCAGACAAGGTGGCAAGCGCAGTTCGCGAGACTTGCGAGAGCAAATGCCACTGCAAAACAAGCGAATTGGACAGCTTGCGCGAACAACTCTCACAAGCGGTCGATGCGGAAAATTATTTGCTCGCAAACGAATTAAAAAGCAAAATTGACCAACTTTCAGTCAAAAAAACCGACAAATAAGGAGCGAGATATGGAAAGCGAAAAAGATATAGTTTATTCTACTCGCGTGCGATTGGCGCGGAATATTACGGCGTTGCCTTTCCCAAACAAGTTGAACGGCGAAGAAGAAATCTATTCCGTTTTGATGAAAAACGTTGACGAAGCGTGCAACAAATTTTGCAAAACAACCGTATACAAAATGAGCGAATTGAGCGCAATCGACGGGCGCGCATTGGTCGAAAGACACCTTGCCAGCCCCGATCTCATCGCAAATTGCCCTTACGGCGCGTTGATTCTCAGCAAAAATGAAGAAATTGCAATTATGCTCAACGAAGAAGACCACATCAGGGCGCAGTGCATTTTGAGTGGCTGGCAACTCGAAAGCGCCTACAATCGCATCGCCAAAATTGACGAAGAAATAGCCAAGCGAGTTGACTATGCCTTTGACAAAAACTTTGGCTATTTGACCGCTTGCCCGACAAATTTGGGCGCGGGAATGCGCGCGTCAGCGATGTTGTTTTTGCCGGCGCTGTCGATGAACGGCTCGATAAATTCCATTCTCAATGAGTATCGAGCAAGTGGAATTACCGTCCGCGGAGTGTATGGCGAAGGGAGCAAAGTGGAAGGATATTTGTATCAATTTTCCAATCAAGCGTCAATCAGTCTCAGCGAAAAAGAAATCATAAATACAATGAATATGGTCATTCGCAAGCTCGTCGACGCGGAAAAAATCGCTCGCAAAAACTTGTCAAATTCGCGCGCGGTCGAACTCAAAAATGAGATTATGCGCGCTTATGGAATTTTGCAATATGCGGTGACAATCGACTCGACGGAGTTTATGGAAATGCTCGCGTTGACAAAACTCGGCGTGGGGCTGGGCTATATTGATTGCGACATAAACACGCTCAATCAGCTGATTGTAATGTGTCAACCTGCAATGCTTTGCAAGCTTTCCGAAAAGGCGCTCAGCGCGCAAGAAAGGGATATTACAAGGGCGGCGCTTGTCAGGAAATTGATAAACAAAAAGCCTGTTTAAAACAAAAAAATCAATACAAAAAATAGTAACAAAAGTTACAAAAAAATAAAATTGTTCCGCAGAAATGTCGGAAAAAGGAGCGAAAAATGAACAAATTTACAAAGGAATGTCAAGAAGTTGTCGAGAAAGCGACTGACTTTGCCGCGCACAGCGAAGGCTTGCTTGGGACAGAATATATTTTGTGCGCAATGCTCGCTTGTCCAAAAAGTGAAGGCGGGAAAATCTTGGCGATGAACAATATGAGCGAAAAAAATATCGAGAACATAATCACCTTGCAAAAAAGGGCGCTCGAAGAAGTCGAAGTGACCGCAAGAACGGAAAACGCCCTTGCCAACGCTCAATCTTTGGCTGACAGGCTTGGCGAAGACGGCATCGCGTCCGACGTTATGCTCAGCGCGATAATTTTCTATCGCGACTCTTACGCGGCAAAAGCGATTGCAAGTTGTGGCATCTCTATCGACAAATTGGAAGTCGATTGCATTGCAAACATCGAAAAAAGAAAAATAAAAGGCTACAAAGGTTCAAGCTCAGATAACGACGATATTTTGAGCGACGACAATTGGAGCGCATACAGCTCAAAAAGTGGGAAATCGAAAGGCGACAAGCAATATCAACAGTTGGAAGAACTCGCGGACTTTGGCGAGGACCTGACCGAAAAAGCCAAGGCAGGCAAGCTCGACCCAGTCATCGGTCGCAGCAAAGAAATCGAGAGAATTATACAAATTCTTTCGCGCAGAACAAAAAATAACCCAGTGCTGATTGGCGAACCGGGCGTCGGCAAAAGCGCGATTGTCGAAGGTTTGGCGCAAGCGATTGTCGCTGGCGACGTGCCAGAAATGCTCAAAAACAAGCACGTTTTTTCGTTGGACATCACAAGCCTTTTGGCAGGAACAAAATATCGCGGAGAGTTCGAAGAAAGGCTCAAAAAGGCAATTGACGCGCTCAAAAAAGACGGAAATACCATACTTTTTATTGACGAAATTCACACAATTGTTGGCGCTGGAAGTTCCACCGACGGCAGTCTTGACGCGGCGAACATTCTAAAACCGCAACTTGCGCGTGGCGAATTGCAAACCATTGGCGCGACAACTCTCGACGAATATCGCAAGCATATCGAGAAAGACCCAGCGCTCGAGAGAAGATTCCAACCGATAATTGTTGACCCACCAAGCGTGGAAGACACAATTCTCATTCTCAAAGGCTTGCGAGAAAAATATGAGCAACACCACAAAGTTACAATCAAAGACGAGGCTATCAACGCCGCGGCGCAGCTTTCTGACAGATATATAAGCGACAGATTCTTGCCAGACAAGGCGATTGACTTGATTGACGAGGCGGCATCGCGCAAGCGTATTGGCGCAAACGTCGCGCCACAAGGCGTCAAAGAGTTGGAGGACAAAATCGCTCGTATCCAAATCGAATTGGAGGACAAAAAAGCGCACGAAGAATTCCTTGCGTGCGACACTCTCAAAAAGGAACTTGAAAAGGCGAAAGCCGACCTTGCAGTCAAAAAAGGCGAGTGGAAAGACACTCAAGTCGAAAAAGACTTGTCGATTGGCGAGCAAGAAATTGCGGAAATCGTTTCGTCTTGGACGGGCGTGCCTGTCGTCAAAATTACTCAGACGGAATCGGAAAAATTGCTCCAGTTGGAAGAAATTCTCAAAAAGCGCGTTGTCGGTCAAGACGATGCCGTCGGCTCAATTTGCAAGGCGGTTCGTAGGGCGAGAGTGGGCATCAAAGACCCCAACAGACCGATTGGCTCGTTCATTTTCCTAGGGCCAACAGGCGTGGGCAAAACTGAACTTTCCAAGGCGCTCGCGGAAGCTATGTTTGGCGACGAAAACCTTATGATAAGAGTCGATATGTCAGAATATATGGACAAAATGAACGTTTCCAAACTCATTGGCTCAGCGCCGGGCTATGTCGGCTTTGACGAAGGCGGTCAGCTGACCGAAAAAGTGAGAAGAAAGCCATATTCCGTTGTGCTTTTCGACGAGATAGAAAAGGCTCACCCTGACGTTTTTAACATTTTGTTACAAATTATGGAAGACGGACGATTGACTGACTCGCACGGCAGAACGGTAAGTTTCAAGAACACAATCGTGATTATGACGTCAAATATTGGCGCAAACGAAATCAAATCGACACAAGCGCTCGGCTTTGGCGCGTCGCAATCGACATATGACAATCTCAAAGACAAACAAATGGAAGCGCTCAAAAAGGCGATGAAGCCAGAATTTATCAACCGACTTGACGACATAATTATTTTCCGTCAGTTGGAAAAAGACGATATGCGCGCAATCGCAAATTTGATGATAACTCAACTCGGCAAGCGACTTGCGGAAAGGGGCATTGATATCGAATTGACTGACGACGCCAAACAATTTGTCGTTGACAACGGCTTTGACCAAGAGTATGGCGCAAGACCGTTGAGACGCGCAGTGCAAAGAATGATAGAAGACGAGCTGTCAGAACAAATTTTGAAGGGCAATTTTGCGCTCGGCGACCATATTGTTGTGTCGAAAGAAGACGAAAAACTCGTTTTCAAGAAAAAAAGCTAAAATGCGTCCAAAAACCCAACATTGTTGAGCCAAAAAAGAGAGAAAGGACAGCTTTCGAGAAAAAAGTTAAAATATTTTTCAAAACCCCCTTTTCAAGACGCATTTCTTATGGTATAATAAAGATACTAAAAGAAAGTGACGGTTGCAAAAGGGCATACCTGACAATTGTCACAAGCGAGGAGGCACATTATGCGTATAGAAATCATTGCAAAAAATTACAAGGTGACCGACCATCTCAGAGAAATCATTGACAAAAAAATGGAAAAGTTCTCTCGTTATTTTGACGATGATGCAGTAGCAAAATTTACTCTGAAACAAGTTACAAAAGAGCAATATGCGCTGGAAATCACAATCAATTTTAGTGGAGCGATTGTAAGAAGCGAAGTTACTTCTGACAATATGTACAACAATATTGACGTCGCGTTGCCAAAAATTGAAGGTCAAATTCGCAAACATCGCACAAAGTTGGACAAAATCAAAAAATCAGCGTTTGACGAAGTCGGAATCTATGGCAATGACGAGCCAAAAGAAAAAGAACTTGTCAGAACAAAATCTATTGAACTCAAAAAAATTAGTGTCAAAGAAGCTATTGACGAAATGGAACTTGTCGACCACGACTTTTACGCTTTTGTAAATGACAAAAACGGCATGGTAAATATCGTCTATAGAAGAATGGACGGCAACGTCGGACTGATTGACTTGATATATTAATTCGGTCGAATAGGCTTGACAACTGTCAATATATCGAAAAATCACTCGACAAAATAACATTTGCGCAAAATTTTGCGAAACAAAAATCGCAGAAAAAAATGCAAAATTCTTGTAATAAACAAGAAAACAAGTCGCAAAAAAACTAAAATTTGCGCGACAAAAAAACAACATTTGCAAAAATGCAACACAAGCGGATATCGAAAGGTATTCGCTTTTTGCTTGCAAAAAATCACGAGCTTGCACTCAAAAAAACCGCTTTTCCGCACAAAACAAAAAAGTTTTTTGTACAAAAATAAGTTGTGATGTTTTTGATTAAATATTGACATTCAAGAATTGACATTGTATAATGGAAATATGTTCAATTGAAATTTTCTATATAAAATCTCGCTTGGATATGAAATATTAAAAGCGAAAGGTGATATTTTTTGTTTTTGCCACACGGCAGAAATGACTTCAAAGTTGACGAGTATGTCAAAACCACAAAAAATAATAGATAAGCGGGGGGCTTAATGAGTTATTGGGTTATTAATAATCAAGATTATGTTGCGACAATCACTGTCGGCGACGAAAAAATTGTCCTTTCCAACGGACTGATTGCGAGAGAAATTGTTCTGGAAAATTGCGTTACGGACGCCTTTGACAATTCCATAACGGGCGAACGTTTTGTTGACAGCGGAATGACTGACTTTGCTTTTGTTTGCGACAACAAGCGAGTGGACAGTGGCGTGACTTTCGTCGAGGCAAGGCGCGCAAATATGCTGAAAGTCGTTGACTTTTTTCCGAATAAGTCAATGTCCGAGCAGAGAGAATATCCGCCAAAAGGTCAAGCGGTGGAACTTGTCTATTCCTACAAAAATTTGTTGATAACGGTTCATTATGAAATTTACGATGGAATTCCTACGATTGGCAAGCAAGTCACTGTCAAAAATATCGGCAAAGACAGCGTTGCGATAGACAATATTTTTGTTGATATTATGAATATAGAAAAAATCGACAATCTTTTTGTCGACAGCAATTTTAACGCGCATATGCAATTCCTTGGGCTAAATTTTGCGGAATATGCCAACCTATACGCGCGGCACACTTACAAGACATTGGAAGTCGCGCCCTTGCATAGAATGAACGTAACCTTGCGACAGGGCGAGATTGTCGAGTCGATAATCGCTTACGAATCGGCATTTGTGGCGGAATATTACGAATCACGCTTGATTGAAGTCAAGAGTATTTACAAGACGCTTGCGCCATGGACGCTTGATTGTTCGGTGTTTTTCCACTTTATAGCCAACAGCGCTCGCGCAATCAAAAAAACCGTCGATTGTTGCAAAGAAGTCGGCGTGGAATTGATAATTCAATCTTTTGGTTCGGGCGTAAATATGGAAAGTCAAAACAAAATCTATCTCAACAAAATAAAACGCGCCTACGCCTATGGACACGCAAATGGAATCAAAATGGGCGCTTATACGCTCGCGTATGTCAAAAACTATTCGCCAGTGCGCTCACATGAGGCGCTCAACCACGATTACAGCCACATTTGCAGATGTCTTGCCAACGATTGGGCGGAAAAATATACGGCAAAAGTTTTGCATTTTCTTGACGTTACAAAAGCTGACGCAATCGAAATCGACGGACCATACGCGATGATGTTGTGCGCAGGCGGAAAAACGCATCACCACGACGACTTCACCGATTCGCAATACAAGCAATGGAAACATTCTGTCCTTGATTGGTACAAGGAAATTAGAAAAAGAAACGTCTATATCAACGCCCCCGATTGGCACTATTTGTGTGGGACAAACAGAGACGGCGTTGGCTATGAAGAAATTGCCTTTTCCGAAAAGCGTCAAGAACAATTGATTACTTCAAGAATTTATTATTACAAGGGGACTTTTGCAAAAACCCCTTCGCAAAGTTGGGGCTTTGTGCCACTGAACGTTTATCACGGCGGTGGGGCGGACGCTCAATTTTGTCCAACCGACAAGAACGCTTTTGATTATGATTGGGCGATTGCGCAATGCGTCGCAAGCGGAGTTATGCCAACTTTGCGCGGGAAAAAAGTATACGATAGCGAGCAAGGCAAAAATATTCTTGCCAAATGGATAGGCATTTACAAAAAATATAGAACCGTCATCAACGGCATTACCGTACACTTTTTGCCACCGCAAATCGACAAAAACAATTATACAAGAACCACGGCTTTGGACGCGATTCTCAATTTGTATCCGCAAGGCGAAGTCAGGGGCTTTTTGACAATTTTCAACCAAACGGACAGAGACATCACCCAAACGCTAAACGTTCCACTCTATTATTCTGGGCTGACGGCGCTTGACAGTCCACCGCCACCAGTTGAGAATACAAAAAATTCCGACGTCCCTTATCCGTTGTATGGCGTGGAGGCGACACCGCTTGTCATTGTCGCAAGCGAAAAAACACGCATACCGCTTGTAACAGACAAAAAAGTAGTTGACAAAGATATTCCGCCACTTCCAAAAGCCACGCTTACGGACAAGAAAGTCATTTTTTCCAAGAACGAAACATCGGACGTAGTGGCGAATATAGACAGCAACGGCAATGCGCAATTGAATGTCGCGTTGCCAGCGATGAGCTATTGCTATTATATTATCAAAAAGCCAAATGAGTAAGAATTACACAATTTTTTGACAAGCATTTTTTTGCAAGGTTTGCTCAAAGCTTTGCGTAATCTTTGTCGCGAGCCGTGAGACAACTTTTTTTGTAAAATTTTCCGCGAACTTTTACAAAATTTGAGACAATTTTCCGCAAGCATTTCCACAAACTGCAACTGTCCCAAATAAATAAATATCGTCAGCGGTGGGCATTTGATTGACAAATCGCTCAGCAATTCTTATAATGTAAACATAAATTAATTGGGAGGTTGTTATGAATTCTTTTAAGAAAAATTCATCAGCCGTTACGGAAGAACGGAAAACTGCCCAAGTGGAAGTAGTAGAAACAAACCCACAATTCCAACAGAACAAAAATTCTGCTTGGACAACAGTCAAGAAACTGTGCAAAAGATGGTTCATCGATGCCTTTACGGGCATGGCTCAAGGTCTTTTTGTCACGTTGATTGCAGGTACGATTCTCAAGACAATAGGTGAGTTGATTGGCAACAATCCAGTTGGCAATTTGTTTATTCTTATTGGCAAACTTGCGGCAATTCTTATGGGCGCGGGCATCGGCGCAGGCATCGCAAGTCATCTCAAAATGCCAAAACTCGTAGTATTTACCGCCATTGTCGCTGGTTTTGTTGGCGCGTTTAGCGAACAATTTATCGGGCAAAACTTCAGCGGTGGCAACATGGGCGCGATCGCGACGATATTGGGCAAGGGCTTGCCCGGCAATCCTATCGGCGCATATGTGACGGCGTTGCTCTCTTGCGAGATTGCAAACCTTGTCGCAGGCAAGACAAAACTCGACATTTTGCTTGTGCCATTGACGGGGCTTCTTGTCGCAATGGTCGGCGCGTACGTCTCTTTCCCTTTCATTTGGCTTATCAATCAACTTGGACGCGGCATCGCTTGGGCGACGTCAATCACACCATTCTTTATGGGCGTAATAATCTCGGCGGTTATGGGCATTTTGCTCACAATGCCAACGTCAAGCGCGGCAATTTGGGTGGCGGTTGCAAGTCCAATCTTGAACAGCGCTACTTCTACGGCAGGCGACATCAATGCAATTTTGATTGCTGGTGGCGCGGCGGTTGTCGGTTGCGCGTGTCAAATGGTCGGCTTTGCGGTGATGAGCTTCAAAGAAAACGGCTGGGGCGGACTTATTTCTCAAGGCGTCGGCACGTCAATGCTTCAAATTCCTAACATTATGAAAAACCCTCGCATTTTTATTCCGCCGATTGTGGCGAGCATAATTTGCGGACCTATCGCGACAGTTGGCTTCAAACTCAAATGTGGCGCGTCGGGCGGTGGAATGGGCACTTGCGGTTTTGTAGGAGTGATTGACAGTTTCAATCAATCAGTCACAAACGGCGGAATGTCTTGGTGGCTTTTCGCAATCGCGGTAATTTTGCTTTTCTTTGTCTTGCCTGCGGTCATTTCTTGGGCGGTTGGACTGCTGTTGAGAAAAGTTGGCTGGATAAAAGAAAACGATTTGCTCCTTGCGGTTTAAGTAGGGCGAGCGGTCGGAAAATGACTTGCTCTTTGCGTTTAAACAATGTGAGCGGTCAAAAAGATTTGCTCCTTGCGGCTTGATTAAAAGCGCGAGCGGTTGGAAAAAATACAAAATGTAAAAGTACAAAATGTTTATCATTCCGTTGTAGAAAAATGACAGCGGAATGATATTTTCGATTGATTGGTCAAAAAAGGAGTGTTGTATGCAAGTAAAAGAAAGAAAAGACATTGACAATTCTTACAAATGGAATCTCGAAGTTATGTTCGCAAATGACGCGCAGTGGGAAAAAACTTGCGCGGAGTTGGACAAGAAAAAGCAGATTTTGACAACTTTTGACAAAAAGCTTAACAACGCCGTTGATATTCTCGCTTGTTTGCAAGCGGAAAGCGCGATTGGCAGAGTTATTTCCAAGTTGTATGTCTATGCAAAAATGCGTCAAGATCAAGACGTAAATATTTCCAAATATAAGGCTATGACTGACAAAATTGAAAATTTGTCCGTTGAGATAAGCACGCTCGCATCATATATTCGACCACAATTGACAGAAAATAGCGAAGAATTCCTTTTGCAATTGGCGGCGGACAAACGCTTTGTCGATTACGATTACACGTTGAAAGAACTCGCTCGCACAAAGTCGCGGACGCTTTCGGCAAAAGAAGAAAGCATTATCGCCCAAACTGGAAGTTTTGCGGATATGTTCCAAAACGCGTTTTCGATGTTCGACAACGCCGACGTCCAATTCGAAACTTTTGTTGACAGCAATGGCGAAAAGGTCGAATTGTCGCACGGACTCTATGGCTTGCTTATGCAATCGCCAGTCAGAGACGACAGAAAAAAAGCGTTCGAAACAATGTTTACCGCTTACAAAAAAATGATAAATACCGTTGCCGTTCTCTATGCTGGCAACGTCAAAAAAGACTTGTTTTATTCCAAATTGCGCAAATATAACAACTGCCTTGAGCGCGCGATGGACAGCGAAAACGTTGCCCCTATCGTATATTCCAACCTTATTGAGTGCGTGCACAACAATATCGGCGGACTGTACAATTATCTCGAATTCCGCAAAAAAGTTATGGGCTATGACGAGTTGCATCTCTATGATTTGCACACGCCAATCTATGACGGAGTGACAGTCAATCTCGATTATGCCGACGCTTGCAAGCTTGTCAAAGACGCTCTTGCGCCAATGGGAAAGGACTATTGCGACTTGCTCGACCGCGCTTTCAACGAGCGTTGGATTGACGTTTATGAGAACAAAGGCAAGCGCAGCGGAGCTTACAGCTGGGGCTGTTTTGACTCGCACCCTTATGTTTTGCTCAATTATCAACCGACAATTCACGATGTTTTTACAATCGCGCACGAGCTCGGTCACAGCTTGCATTCTTATTTTTCCAACACAACTCAACCTTACGAAAAGGCTGGCTATGAGATTTTTGTGGCGGAAGTCGCGTCAACGGTCAACGAAACGTTGTTGTTGAAATATTTGCTTGCGCGCAGCGACAAGAAAAACAGAAAATATCTTTTGTCATATATGCTCGATATGTTCCGCACGACAGTTTTCCGCCAGACACAATTTGCGGAATTTGAAGTTGTCGCGCACGACATTGCGGAGAAGGGCGACGCGCTCACTCCTGACAGCTTGTGCGACGCTTATTACAAGCTCAATGAGTTCTATTATGGCGCAAAAGGCGTGATAAACGACGAGTATATCAAGTATGAGTGGGCGAGAATTCCGCACTTTTACAACAGTTTCTATGTCTACAAATATGCCACAGGGCTGATAAGCGCGGTTTGCATTGCCGACGATATTTTGACAAAAGGTCAACCTGCCGTGGAGCGCTACAAGCAGTTTCTCAGCGCGGGCGGAAGTATGTCGCCAGTGGAGATTTTGAAGCTCGCAGGGGTCGATTTGACAACAAAAGAACCATTCAAAAAGGCGATGGATTTCTACAATGCGACGTTGGCGGAACTTATTTCGCTTGACTAAAAGACAAAAATAGAATAGAATTATATTATATTATACAAAAATGTGTCGCGAAAAAAAATTGGAGATGTAAAATTATGTTCAACAACAACGCAACTGCAAAGAAAATAAAGGCTATGCCTGTCAGTGTCGAAGCTGAACAAGCCGTTCTTGCCGCTATTATCAGCGACAACGAAGTGGCAGTTAGAATCGTATGCAATTTGTCGGAAGATGATTTTTATTCGCCAGCGCACAGAGAGATTTTTAAACAAATAAAGGCATTGATGGCGCAAAACAAGCCTGTCGATATCATAATGCTTTCCAACGCCTTGGAGCGCGAGGACAAGCTCACAAACGTGGGCGGAGTCACAATGCTCGCTGAGATTGTTGACAGCATTCCATCGACGGCGAACTGCGATTATTATGTGACGATTTTGCAACGCAATTCGCTTTTGCGCAACATTATCAGGCGTTGCAATGAGATAATTTCCACCGCTTACGAAGAAGAAGACGCGGCGAAAGTGCTTGCGGTCGCGGAAGCTTTGATATACAATATTTCACAACAAAAAGAGACAAACGGACTTGTCCACGTCTCTGAGACGGCGATAGAAGTCGCAAATTTGCTTGCGACAGTGTTCAATACAAAAGAAGTTCTAGGAGGACTCAAGGTCGGCATAAGCTCGCTTGACGGCGAGACAAACGGTTTCCGCGGTGGGCAACTTATCGTTTTGGCTGCTCGTCCGGGCTGTGGAAAAACAACTTTTGCTATGAATATGGTCGCGAACGTTATCAAAAATTCTGAGACAAAAGACAAGGTTGTGGCGGTTTTCAACTTGGAAATGTCCGCAAAAGAACTTGTTATTCGTCTCATATCCAACCTTGCAAAGGTCGACAGCAAGTCGTTGCAGGCAGGCTCTCAATCAATGCAAGAACTGTCGAGAATGTGGGAAGCGAGCGCGGTTTTGAACGAAAGTAACGTCTTTATCGACGATTCGTCATTGATATCCGCCGAACAAATTTTGTCCAAATGTCGCAGACTTAAGGCGCAAAAAGGCGCGCTTGACCTTGTGGTGGTCGATTACTTGCAATTGATGGACACGACTGTCGCCAACAAAAACGCGTCCAAGCAACAACAAGTTTCCGAGACGTCGCGCGCGATGAAAATTCTTGCCAAAGAGTTGAACGTGCCAGTAATTTTGCTCTCTCAAATGTCCAGAAGTATCGAGCAACGCGACGACAAAACGCCAATGCTTTCTGACTTGCGCGAGTCGGGCGCAATCGAACAAGACGCCGATATGGTTATGTTCTTGACCGAGGGCGACTTCGAAATTTATCAAGAAAATTGCGCGGCGATTTATTTGTTGCTCGCAAAACATAGAAATGGTCAAACGGGCAAATTCCCGCTCAAGTGGGAGAAAAACCTTATGAACTTTGTTCCTGTTTCCAACATCGTAGTTCTCAGCAAAGAACAAAAAGAAGCCGCGAAGAAAAAGCAGGGCGAGAAAGAAAACGAAAAGGCAAAAGACGCTCCACAAGAAGTGGAAGCGACCACTCAAGAAGCATACGAACCGCCTGTTGACAGCGACGAAGTTCCAACCGATTACAATGACAGAATTGGCGCGGTCAAAGAAGAAAAAGAAATGCAGAAAGCGAGCGATTTTGCCACAAATGTAATACAAAAAACACCGATAAATGAACAAAAAGCTGTCAATAATGGCACAAATGTCACTGCAAATGTTCAAAAAAAGACTGACAAAGAGCCACAATCAAGCGTTGTTGTGAGCGAAATTCCGTTCGACATATCAGACAAGCCAAAGGCTCAATCGACCAACAATATTATGGACGAGATCAAAAATTCCGAGATGAAACTTGAGCCAAAATTCGAAGAAAATTCCAACGAATAAATATATCCGCAAGCTTTGTCATATATATTTGTATGAGGTAGAAAATGGCGTACAAAGACGAAGTGGCAAAATATTTTGACGGCAAACTTTTGGACAACGTTTGGGGACACAAAGTCACCATTATTGACGATATATTGATTGTCGAAGGGCACAAAGGAATTCTTGTTTTTGACGCGGAATGTGTCAAACTCCGCTTGTCCAACAAAATTATTGTTGTAAATGGCAAAGAATTTGTGATATTGGCGTCCAACAATTCCGACTTGATTGCGCAAGGCAAAATAAGAAATATTGAGGTGCAAGAATGATTTTTTTTGCCACCTACAAGGTTTCCGCTTTGAACAGCGCGCGCATTCTCAATCAATTGCAAGAGAGTGGAATCGTTCTCAAAAAGATTGAGAAAAAGTCAGACGGCTTGCTTTTTTCCGTCGGGAAAAAGTATGTTGCAAGCGTGGAAAAAACGCTTGTCGAGCGCGGAATTGCTTTCGAGAAAACGCAAGAAAATTCTTGCAAAAAGCTCGGGAAAACTGTCTTGGAACACTTTGCGTTGTGCGTGTGTTTGATTGTGATTGTCGCGGGGCTGTGGACGGCAAGTTTGTTCTATTTTTCGATAGAAATTAATTGTGCCAACAATCAATTGCAAGCGGAAGTTTTCCAACTTCTTGCAAACAATAATATCAAGCCAAACAGACCAAAAGCAAAAGCGCAACCGCAAAACGTCGCGCGTTTGGTGTTGTCGTCGGTGGACAAAGTCGCGTTTGCAGAAGCGAGATATTGTGGCGCAAAGCTTGTTGTTGACGTGATAGAACAGCATATGGTCGACGGCTATCCAGAGAGTAAGACGCAAATTTTTGCAAGTTGCGACTGCATTGTAACGCGAGTGATTGTGACAAGTGGCACGGCGCAAGTCAAAGAGGGCGACAGTGTCAAAAAGGGACAAATTCTCATTGACGGCTATATCGACTTGGGCGACCCAGCCGACCCCAACAACATTCGCCAGCCAGTCAACGCGAGCGGTCAAATTTTCGGTCGAACGTGGGCGCAATCGAGCGCGAATGTCAGCTCAAAATATATCGTCGCCGAGCGCACAGGTCAAAGCGTGGAGTATACTGATTTGGAGCTTTTTGGTTGGCGGTGGAATGGCAAAAAAGATATCAATTTTGGCAGTTGGGAAAGGGAAACAAAGTCGTCGGCATTTGGCGTTTTCTTCCCGATAAAATATTCCAACCACACAATTTTTGAGACAAAACTCGTCGAAAAAGAAACCACTCAAACTGACTTGGACAACAAAACAAATGAGATGTTTGTCGAGCTTGCGCAGACTTTGCCAAAGGGCTCAAAGTTGCTCAAGAGTTGGAATTTGCAAAAAAGAGTGGACAATTTGTATGTTTTGGATATATACTATGAGTTGGAACAAGATATTG